>JBARVT010000043.1:0-11216 GCA_049646405.1 Alteraurantiacibacter sp.
ATCGAGCGCGCGGCTAACCCATGCGGTGACGGCACGACACCCTTCGTTGTAAGCGCGCATCGTCATCAGCATGCGGCGCACATCGGGGTGGACGATGATCGGATCGGCCGGGCCATCCGGGTTCTTCACGCCCGACAGCGAGCGACCCTGCAACCGGTCCTTCGCGTAATAGACGCTCGACTGGTAGGCGATCTCGCCCACGCCGAGGCCCTGGATGCCAACCGCGACACGCTCGGTGTTCATCATGGCGAACATGGCCTCGAGACCCTTGTTCTCTTCACCCACGAGCCAGCCCTTCGCACCGTCGAAGCTCATTTGACAGGTGGCCGACGCCTTCAACCCCATCTTGTGCTCGATGGCGGTCGCCTGTGCCGGATTGCGGTCGCCCAGCGATCCGTCATCTTTCGGCATGTATTTGGGCACGAGGAACATCGAAATGCCCTTCACGCCAGCCGGCGCATCGGGAGTGCGCGCCAGCACGAGGTGGACGATGTTGTCGGCAAGGTCATGGTCGCCGGCGGAGATAAAGATCTTGTTGCCAGTGACAAGGTAGCTGCCGTCCTCCTGCGGTTCCGCCTTGGTGCGCAGCATGCCCAGATCGGTGCCGCAATGGCTTTCCGTCAGGCACATCGTGCCCGACCATTCGCCATTCGCCATCTTGGGCAGGTAGAAATTCTTCTGGTCCTCGCTGCCATAGGCCTCGAGAGAGACCATCGCTCCGCCCGTCAGGCCGGGATAGAGCCCGAAGGAGAGATTGCACGAACAGCTCATTTCCTCGACCATTTTGGCGAGCGAATGCGGTGCGCCCTGGCCGCCCCATTTCTGGTCGACCACCAGGCCGGCCCAGCCGCCTTCGCAGAACTGCTTGTAGGCATCCTGGAAGCCGTCGGGCGTGCGGACGACGCCGTTCTCGATCCGGCAACCCTGCTGATCGCCCGGCCAGTTGAGTGGCAACAAGACGTCGCGGCACAGCTTGTTGGCTTCTTCGAGGATCGCGGTGCGCATGTCGCCGTCGAAATCCTCGAACCCTTCGAGCTCTTCGAAACCGTCATCCGTGTGGAGTTCCTCCAACACGAATTTCATGTCGCGGATGGGGGCTTCATAGACTTGCATGTCGTCTTTCCCTTTCGATCAGTTTCTGAGCGGCTTGTTGGTCTCGAGCATGTGCTCGACCCGGGCCTGCGTTTTAGGATTGCGGACGAGGCGCATGAACGCCTCGCGTTCCAGCTTGAGCATCTGGCCCTCGGTCACCGTTTCGGTAATGTCGGTATCTCCGCCTGACAGGACGTAGGCGAGTTCGCCCGCCACCGTTTCGTCATGCGGCGTGGCGACGCCCTGCTTGCGGAAGCCGTCGACAGCCAGCATCATCGCCGCCTTGCCGGTCGGCCCGGGCAAGCGATATTCCGGCTTCTCGGGCGCATCATAACCTTCGACCAGCGACAATGCCTTCTGCTTCGCGTCGAACAGCAGGCGATCGCGATTCATCGTGACCTCGTCCTTGTGAAGGATGAAGCCGAGATCCTTGGCTTCCGCAGCAGACTTGGCGACTGTTGCTGTGGAGACGATCTCGAAGACCTTGCCGATGGCTGCCATCGGACCCCTGGGGTGGCGCGGATTGGCCATCCACCGGCTCAGCATCTCGCCGCAGCCGCCCCAACCGGGGATCAGGCCGACACCGGTCTCTACGAGGCCAGTATAGGTCTCGGCATGCGGCTGGACCGCGTCCGAATGCAGCAGCATTTCGCAGCCACCGCCAAGCGCCAGCCCGGTCGGGGCGGACACGACGGGGAATGGCGCATACTTCAACGCCTTGTAAGCGTCCTGCCCGGCCTTGATGGACTTTTCGACTTCGCTCCACGCGGCGATGTTCACCGCGAAGATCGCGAGCCCGAGATTGGCCCCGGCGGAGAAATTGCCGCCTTCGTTATAGACGACCATAGCCTTGTAATCGCTCTTCACCAGCGGGATCGCCTGCTGGATCAGCTTCATGACCTGCTCGTCCAGCGCGTTCATTTTGCCGGTGAATTCGAGCGCGACGACGCCGTCGCCGACATCCCACAGCGCGGCGGAGCCATTCTTCAGCAGCGGCTCGGACGACAGCTTGAGGTCTTCCAAAAGCAGCACGCCTTCGGGGCGTTCGATATCGTGATACGAACCGTCGGTACCGAAATACTGCCGCTTGCCGTTTTCGATCCGGTAGAAGGTGCCATCACCGACCTGCTCGAGGATCGGCGGGATCGGATAATCGCTCGCCTTCAGGCGCTCGACGAGGTTCGCAGCGCCGATATTGTCGATCATCTCGAACGGGCCGCGCTTCCAGTTGTAGCCGAGCTTCATCGCGTCATCGACGCCGACCACGGTCGCAGTGGCTTCGGGCACTATGCTAGCGGCGTAGGACAGCGTCGGGCCGAGCACTTCCCAGGCATACGCACCGACCTTGCCCTTAGCGGAGATCAACGCTTTCAGGTCGCCCTTGCTGGCCGGGCCACGCACGAGGCCGGGACGTGCGGCGGCGCGATATTCGCCGCTCTTCAAATCCTTCGCCATCTTGGTGCGCTTGCCGCCTTCACCCTTTTCCATGGTGTAGAAGCCGCCCTTGCCCTTACGACCAGTGAAGCCGTCCTCGATCATCTTCTCCACGATCGGTTCGCTGCGGGCGATTTTCTGATACCAGTCGTCCTTGGGCAGGGTGCTAGTGAGCGACTTCATCAGGTGCGGCATCAGGTCGATGCCGACGAGGTCGATCAAGCCAAAGATGCCGGTCTTGGGGACGCCCATCGGCTTGCCGCCGATCTCGTCCGCTTCTTCCACGGTCAGCCCTTGGTCGAACGCGGAATTGACCGCCTGCTGCATCCAGAAGGTGCCGATGCGATTGGCGATGAAGCCGGGCGAATCCTCGGCATCCACCACGGTCTTACCCATCTTGCGATCGACGAAGTCCTTCACCATCGTAACGGTGCCCGGATCGCTGTGCGGTCCGGCGACGATCTCGATCAGCCGCATGTAACGCGGCGGATTGAAGAAATGGGTGATCAGGAAGTCGTTCTTGAACGCATCGCTGCGTCCGTCAGTCAATTGTTCGAGCGGAATGGTCGACGTGTTCGAGCTGACGGCTGTGCCTTCAGTGCGGACCTTTTCCAGCTTCTCGTAAAGGCCCTGCTTGATGTCGAGCCGTTCGATGATCGCTTCGACGATCCAGTCGCATTCGGCTACCTTGTCGAGGTGATCCTCGATATTGCCGGTTTCAACCAGCTTGGCCGCTCGCTTGCCCATGAAGGGCGCAGGGTCGGTCTTGAGCATCTTGGCGACGGCACCCTTCGCCACCGCGTCGCGGTCGTCCCCTTCCCTGGGCACGATGTCGAGGAGCAGCACGGGCACACCGGCATTGGCGACCTGCGCCGCGATGCCCGCGCCCATCGTGCCCGCGCCAATGACGCAGACTTTCGCGATGGTCTTGTCGCTCATTCTGCCGCCTCCAGGATGGTGGCGATGCCCTGGCCACCGCCGATACATTGCGTGGCGAGGCCATATTTCTTGCCTTCGCGCTTCAGCAGGCTGGCGGTCTTGCCGACAATACGCGCGCCGGTCGCGCCGAGCGGGTGGCCGACGGCGATGGCGCCGCCGTCGAGATTTACGCGGCTCTGATCGATGCCAAGGTCGCCGATGCACGCGAGCGCCTGGCTGCCGAAGGCTTCGTTGAGTTCGATAACGTCGATATCGTCGATGGTCAGGCCGGCACGTTCCAGAGCTTTCTTGCTCGCTTCAACCGGGCCGATGCCCATGATCTCGGGCGCGCAGCCCGAAATGGCGATGCTTTTGATCTTGGCGAGCACGGTGAGGCCGTTCTTGGCGGCGTAATCGGCGCTGCAAACGAGAAGTGCAGAGGCACCGTCGGTCAGCGGACTGGCCGTGCCGGCGGTGACCGAACCGTTTTCGTCGAAGGCGAGTTTCAGGCCCGCGAGCGCTTCGGTTGTGGTGTCGGGGCGCGGCGTGCCGTCAGTGTCGACTACCGTGCCGTCGGGCAAGGTGACGGGCACGATCTCGTCTTTAAAATTCCCCTTCTGCATCGCCTCACCCGCCTTGCGCTGGCTATCGACGGCGAATTCTTCCTGCGTGCCGCGCGAAATCTCGTACTTCTTTGCGAGGTTCTCGGCAGTCTCGCCCATACCGACATAGGCAGCGGAACGCTTGGCGAGTTCGGGATTGGGGAGGGGGTTGTATCCGCCCATGGGCACCCGGCTCATCGATTCCACACCCGCAGCGATGAACACTTCGCCCGCGCCGATGGCGATCTGGCCCGCGGCATAGTGCACCGCGCTCATGCTCGATCCGCAAAAGCGGTTCATGGTGATGCCGCCGATGCTTTGCGGCAGGTCGGCCAGCAGCGCGACGATGCGCGCGACGTTGAAACCCTGTTCGCCTTCGGGAAAGGCGCAGCCCATAACGATGTCTTCGATATCCTCGGCCTTCACGCCCGTCCGCTCAATCAGGCCCTTGATCGTGTTGGCGGCGAGATCGTCCGGACGGACTTTCGCCAGCGCGCCGCGATGTGCGGGGTGGAAGGGAGAGCGGACGTAACCCGCGATGACGACATCTGTCATGGTGTGATGGCCTTTCCTGTTTTTGGGTCTTTTCCAGCGCGATTGACCTTTTGCGCCGAATGATTACGATAAAGTATGACACTTGACCTATACGTCAAGCAGCGCGAAATCAAGCCGTGCTTTCGGCCCTGTGCGACACGGCGTGCAGGGCGAGCGGGCGGCGATGAGGGAAAGGAAATTGCATGACCGAGCCGGCGGCCCAGTCCCATCCGCTCGATACGAGTCGCATACTGAATGCGAACGGGACGCTGCGCCCGCGCATGCTGACCGAACTGCTCGATCATGCGGTGGCGACATGGCCGAGGCGCGTCTGCGTCGACTTCATGGGCCGCGAATGGACCTATGCCGAAATCGGTGAACTGGTGGACCGGGTCGCGACCGGCTTGCAGGCAAACGGGCTGGGGAAGGGTGACCGCTTCGGCTTGTGTCTGCCCAACACGCCCTATTCGGTCATCATGTATTTCGCCGTGCTGCGGGCGGGCGGAACGGTAGTGAACCTCAACCCGCTCTATACCGAGGACGAGCTCGAATTCCTCATCACCAATTCGGGTGCGAAGATGATCGCGGTGCCTGATCTGGAACTGCTGCACGGCAAGGTTGCGGCGTCGTGGGGCAAGGCGGACGAGGATGGCGCGGTCCATCTCGAGCGCGTCGTGCTGTGTCCGATGGCGGACGTGCTGCCGTTCCTGAAATCGGTCGGCCTGCGCACGCTCAAGCGCGCCTCGCTGGCGCAGCGCCGCGAGGGGGTGGCCTATCTCGACTATCGCGACCTGGCCGCGCACGACGCCTCTCCCGCATCGGTGGAGCGGGTGCCCGCAGATGTGGCGGTGCTCCAGTATACAGGCGGAACGACCGGGCGGCCAAAGGGTGCCATGCTCACGCACGCAAATCTTGCCGCGAACAGCGCGCAGATGATGCTGCATGTGGGGGAGGAGCGCGAAATGCAGGAGCGTACACTGGGCGTGCTGCCGCTGTTCCATGTCTTCGCACTGACCTGCGTGATGAATTTCGGGATCGACACCGGGGCCGAACTCGTCCTGCTGCCGCGCTTCGAAATGGACGAGGTGCTCAAGACCATCAAGCGCAAGCCGCCGACGCAAGTCTTCGGCGTGCCGACCATCTACAACGCGCTTGGCAGCCTGCCGGACGACAAGGTGCCGGACCTCTCCGCCGTGCGCACCAGCATTTCAGGCGGCGCGCCGCTGCCGCTGGAAGTGCGGATGCAATACGAAAAGCGAACCGGATCGCCCGTGTCCGAAGGCTACGGCCTCACCGAGGCCAGCCCGATCATCACCAGTAACCCGCTGCTCGGCCGCACGCCGGTGAAGGAAAACTCCGCCGGCCCGGCCTTTCCGCACACGATCGTCGAACTGCGCGACGAGGAGGGCAATCTTGTCATCGGCATCGGTCCCGATCATCGCGGCGAAATCTGCGCGCGCGGGCCGCAGGTGATGAAGGGATACTGGAACCGTCCCGATGCGACGAAGGACACATTCTTCGGCGAATCGCTGCGAACCGGCGACATCGGCTATCTCGACAGCGACGGCTATCTCTTCATCGTCGATCGTATCAAGGATCTGATTTTGTGCAGCGGTTACAATGTCTATCCGCGCGCTATCGAGGATGCGGCATACGAGCATCCGGCGGTGAAGGAAGCGGTCGCGATCGGTGTCCCCGATGCCTATCGCGGCGAAGCGCCCAAGCTTTTCATCGCGTTGCACGAGGGCGAGGAACTGGATGCGGGAACGCTGGAGGCGTTCCTGAAGATGCGGCTCAACCCCATCGAGATGCCCGACGCCTACGAATTTCGCGATGAATTGCCCAAGACCCTGGTCGGCAAGCTGGAGAAGAAGGCGCTCGTTGCCGAGGAAAAGTCGAAGCGCGAAGCGGCGGCCACTGCGAAAGGAGGTACGTTTTGATTTCCGACGACGTGGCAACCATGAACGAGGCGCAGGGCGACGAGCCGCTCAAAAGCATCGCTGAAGCCGCCGAGGCGCTCGGCGTCACCCAGCGTACGCTGCGCTTCTACGAGGACAAGGGCCTTATCGCCCCGCAGCGCGTCGGCACGATGCGTGCCTATTCCAAGCGTGAGATGGGGCGGATGCAGTTGATCCTGCGCGGCAAGCGGCTGGGCTTTTCCATCCGCGAGATTGGCGAGTTCCTCTCGCTCTACGATGACGAGAGCGGCAATGTCGGCCAGATGCGCCACTTGCAAATGCGCATCAACGAGCGACTGAACGAATTGCAGGTGCAGCACAGCGCCATCGAGAAGACGATCCGCGAACTCAAACAGATGGAGGCCGAGGCGCAGGAGCGCATCGACCGGGGTTGAAATTCGCTGTCAGGATTTTCGAATGGTGGGCGTACCAAGGTTCGAACTTGGGACCCCTACGATGTCAACATAGTGCTCTACCACTGAGCTATACGCCCGCACCATTCGCGGCCGGAGCAGCGTCCGGCAGGCGGGCCATCTAGCGCCGTGTCCGAACGGTTGCAAGGGTCTTCGAAACGCGGGGGACAACGCATCGTTGCGAACCTTCGCGGTCACTTATAGACACATCCGCATGACGGGGGCGCAGCCGATACGCGAAGTGGTGATTGCCGGAGGCGGCACGGCAGGCTGGATGGCGGCGGCGGCGCTGGCCAACTGGTTCGGGCGCGAGCTGTCGATTACGCTGGTCGAGAGCGAAGCCATCGGGACAGTCGGCGTGGGCGAGGCGACGATCCCGCAAATCCACGTCTTCAACCGCGTGCTCGGCTTCGACGAGGACGAGTTCGCGCGCGCGACTGCTGCGACTTATAAGCTCGGCATCGAATTTTCCGGCTGGAAAGCCAGGAACGAGAGCTATTTCCACGGCTTCGGCACAATCGGCAACCAGATCGGCAAGCTGCCCTTCCACCAGTACTGGCTGCGCCACCACGCAGAAGGTGGCACGCGCTCTATCGACGATTTCGCGCCTAACTCGCTCGCCGCCCATGTCGGCAAGTTCGGCAAGGCGGGCCGCGACGGGGTGAAGGCCACGCCTGCGCATGCCTATCATTTCGACGCTGGGCTTTATGCCGCTTTCCTGCGCCGCTATGCCGAGGCGCGAGGGGTGCGCCGCGTGGAAGGGCGGATCGGCGCGGTGCGGCAGGACGGGGCGAGCGGCAATGTCAGCGCGCTCTGCCTCGATGGCGGACGTGAGATCGCGGGCGAACTCTTCATCGACTGCACCGGCTTTCGCGCGCTGCTGATCGGGGAGACGATGGGGAGCGGCTATTCTGACTGGTCGCACTGGCTGCCCTGCAACCGCGCGCTTGCGGTACCGACGCGGCGGGATGCGCCGCCCGAACCCTTCACCCGCTCCACCGCGCGGGCAGGCGGTTGGCAGTGGCACATTCCGCTCCAGCATCGCAGCGGCAACGGCATGGTTTTTGCGGCAGACCACTGGAGCGAGGACGAGGCGCGCGAAACGCTGCTCGCCAACCTGCCGGGCGAGCCGCTGGCCGAACCGCGCCTGCTGCGCTTCACGACCGGCAAGCGGGAGCGCGGCTGGGTAGGGAACTGCGTCGCGCTGGGGCTGGCGGGCGGCTTCCTCGAACCGCTGGAATCGACGAGCATTCACATGATCCAGTCCGCCATCGCGCGGCTGGTCGATTGCTGGCCTGACAGCCGTTTCGCTCCAGCGACGATTGCCGAATACAATGCGCAAACCGATTTCGAGTACGAAAGCATTCGCGACTTCATCGTGCTGCATTACACGCTGAACGAGCGGCCCGAGCCGCTGTGGCAGCGTGTGCGGAAGATGGAGCTGCCCGACAGCCTCGCGCAGAAGATCGCACTGTTCTGCGCGACCGGCATGGTCCACCGGCACAATCTCGAACTGTTCGACATTCCGAGTTGGGTGCAGGTGATGCTGGGGCAGGGGCTGGAGCCAGTGAGCTACCACCCGATGGCGCGCGCGGTGAGCGGCGCGGAGCTTGCCCGTTATATCGAGGCGAATGCGCGCGAGGCTGCGGCGGCAGTCGCGAAACTGCCGCCCCATGGCAATTATATCGCGCGGCATTGCGCCATTCCCGATCCGGCGCAGCCAGCCGCGAAGGCACCCGCGCCGGAGCGCCAGCTCAGTTGATGGTGTCCTCGGGCGCGGGCTGGCTGTCGGCCAGCTTCGACGCGCCGAGCTTTTCGAGGGTTTCCGCAGGCAGGAGGCGGGTAATGAGCGGGTGTAGCTTGAGCGCCCCGTCCTTTGCCACCTGCCGGAAATTGGCGAGCACGGAGACGGTCGCCTCCTGCGTCGGTGCGACCACGTCGAACAGCCACTTGATATCGCCCGAAGTCCATTCGTCAGGCTTCAGGCGGACGGGGAAAGTGCCGGTCTTGATCTGTTCGGTTATGCGCGCATCGACCTCTTCGGACACGTTCGCCCAGATGGCGAAACCGATCATTTCGCGCGGTACGGCGCTTTCCTCGCCCTCGGCGGGTTTGGGATAGGCCATGGCGAGCCGGTCCCGCATCAGCGGTTCGAGGACGAGGTGCTGCAGGTCGCCGATCGCCTGATTGCGATAGCGTGGCAGCATCATCATCGCCATCGCGGCCTTGCCGAAATTCTCGCGTACGCTGGCCCGCAGCGCCTCGATCTGCTTGGCGAATTGCGGCGGCACGCCACCCTCCGTCGGTGTTTCCCTCGTCGGCGCGTCCCCGGCCTTCTTCGCCGGTTTGCGCGCTGTTTTTTCCTTGGCCACTTCAGTCCCCCACACTTGCGGATTGTCGAACGATCCCGATGACATGCCCGCCGATCCCCCGGACGCCGCATGCCCAAAACGATGCGCCTGGAGACGATTCCCTAGCCACATCGCGGTGGCGCAAGAAAGCCCGCGAAAAATGTAAACTGCAAGCCTTGATATTATAAATTTTTCGGGGTTAAGTGCGATTCGATCCTGCGGGGGCGTGTGTGGGGCACGCGGCACGGGGCTTGGATCCCCCGGGTCGCATCCGGACCATTCAAACCACCGGCCGTGCTGTCGCCACGAGAAGCGACGGGCATGGCGGCCATCCGGCCCTTCGCACGCGGGATCGTGGGACTTGGGGGTCGCGATGAGCGCTTTCGCGTTGTGGGGTTTCGTTCGTTTTTCGCCGTTCCAGACGGCTTCCGCCTGTGGCGGGCTCTTGAAAGGAGGGCCGCGTCATGGATGAGACGGCCGTACTGATCGCAAGCATGCAACTTGTCAGCGGGGACGATACCCCGGCTGAAAGCGACGAGGTCGTATTTCGCATACGCGTTACAAATAACGGGCTGATCGCCGGAACCGGTGTCAGTCTGGATGCGCTCCTGCCGGAAGGCCTCGAATTCGTTTCCGCATCCACCGGTTTCGGGGTGTATGACGCAGCAGCGGGGATCTGGTCGATCGGCACCCTAGGAGCGGGCGGTGAAGCTGTGTTGGAGGTTCGCGCACGTGTGGGCGCTGGAACGTCCGACGACACGCTGACCTTCACCACCGGAAAACCTACTGCGACGAATGCTGCAGCTCTCGTCGGCGATCCGGTAAGCCAGTCCGTGACCGTGGAAAACGAAACCGATCTCGTCACCACGGTCACACTGACGAGCGAGGAGGAGAAGCCGAAGGAAGGCGAGCAGCTCACCCTCACCATCCAGCTTGAGAACAACGGACCCGCGCTTGCCAGCAATATCCTGCTGTCGCAGGCGCTTCCCGAAGGCCTGACATTCGTCTCCGCCACGCCCACGCTCGGCACGTATGACGAAGCGACCGGCGAATGGCGCGTGCCCGAGCTGGAAAGCGGCGCGACCACGACACTTGAAATCGTCGCCGAGGTCGAGGTCGGCTATGCCGGCGAAACGATCACCTTCGTGCCGTCCGCCCCCGTGCTCGATCAGGTGGATACCGAAGCTGCGGGCGACGACCTGACGGAAGACGTCGAGATCGACAACGAGGCGGACCTCGTAACAACGATCGAGCTTGTCAGCAGTAACCCGGAACCGAAGATCTTCGAGATCGTGACGTTCCGGATCGAGATAACGAACAACGGTGCCGCGCGGGCTCGCGACGTCGATCTTTCCACCGCACTTCCCGACGGCCTTTTGCTTCAATCCGCACAGGAAAGTGCGGGGACGTTCGATTTCGATATCGAGAATTGGTCGATCCCCGCCATCGACGCCGGCGAGAAGGTTTCTCTCGAGATTACCGCACAGGTTCAGGAAGGCTTCGATGGCCAGGCTTTGACCTACAGCCTTTCCGGGCCGACCAGCGCCCAGGATGATACCATCCCCGACGGCGACGACCTGTCCGAAACGATACAAATTGCCGAACTTCCCGAAAAGGACGAAACCGGCAACGATATCGATGCCGATATGGAAATCTGGCTCGCCCTACTGGCCATGGATTCCTACAACCGTGGTTACGAAGCCGGGGTCGATCTCGATGGAGATCAAATCGGGCACATCGATATCGGTATTACCAGCGACGATACCGGCGTTCTCCCTGACGGTTACAATTCAACCATCGGTTTTTTTGCATCGAGTTACGAAGTCGATGGACAGAAGATCATCTCCTATCGCGGAACTGATGGCGGCATCGACGTCTGGAAAGGCTGGATGACCGGCGCAGGCGGATTTGCCG
>JBARVT010000044.1:0-16943 GCA_049646405.1 Alteraurantiacibacter sp.
ACCTACCGCCAGATTGAGTGGATCGTCGTGGACGATGCCTCCGGCCCGGACTACGCAGCCATCTTTGCCGCCGCCCTCGAAGCGTCGCCCTTCCCCACGCGCCTGATCACACTGGAGCAGAACTCGCGCCAGGCCGCCGCCCGCAATCGCGGCGTGCGCGAGGCAGGCGGCGCTTATATCAAATTACTCGATTCCGACGACGCGCTCGATCCCGATCATATCGCCTCGCTGCTGGCTGCAAGCGAACCGGGCATCATTCCGTTCGCCCCGACCCGGCACATCCATGTCGGCAGCGGAAAATCGCAAGACAACCTCACCTTCACGACTGTCATCGAGACCCGCGAAGCACAACTCGTCCGCCTCCTCGATGCGCCGTTCCTCCATCACAGCGGCGCGCTGTTTCCGCGCGACCTGCTGCTCGAACTCGGTCCTTATGATGAAAGCCTGAGCACCGACGAGGATGGCGACCTGCTGCTGCGCACGGTGATGGGCGGCCACCTGTTCCGCGCCGTGCCCGAGGTGCGGTTCCTTTATCGCCATCACGACACCCGCCGCCGCGTCTCCGCCGACGACGAATTGACCAAGCTCGAAGCCCGAGCCGAAGTTGCCCGCAAGGTGGCGCGCCATTTCAGCGAGGCGATCCCCCCAGAAGTCGCTGGTGCCATCGCTCGCCGCATGGACAGCGTCGCAGTAAAGGCCCTGCAGCATCACCCGGATTTCGCGCGCAACCTGCTCGTCGAGGCCGAAGCCATCGTACCGGGTAAGCGATCCGGCGGCAACGTCGAGCGGACCCTCCGCAGCGCGCTCGGCATACCGGCCTCGCAAGCCATCATGCGCCAGCTACGCCGCATCCGGGGCGCTTCTTGATGCGTATCCTCGCTCTCACCGAGCATTTCCTGCCTCGCATCGCCGGGACCGCGATGACGGTGCACAAGACAGCAACCGCGCTGGCCGCGAGAGGCCATGACGTGACCCTGATCGCCCCCAACCCGGCCTTTCCCGATATCGACGCCGCGCAGAACTTTTCCGTGCGGCGGATCGGGCCGGACCTCTCGCCCCATGGTGCCCCGTCGCGGGAAGACCGCTACGCCTTTTGCGCAGCCGCCAACGCCGAATGCAGGCGGATGATCGCAGCGGGCGAGGTCGACGTGGTGCATGTCATGTTCGGTCTGTTTCTCATGGAGATCCTCGACACCGAAGCCTACGCCGCCAACGGCGTGGCGAGCGTCGCCATGATCCACAACCTCCCGCCTCACGAATGCGCGGTGACGTGGGATGCGAGCCCCCTGCACAAACGCCTCGCGGACAAAGCGCGCCTCGTTGCAGTGGCGCGCAAGAACCGCGCGCGGCTGCACCGTCACGATTACGCGCGCTATCTCGTGCCGAGCGAGCAGGTCGCAGGGCTAGCGCGCGAAGTGCTGCCTGGACGCGCAATCGAAGTGGTCGAGCACGGCGTGACCGACACGATCCTTTCGCTCATGAAACCGCCCGCCTTGCGTCGCCCCGCCGATGGCGAACCAGTACGCTTGCTAACCGTAGGCGGTTTCGTGCCGCACAAGCGCCAGCATCTCACCCCCGATATCGTCGCTCGGCTGAGCGAGCAGGGCGTTGCGGTCGAGTGGACGCTGGCCGGCGCGCCGGGCCGCG
Organism: Alteraurantiacibacter sp.; assembly: GCA_049646405.1. Classification (GTDB taxonomy): domain Bacteria; phylum Pseudomonadota; class Alphaproteobacteria; order Sphingomonadales; family Sphingomonadaceae; genus Alteraurantiacibacter. Next base: position 1,648 of record JBARVT010000044.1, read on the forward strand.
TGCCTGCCTATTTCGATGCACTGAAAGGCGCAATTGCCGCGCGCGGTATGGAGGACAGCATCAAGCTGCGCACTTCGCTTTCCGATCAAGACCTCGCCGCCGCTTACGACGCAGCGCATATCTACGTGCAGCCCTCCACCGAGGAAGGCTTCTGCCTTACCGCGCTCGATGCGGCGGCGGCGGGACTGCCGGTCATCGGATCGCCCGCAGGAGCAATCCCGCGCATCGTCAAGGCATCGCAAGGCAAGCTTGTTCCGAGCGAGCCCGCCGCCCTCGCCGCCGCTATCGCGGGACACGTAAGCGAGAACGTATGGAGCGGGAATAGGACCGCCCGCGTGGCTCACGTTTGCGAAACGTGGAACTGGGATCGCGTCGCGGCAGACTGCGAACGCATCTATAGGGATGCACTCGCGAAATCAGGCACCGCGCCCTCGCCATCGGTTGCAGCAGGCTCGCAAAGCGTCTAACCGGCGCAGCCTGCTAACACACGAAATTCGGAAAGTTACCGGGATGAACGATCTCGCCGCCACCTCTGGCGTTCGCCGCGATATGGACGATGACGCGATCCTAGATGCGGCACGCCGCGTTATCGCCGTCGAGATCGACGGAATGCGCGCGCTCCAGGATTCGCTGAGCACCGACCTTGCCGCCGCCGTGCGCGCCATCGCTGCATTGGAAGGCCGCGTGATCTGCACTGGGATCGGCAAGTCCGGCCATGTCGCGCGCAAGATCGCGGCGACACTCTCGTCTACCGGCACGCCCGCCTATTTCGTGCATGGCGCAGAAGCAAGCCATGGCGATCTCGGCATGATAACGACTGACGATGCCATCATCGCCCTGTCACGCTCGGGCGAGACGCGCGAGCTCGGCGACCTCGTCGCCTATTCGCGCCGTCATGGCGTCACGCTGATCGCGATGACAGCGGTGGCGGAAAGTTCTCTCGGATCGGCGGCGGACCTGCGCTTGCTCGTGCCCGACATGGCCGAAGCCTGCACCGAAACCCGCGCGCCGACAACCTCGACCACCACCATGATGGCGCTGGGCGACGCGCTTGCTGTGGCGCTCCTCGAAATGCGCGGCTTCCGCGCGGACGATTTCAAGCTCTACCACCCCGGCGGCAAGCTCGGTGCTTCGCTCGTAACGGCTGGCGAACTGATGCACACGGGCGATGCCATGCCGCTCGCGCCCGAAAGCGCCAGCCTGACTGACGCCATTGCAGAGATATCCCACAAGGGCATGGGCTGCGTGGGGATCACGGATAGCGAAGGCAGGCTTGCTGGCATCCTTACCGACGGCGATGTCCGGCGCCTGCTGACGCGCGGCGAGCGCCCGGACGGCGTGGCCGAGGCGATGGGCCGCAACCCCTTTGCCGTCGCGCCTGATACGCTGTGCGCCGCGCTGCTGCGCGATCTCAACGAGCGCAAGATTAGCCAGCTTTTCGTACTGGAAGATTCGCGCCCGGTCGGTATCATCCACCTGCACGACCTACTCCGCATTGGCGTCAGCTGACACAGCGGCAGGCGCAGCGAATAAGGATTGCGGGATTTGGCCTTCGGCTTCGGCATTCTCGATTATATCGTCGTCGCGCTATGCTTGGCGGCGACCATTGCCCTGCTGCATCGCCCGGAGAAGCTGATCGTCATCTTGCCGCTGATGATGTCGATCGACTTCTTCATCCCGCTCGGCACTTTTGTTACGCCGGGTCATATCGTGCCCCTCATCCTTGGCGGCGCGATGCTGGTAAAGCCGGTCGCGCAGATACCACGCATCGTGACGAGTATCGCCCTGCTCTACCTTGTCGTGCTAGCGGTGGCTGTGCTGTATGCAGTCGTTCTGGGAGGCGCTGGCAGCCGGCCTTTCGTGCGCGGTGCCTTCTATCTCAACATTCTGCTCGTATTCCTGTATGGCTATGCCGTGACAGCGCGGACGGGGTCCCTGCTTCCGATCGTCAAGGGGCTGGCGGTGGCCGCCCTCTGCCATGCGTTCGCCGGGTTCTATCAGATTGTCGCAGAATTGTTGAACCTGCCTTATCGCGGGGTGGTCTATAACGAAAGCGGTTATGGCGCCCCGATCCAGGAGGGCGCGAGCGCGATGCGGATAAATGGCATGGCGGACGAGCCCAAACGCATGGGCTTCGTCGTCTTCGCAGGTGCTATCGCTCTCATGTTGCTCGCGTCGATCGATGCAGAGGGCAAAGGAAGACGCTTCGTCGGCGCAGGCGCGTCACTCCTTGCCGGGCTGCTTACGCTGTCGAGCTCTTTCTTCGGCGCAGTTGCCATCTGGCTTTTACAGTTCATTTCGCGCCCGCATTATCTGTTGATCGGCGGTATTCTGCTCGTGCTTCTGACAGGCCTGCTCTTCGTTCTCGCCCCCGATGCTGCCTCGCAGACGTGGTCGTCGGGCTCCCTGCTGGTCGAGCGGCGGATGATCGAACTGGAATACGGGCTCGACAACACTGTTGTCTACCGCCAGGAATTCTATGGATTTGATTTCCTTCTGCAAAACCCCCGCGAACTGATAACTGGCGTCGGGATGGGGCGATATAATCTGGAGCTCTTCCAGGTTTATGGCACCGCCGCCGGACTGAACGAGCTGGGCGGCGTGCAGACGATCAACTCCCAACTCCTTGAAGTTGGTTTCGATATGGGGCTTGCAGGTGTTCTCCTGATCCTGGTCGCACCATTCATTCTTGCCGCGAAGATGGATGCCAGTCACACCGGCGGCTGGTGGATGCGCTCCATCGTGATTTTCCTCGCTGTGCAGGCCTGGTTCGTCAACAGCCTGCTGTTTCTCGGCCTTACCAGCGGATGTGCGCTTGCGATGGTACTCGCCATGCGCGAGATTGCCGGTAATCAGCAGTCTGCGCCGAATGCGCCGCGGGAACGACTTTCGGCGTAACCGACCCCGACGGGAGACAGATTACCTCCGTGCGCACACCATGATGGCCTGTGAATTCAGCCACCAAGGCAGTGCACCAAAGGGACTGGTCTGGCGCTCGACGATTTTGAAACGGCGCTCGATCTTGCCCCGCAACCAGCGAAAATCGAACCCTTTGTGCGATTTCTGCCGTCTTTCCGAACGTGTGATCGACCTACCAGCGACAGCCCGGATCATCTCCTTCGCCGAATACTGGCTCCCATTGCGATAGATCAGCATCCGCGAGCCTTCTTTCACCGGAAGCGTCAGGCCATACATGATCGGGACCGTAACAATGAGCCGACCCGTAGGCTTCAGCGCAGCGTGGGCATCAGCGAGAAATTTGTCGAGTTCTTCGTCAGTCAGGTGTTCGCACACCTCAAGACAGGTAATCGCATCGACGCTTTCACTGGCAACGTCGGCCAGGTCGCTCATCTGCTCGATATCGGGGTCGGCAATCTCTTGATAGGGTTCTATAGCGCAAGCGGAGATGTCTTTTCGCGACTTCGCGAAGCTGGAAAGGAAAGTCCCCGTCCCGGCACCGAAATCGATGAGCCGCCCGCCTTTAGGGACATGCGCATCGGCCAGCGCGATCGATGTCCTCATACGAGACCGGTGAGCGAAACGCACCACAGGATTCGGACTGTCGACCGTCCGCCGGTCGTACGAAAGCGTAACCTCACTCATGTTTGCCGTGCCCCCGGATTTTGTGAGGTGCATGGAGCAGGAGCGCAATTATCTCAAGGTCTTGAATTCCATTTTACAACTTTCCGCGAGGATCCGTCGAGTTCGATCATGCCGTAGGCACCGGTTTTCAGCTTCGCCTCATGCTCTCCAGCCCCATCCAGCGCTGAAAGCGCGAAGCGGGCGATGCCGTTGCTCGTCACGACGAGAACCGGGTCGCTGTTATCGATGGACAAAGCATCGAACAGCGCCAACCAGTCACGTTCCAATGCCTGGGGGTCGACCAGCCAGCCAGGTGGGACGGATGACCCGGCTTCCCAGGCGGTAAGCGCGTCTGCACCGATCCGCGCGACCACTTCGTCCTCGGGCCGCCCCTCATCGGGTCCGTAATCGATTTCCCGAAGGCTTTCAGCAAGGTGAAGTAGCGGTGGCGACGTTTGCGTTGCGAGAATAGCTTCGGCTGTTTCCCGCGTGCGCAGCAGCGGCCCCGTTATCGCTTCGGAAAATCGTACCCCCGTCTCGGCGAAATGCGCACCGAGCCTCGCCGCCTGCTCGCGCCCCGATTGGGAGAGAGGCAAGTCTGTCCGACCTCCGACGCGCAGCACGGTATCGCCTGCATCGAACGTGTTGCCATGGCGCACGATATAGACAAGCCGGGTCACATTGCGACGCCCGTTTCAAACGGATCGCCATGTTCGGCGATGATCGCTTCGGCGAGCGCGGCATCCTCCGGCGTATCGATGCCCCACATCGCAAACCGCCCGCTATCGACCGCGACCGTGTCGATCGTCATGCCGTTTTCGAGGAAGCGCAGCTGCTCCAGACCTTCCAGTGCCTCGTAATGTCCGACCGGCAGCGCGGCGAACCGCTCCAGCGCGTCCATGCGATAGCCGTAAAGACCGAGATGTCGGAACACCGGCGAAAGCCGCTGTTCCGTACGAAGCCGGTCCTCCTTTCGGATGGCTGGCACGACCTGCTTGGAAAACCAGATCGCCCGCCCGTTCGCAAGGCGGATGCAGCTGGTGCCGGAGAACGGCTCGCGCATCTTCTGGTCGCGCACCCGGTCAAGCGCGTCCCAGTCCATCTGGATTACGGGGGTGACGACATCGGCATCCGACGCCTCCGCCGCCGCGATCACTGCCTCGATATGCGCCGGGTCCGTGAACGGCGCATCGCCTTGGAGGTTGACCACGAAATCGGGCGTATAGGCGAGGCTTTTAGCAGCGGCGAGAGCACGATCGGTTCCGGAGGCAAGTTCCGGGTCGGTCATCACGACCGGCGCCCCGATGGACTTGGCATGCGCCTCGATCTCGACGTGGTCGGTAGCGACAACATAAGAGACGTCAGCTCGCGCCGCGGCGACATCGGCAGCAATCTTTGCTACACGGGCGAGCAGGCTGACGCCGGCGATCTGATGCAGCGGCTTGACCGGGAAGCGGGTTGATCCATACCGGCTGGGAACGACGATCAGGGTGCGGATGCGACGTCTCCCGCGGGCTGCGTGATGGATTCTGCGCGGTTGTAGCCGAAGGTCTCGAAATCCCTAGCGAAGACGTGGTCGATGGTGGCGACGGATTGCGGCGAAAGCCGTTCCAGCGCGCGCAGTTCGTTGAAGCTTGAAGTCGAATTGTGCCTCGCCAATTCGCGCGCCCCGGTCTTTCTCATGATGTGCGGCCAGTGGCTGTCGAGCTCCTCCAGCCGGAACCACTCGTCGATCATGATCGTACCATCGTCATCGGACAGCCATTCGAAGCATGGCGCGAACATCAGAGGCTTGTTGCGATAGGCGGGATCGCGCTCCTCGAACACCAGGCGCACCCATTCATCCAGATCGACCGGCCGGTCGCCTAGCCCTGTCTGGTTAGTCTTCACGCGGAATTCGTACAGCGAACAGACGCGCGAATAGGGATGGCGCACCACAGAGAAGGTGTACATCGCATCCCACCGTGCGCGGCCAATATGCTTGATCCGTTTCTGAGCCGTGTCGTGCAGCTTGTAGAGGTCCAGCGTGCGCTCAATGCTGGTGCCGCCGCACTTGTTGATATGGATGAAGGCGTAGCCGCTTCCCGCCCGCTGTTCGCGGTAAAACGCGCGGTTCTGACGATAAAGGCGCAGCTTCTTGGCGAACGAGGTCATCGGGGCTCCGGCACGCAATGCATTCGCGCGCGCCTTGACATAGGCGGGCGCGGAAGGGAACCGCTTTAGGCGTCCCGCTATGCCCGACTTCCCTTGACATTGCCGCGCCCGGCCCGAAGGGCAGCGGCCACAATCACCCCGATATCGCAGCGAAAGATTCCGCCATGAACAAGCTCACTCTCGTCAGCCACGACATGACCATCGGCACCGGAGAGCCGCTGGTGGTGATGGCGGGCCTCAACGTGCTGGAGGATCGCGATCTCGCCCTGCGCGTGGGCGAACATCTGAAAGGCGTATGTGACACGCTGGGCCTGCCGTATATCTTCAAGGCAAGCTTCGACAAGGCGAACCGCTCTTCGATCACGTCCTATCGCGGGCCGGGCATGGAAGACGGGCTCAGGATCCTTAGCGAGGTGCGCGACGCGCTCGGCGTACCGGTCGTCACAGATTACCACACGCCCGAGCAGGCGGAGCCGGTTGCGGAGGTCGCCGCCGTGGTGCAGTTGCCCGCCTTCCTTTGCCGCCAAACCGACCTCGTCGTGGCGGGAGCGAAAGCGGTGGCGGAGCGCGGAGGGTGGTATCACGTGAAACGCGGCCAGTTCCTTGCCCCATGGGATTCGAAGAACATCATCGCCAAGGTCGGCGAGGTGACCGGCGAGAACAACCCGACGATCATGTGCGAGCGCGGGGTGAGCTTCGGCTACAACAACCTCGTCGTCGACATGCTCGGCATCCAGCAGATGCAGTCGCTCGGAGTGCCGGTAACGATCGATGCCACGCACGCGGTCCAACTGCCCGGCGCGGACCCCCGCACTTCGGGCGGCAGCACGGGCGGGCGGCGCGAAGGCGTTGCGGTGATTGCGAAATCGGCGGTGGCGGCAGGAGCGGACGGCGTCTTCCTTGAATTCCACCCCGATCCTGACAAGGCGCTGTGCGACGGGCCGAGCTGCCTGCCGCTCGACGCTGCCGAGGGCCTGTTGCGGACGCTCAAGAGGATCCGCGAAACCGTCTCGTAGAAATCAGCCGATCCGCTGGAGGTCGAGAACGTCGATCTCGGTCTGAAGATCGCCGGTGTTGAGCGTGTCTGCCTCCAGCATCAGAAGATATGCGTTGCAACTGCCATCGACTGTGAAACTCTCGCCGAAAGGGATGCGAGCCGACTTGCCCCGCTCCTGCGATGCGCAGCGGTAGTTTGCGAAGATATTCGGGTCGTCCGCCCCCGGCCCATCGACAGTGAGGCGATACTTTCCTGCCGTCAGAAGCACGACCTGCTCGGCAAACACTGCACGTCGCCCGCGAGCGACGAAAAGCGCCATCCGGTCGCCTCCCAGAGTGGCATAGACATTGCCACGCTGCGCCAATTCCCAGCCGAGCGGGGCGAAGCTCTCGCTATTGGCAAAGCCGAGCGGATGAGTCGCGCCCTCGTCCACAGCGCGCCAGATACGGAATGCATCCGCAAAGCGACCGGCAGCGATAAGGTTGCGTACCAGCGCCTGGTCGCCCATCCGATCGGGCACTGCACTCTCGCGAAGGCGCAGCGTGATCAGGTCGTCGAGCGATTCAGGGTTGCGGCTCATGACGGACCAGAAGGCGCTTTCCCACTCGGGCCGCTCGTCGAGCAGCGCACCGATCTCATCGACGGTCGTGAGTTCGAACAGCCGGTCGCTGAGCGTTGAAAGCAGCACGCGCGTATGGGTCGGGTTGACGAGGACATGCTGGTTGAGCAGCCCGAATGCCTCGTCCGCGTTCTTATCCTGGATGCTCGCGGCAAGGCTGAGCAGGCCGACATAGATGTTGCGCTTCTGTAGCTCGCTCGATCCATCAATCATGGCACGCGCGGTGGGCTCGTCCCCCGCATAGATCGCATCGATGGCGAGTACGAAAAGTGCATCGGCGCTCAGCGGCTCGCGTGCAAATGCTTCACGCGCCAGCGACAGCGCGGCCGGCGAAGGGCTGAAGGCAACTTGCTCTTCCTCCAGCGACACGGTGTTCGCGCGCGCAATCTCGCCAAGCCGCATGCCGTTGAGCTGGAGCGCGGCAGGCGGCACGGCGTTGTCGGCGTTCACATAGGCTTGCAAGGCCGCGAGCGGCACGAGCACCAGAAGGACCAGCGAGCCGATAATGCGTGCGAGGAACGCCATCGTCCGGGCCCCTTAGGTCGTGCTCTCGCCCGGCCCGTAGCCATAGCCATAGCCATAACCATAACCGTAACCATAGCCCTCGTTACGCGAATCGAGGCGGGTGGCCACTGCGCCGAGCATGCGTGCATCGCCGCGGCGCAGACGACCGATGGCGTTCTCGATCACGCGCCAGCGGCCCTGATTGGCGACCATCGCCATGATCACTCCGTCGACCTTGCCACTGATGAGCGGCGCGTCGGCAAGGCCGAGGACCGGCGGGCCGTCAACGATGACATGATCGTAGCTCTCGGAAGCCTGCTGCATAAGTTGCGCGAAGGCCATGCCAGACAGCAAGTCGCCGCTATTGGGCGGGGTCTTGCCGTGACCGAGCACATCAAAGCCGCGATCCTGGGACGTGACGAGCATGTTGCGCCAGTCGGCCTCGCCAGCGAGGTAATGGCTCAGACCCCGGCTCTGCTGGCCCAGATAACGGTCGATACCCGAATTGCGCATATCGGAATCGAGCAACAGCACTTTCTTGCCCTGCCGCGCGAGGATGCCAGCGACCGCGATGGCGCTTACGCTCTTGCCTTCGGCCGGGCGCGCACTTGTGAACATGATGCTCTTCGGCACACCCTGACGGCCGCTGAACGACAGGTTTGTGACGAGGCTGAGATAGGCCTCGTAGGCCTCCGTCTTTGGGTCGACCACGTCGTCGAGGATATCCTCGCTTTCCGTTTGCGGAATCGCGCCGAGCAGCGGCAAGCCGAGGCGTGTCGGAATTTCGTGCGGATCGCGAATCGACTGGTCGAGCTGGTCGCGCAGCCACAGCACGCCGATCGCAGCGGCAAAGCCACCGATAAGCGCAAGCAGAAGGTTGCGGATCAGGCTCGGCGAGACCGGGCCATTGGGCGCCTGTGCCGCGTCGACCACAGCAATGTTATTATCGCCTACCCCCGCAACGCCGATCTCGCGAAACCGCTGGAGAAGCGCGTTATAAAGCTCGCGGGTCGTGTCCACGTCGCGCTGGAGGATGTTGTACTGCACACTGTCGCGGCGCTGGGTGGTGAACTGGCCGCGCAATTCATTGACCCGGGCACGCAGCCGCGCTTCGTTTTCCTGCGCCTGCTGGTAGGCGGCCTGGATGGCTCCGCTCGAGCGCCCGGATTCGCGCCGGATTTCGGAGTCGAGCTGGTCGATTTGCGCCGTCAGTGCCTGCACCGGAGGATAGCGATCCTCGAACTGGGTGAGCAGCTCGGCTCGGCGCGAGACCAGTTCGGAGCGCCGGTCGCGCAGCGACTGTACGTAGGCGTTGGTCGTGGCCGACTGGCCCGCAGTGGCGAGCGCCGACTGCGCCTGGATACGCGCCGACGTCGCCTCGGCGAGCTGCGCGTTCAGGTCAGCGAGCTCCGAGGCGACGAGCGTCTGCGCCGCCGTGCCCTCGCTCGAACCGCCTTCACCGCCACTCGCTTCGAGCGTAAAGAGGTCGCGGCTCGATGCATAGTCGATCAGCGCGCGCTCGCTTTCTTCCAACTGGCCGCGCAAGTCCGCGATACGTTGCTCGAGAAAATCGCGCGCCTCGCGCGTCGCGCCAAAGCGGCGATCCATGTTCGATTCGATATACGCCGCTGCCCAAGCGTTAGCGATATTTGCCGACACCTGCCTGTCCGGACTGGTGAACCCGATGTCGACCAGCCGGGAGCCCGCGAGCGGATCGATGCTGACATTGGCGAGCAGGACGTTCGCGATTATATCGACCGCGCGGTTCTGCGGCAGCGCCTCGAGCTGGAATGCTTCGAGAAAAGCGTCGTTCTCGGCTAGGTTGGCCTCGCGGGCGACGCGCTCTGCCAGCGACCGCGCTTCGAGCAATTCATACTGCGTAGCGAAATAGAGCCGATCCCCGTTGGGATCTTCGGTAGCGACGCCTTCGACATCTTGCACGGTGTTGTCGACCGCGTTGATCTCCACCCGCGTGGTCGCCTGGTATTGCGGGGTCTGCAGCAGCGTGATGATTGTGCCGATGACGAGCGCCGCCATTACGATGGCCAGCACCAGCCATTTGTTGTTGAGGAACAGCCGCCAGTACCGCTCGATGATCGGCACGCCCGTCCGGTAGGGCGAAGACGCCGCCGGATTGGGCGCGGCGGAACCCGTCTCGAAAAAGGAGGCGGAGTTCCCCGGGGGCATGGTGTTGGTGGTATCCATAGTCGGCAACCTGTCAGCGCACTACGCGCCCGAATACAATGGGAGCGGCGCTTGCGGTCGTGCAGCAATGCAACCGCATAGCTTGTGTCCGACCGCCTGCGATGCGGAAAATGTTACGATCCTTGCGCGTCATGACCCACTTCAATCGCGGCCTTCATGTGACGGCGCGCTTCCCTCTTCGAACTCGCCAGCCGGGTCCGAATTCCTCGAAAAACCGCTTATCGCAGGGGAACAAAGCATTGCAAGGCAAACCGTGGCCAGCGCCATGACAGACGGCGTGCGCACCGGATAGTCGAAGATGCTGGCCCCAGCGAGTAGTAGGATGACGACAAACGCCATCGTGGCGTCGGCTATAGCCTCGCGCCGATCCCAGTCGCCGCCCGGCGTGGGGACACTCGCATTGCGAAGGCGAAGCGCCTGCCGCAGCATGACAAAGATACCGGTTGCGAGGATCAGAAGCCCGGGAATTCCGCCCTCGATCGCGAGTTGCAACCAGTCATTATGGGCGTTGTTGAGATAGGCCGGGCCGAGCAATTCGGCAGGTTCCACCATGCGATAGGCATATTCAAACGCGCCGAAACCGACCCCGAAAGGCTGCGTCTCCGCAGACATCGAGACGAGCGTCGGCAATATCCGGAAGCGCAGTTCGTCCACGCCTTCCATTGCGCTCAGCCGATTTGCCGCGCCGCTGGTGCCGCTCAGCACGAGAAGCGCGGCGATCGCGACCAGCACGAGACCGAGCCCCACCGCACCGATCTTTATGTACTTCCCATAGGTCGTGTTGCGGACCGTATCGCGCAGGCCCAGCGCAAGCCACGCAAAGGACACGAGCCATGCGACAAAGAGGATCGCAAGTCCTGCGCGCGATCCGTTGACCAGCGTCATCACCGTCAGAACCAGCGCCGAAGCAGCGAGCGCGCCTGCCACCGGCCATCGGTGCGCCTCCACCGCCGGCACCGCCAGCCGCGCGGCAATGCAGACGGCAAGCGCCATAAATACAGCGTTGTGGTTGCGGTTCGAGAACAGCCCCACCGCATCGCCGACGTTGGTGATGCGATAAAAATACAGCCCCCGCACCCCGAGCGTGATTTGCGCGAGGCCGATCACCGCGCTCAGCATAGCGGCAGCCAGGAAGGTCCACCAGATCAGATGGCGTTTCTCCGCAGGACACAGCGCATAAAGTGCCAGTGTCGCAAAGGGGACGATCATCGCAGCGAGTGCATTTGCGGTTTTCATCGGCGAAAGTGAAAGCGGACGCCAGGCATCGGCCATACCCGCCACCTCGCCTAGCTGGACGATAAGGTCGCGGTTCCACAGCCCGCTCCACATGGACGGCGGCAGCGGCACCAGTTGGAAAGCGATCAGAAGCGCCAGCGGTACGAGCAGTATCAAAGGCGCGCGAATCTCGCGGATATGTTCGCGCCCGACAAACCAAAGCGATGCCGCGATGGCGATCAGGCCCGCGGATCGCAGCAGGGCAAGGCTCTGTATGTCATGCCGCGAACCGCCGCCAATCAGAAAGACGAAGCCGAGCCAGCCGAGCATTGCGGCCACCGGCAGAGTCCCGACGGGCAAACCGAACCGACCACGCTCGGCACGGCGCGGCCTGTAGTGCGTCGATTTGCGCGAGCGCGACCTGTGCATGTCTTGCGACCTAGCTTGCAATACCCTGCCCATCCAGTTGCGTTGGGTCGCTCCCTAGTCGCCCAAGTTGCGCGTTCCAAGCCGAAACTGCCGGTTACACACTGCCGCCGCCCCTTGTAATAACCCCGCAACATCGCCATTGCGACTGCGCGCCTGCCACCTCTCGCATCCACGGTACCCGATGAATTGCACGCATCCCTTTCTCGACGCGGACGGCGAGGACAAGCTGCATGAGGAATGCGGCGTGTTCGGCATCATCGGCGCAGACGAGGCCGCAGCCGTCGCCGCGCTCGGCCTGCACGCCTTGCAACATCGCGGACAGGAGGCAGTCGGAATTACTAGCTTCGACGGGGCGGAATTCGTTACCCGCCGCGGGCTCGGCCATGTCGCCGACAACTTCGGCAGCGGCGAATCGATTGCCGAACTGCCCGGCCATATGTCGGCGGGCCATGTGCGATATTCGACCACGGGCGGCGCTGGCCTGCGCAATGTACAGCCGCTCTACGCCGATCTTGCCAGCGGCGGTTTTGCGGTCGCGCATAACGGCAATATCTCCAATGCCAGCGCGCTGAAGGCGGAACTGGTCCAGAAAGGTGCAATTTTCCAGTCGACCTCTGACACCGAAGTCATCATTCACCTCGTCGCCACCAGCCGTTACCCGACCATGCTGGATAAGCTGGTTGATGCGCTGCGTCTGGTCGAGGGGGCCTATGCGCTTATCGTAATGACCCCGCGTGGTATGGCGGCGGTACGCGATCCGATGGGCATCCGCCCGCTCGTTATGGGCAAGCTCGGCGATGCAGTGCTGTTCGCCAGCGAGACGGTGGCGCTCGACGTGGTTGGCGCGGAATTCACGCGGCAGGTGGAGCCGGGAGAGCTGATCGAGGTCGATTTCGACGGCACGATCCGCACGCATCGTCCCTTCGGCGATCCCTCGCCCCGCCCCTGCATCTTCGAACACGTCTATTTCAGCCGCCCTGATTCGATCTTCAACGAACGCTCGGTCTACGACAGCCGCAAGAGCATCGGTATTGAGCTCGCCAAGGAAGCGCCTGTCGAGGCGGATCTCGTCGTGCCGGTGCCCGACAGCGGTGTCCCTGCCGCCATCGGCTACGCGCAGGAAAGCGGCATTCCGTTCGAGCTTGGCATCATCCGCAGCCACTATGTGGGGCGCACCTTTATCCAGCCTTCGGACGGCGCGCGCCATGCGGGCGTGAAGCGCAAACACAATGCCAACCGAGCCATCGTGGAAGGCAAGCGCATCGTGCTGATCGACGATTCCATCGTGCGCGGCACCACCAGCATGAAGATCGTCCAGATCATGCGCGATGCAGGCGCGGCCGAAGTGCATTTCCGCGTCGCCAGCCCGCCCACGGGCCACGGCTGTTATTACGGCGTCGACACACCCGAACGTTCCAAACTGCTGGCAGGCCGGATGGATCTTGCCGCCATGCGCGAATTCATCAAGGCGGACAGCCTCGCTTTTGTCAGCATCGACGGGCTTTACCGCGCGGTCGGCCTGAACGGCCGCAACGCTGGCTGCCCGCAATATTGCGACGCCTGTTTCACCGGCGAATATCCCACGCCGCTGACCGATCTTACCGCGCGCATGCAGGGCGATGCGCAGCTTTCCCTACCCGTCAGCGAGGACGCCTGATGCCCGACACCGAACCCGCTACCCCGCTTGGCGGGAAGATCGCGCTCGTCACCGGCTCCAGCCGTGGGATTGGCGCGGCGACGGCCAAGGCGCTGGCAGCGAAGGGCGCGCATGTCGTCATCACCGGTCGCACGGTGAAAGCGCTGGAAGCGGTGGAGGATGCGATCCATGAAGCCGGCGGCAGCGCCACCATCGCGCCGATGGATTTGACGGAAACCGACTCCATCGCCCGCCTGGCGCAGGCGATTGCCGAGCGGTACGAAAAGCTCGATTTCCTGATCATCAATGCCGCCCTGTTGCCGGTGCTGACGCCGGTAACGCAGATCGACGCGAAGCAGTTCAACCAGGCTCTCACGCTCAACGTGCTCGCCACGCAGGCGTTGCTCGCAGGGTTCGATCCGCTGCTCAAACGCTCCGAGGCGGGGCGGATCGTCGGCCTGACCAGCTCGCTCGCCAGCAAACCGCGCGCGTACTGGGGCGCATACGGTGCGACCAAGGCGGCGTTCGAGAACCTGCTGGAAAGCCATGCGAAGGAGGTCGAACGCATTTCCGAAATCCGCGTCGCCATCCTCGATCCGGGAGCGACGCGCACCGCGATGAGGGAGCGGGCCTATCCCGGAGAAGATCCGCAAACGGTCAAGCCGCCCGAGGCCGTGGGCGAGCATATCGCGCAGCTGCTGGTTAACGGCTTCGACAATCTCCACCGAGAGCGCGTGGAAATTCCCGCTTAACCATATCTCGAAAGCTCCCGGTAACTATTTCGCGACATCTTGTGCAAAGCAACACGGTGGGGACCGCAACGCTTTGGATGGATGGCACGCGATGAGCATGCAGAACACGATCGGACGCTACGAGACGGCTGCGCAGGAGGATCGCTCCGCACCGCGCACCCGCATCATGATTCCCGCGCAACTGCGCGCCTCGGGCAACCGTGCGTTCCAGACGGTGGTCAACGACCTCTCGCTAAGCGGCTTTTCCGCGACCGCATTGAACCGCATGCACCCCGGCTCAATCTGCTGGCTGACACTGCCGGGGCTCGAGTCGCTGCAAGCCGAAGTCGTGTGGTGGGAAAACGGCGTCGCTGGCTGCGCGTTTGCGAACCTGCTCTCACCCATCGTGCACGACAACATCCTTGCGCGCTATCGCGGGGATCGCAGCTTTCGTCCGTGACAGGTCTCTTCGAGCTGATATTCTCACAGATGCAGTTCGACAGCGACAGGTGGCCGAGAATACTTGATGCAGAATTCGACATTTGGCGCCTGGCTATAGCGGCCAACTTCGGTCTTGGTCTATGTATCGGCGCCGGATGGTCGACGACCTGGCTGCGTCGCTGTCGTATCGCCCGCTAATCTCGCTCCACCGCTCTCGCCTTGCGGGTCGAGAACATTCCCGTCGTATCCACCACCGCTTTCGACAGATAGCTGTCCGCCTCCAGCCGCTTGAACTGTCGGTGGCCGACGAGGAAGGTGACGATATCCGCCGCCTCGCGCGCTTCGTCGCTGGTGGCGTGGCGGACATTGGAGCGGCTCGCCAGCGAAGGTGGCAGTGCGTCGAGATTGGGTTCGACCACCAGAACTTCGGAGCCCTCGATATCCGCGATCATCTCTACGATTTCGAGTGCGGGGCTCTCGCGCACGTCGTCCACGTCGGGCTTGTAGGTTATGCCGTAGCAGGCGATCGTCGGGATCTTGAACCTATCGGCGAGGCCGCGGATCGTCTGGACAACGCGATGCGGCTTGTCGTCGTTCACCATGCGGGCGGTGCGAATCAGGCGGGCCTCTTCGGGTGCGCTGGAGACGATAAACCACGGATCCACCGCGATGCAGTGCCCGCCCACCCCAGCCCCGGGCATCAGGATGTTCACGCGCGGATGCTGGTTCGCCAGTTCACGCACCTGCCAGATATCGGTGCCGAGCTTCTCGCAGATGATCGAC
>JBARVT010000045.1:0-15966 GCA_049646405.1 Alteraurantiacibacter sp.
ATGAACACCGATCACACGCTGGAAGAAGTCGGCCAGCAGTTCTCGGTGACCCGAGAACGTATCCGCCAGATCGAGGCGAAGGCGCTGCGGAAGCTGAAGCACCCGTCGCGTAGCCGGAAGATGCGGAGTTTCCTCGACCAGTAGGCGCGGGCGGAGTCTTCGTATGACCCGTCTGATCCTTTTCAACAAGCCAATGAATGTGCTGTCGCAATTCACCGATCGCGGCAGCCCAACCGCGCGCGCGACGCTCTCGGATTTTATCGACGTGCCCGGCGTCTACCCCGCAGGCAGGCTCGACCGGGATAGCGAGGGACTGCTGTTGCTTACCAATGATGGGCGATTGCAGGCGCGGATTGCCGATCCGAAGTTCAAGCTCGCCAAAACCTATCTGGTGCAGGTAGAGGGGGAGCCGGACGAGGCGGTGCTCGATGCATTGCGGCGCGGGGTCACGTTGAAAGATGGCCTCACCCGCGCGGCCGAGGCCGAGCGGATTGCCGATCCGCAGCTCTGGCCGCGCGATCCGCCGGTGCGGTTCCGCAAGACCGTGCCGGACAGCTGGCTGCGCCTGACAATACGAGAGGGCCGCAACCGGCAGGTGCGGCGCATGACGGCGGAGGTCGGCCATCCGACGCTGCGCTTGGTGCGCTGGAGCGTCGGCGAGTGGTCGCTGGATAACCTCGCCCCCGGAGAATGGCGCAAGGCGAGATAGACTCCGCCGCCCGCCTGTGGCATCGCCCTTGGCGAGAGAGGACAGACCCGCATTTAATCGAGGACCGTCCCTGTGCCTGCAATTCCCAAGACCATCGCCATCGTCAGCCAGAAAGGCGGCTCGGGCAAGACGACGCTTGCGCTGCATCTCGCCACGCGCGCGGTGCAGGCGAAGTATCCGGCCTGCGTCATCGATACTGATCCGCAGGCGACCGCCGCCGCGTGGGGCGACTGGCGCGGCGATTTCCTGCCCGCTGTCGTCACCAGCCCGCCCGCGCGGCTCGTCCGCACGATAGCGAATGCGGCAAAGGAGGGGTTGGCTGTCTCTGTGATAGACACCCCGCCCCATGCCGAAGCCGCCATGCGCGAGGCTATCAAGGCGGCAGATCTCGTCCTCATCCCCTGCCGACCGCGCGCGTTCGACCTGCACGCGCTCGAAACCGTCGCCGACATGATCGCCCATGCCAATGCCGAGGCGTATGTGGTGCTCAACGCCGTTCCCGCCGGAGCCACCCGGCAAGTCGCCGACGCGACTACGGCGGCCAAGGCGCTCGGCCTTTCCACCTGCCCCGTCACGCTCGGCGAGCGAGCGCATTTCCACCAGTCGGCAGCGAAGGGCGAGGTCGCGTCCGAGATCGACACGAACGGAAAAGCCGCGAAGGAGATCGACGCACTGTGGAGATGGACGGCGAAACGGCTCGGCCTGTAGGCAAAAGCGTCGATTAGCGGACGCGCAGGGGTGGAGAATCATGCGCCCCTCCCCTATGTCGCGCCCATGCGTATCGCCATTGCTTCCGACCACGCCGCAACCGACCTCAAGGCCGAGTTGCGTGATTGGCTGATCGAGGAAGGGCACGAGGTTGCCGATCTCGGCCCGGAGCCTGGCGAAAGCGTCGATTATCCCGATTACGGACGTAAGCTGGCGGATGTCGTCGCTGAAGGCACGGCCGAGCGCGGTGTAGCCTTGTGCGGCAGCGGCATCGGCATTTCTATGGCCTGCAACCGCAATGCGCAGATCCGCTGCGCGCTCGTTTCCGAGCCGCTCAGCGCCAGCCTCGCCCGCGAACACAACGATGCCAATGTCATCGCCATGGGCGCACGACTGACCGGCGGGGAGATGGCCAAGGCCTGCCTTTCCGCTTTCCTCACTACCGAATTCGCCGGCGGCCGCCACCAGCGCCGCGTCGACAAACTCTCGTAACCGGAAACCCGTCAATGGCCACGCAGACCGCCCCCGCGCCCGATATGGAGCGCTTCTGGACCGACACGCTCGAACAAGCAGATCCGGAGGTTTATGCCGCCGTGCGCAACGAGCTGAAGCGCCAGCAGGACAAGATCGAACTGATCGCCTCTGAGAACATCGCGTCGAAAGCGGTGCTGGAGGCGGCCGGCAGCGTCTTCACCAACAAATATGCCGAAGGCTATCCGGGCAAGCGGTATTATGGCGGATGCGACTATGCCGACGTGGTCGAAAACCTCGCGATAGACCGGGTGAAGCAGCTGTTCGGCTGCGATTACGCCAATGTGCAGCCCAATAGCGGCAGCCAGATGAACCAGGCGGTATTCCTTGCCCTGCTGCAGCCGGGCGACACCTTTATGGGGCTTGATCTCAATTCGGGCGGTCACCTTACCCATGGCAGCCCCGTCAACATGAGCGGCAAGTGGTTCAACCCCGTCGCCTATGGCGTGCGCGCCGAGGACGAGCTGATCGACATGGACGCCGTGATGGCGACCGCGAAGGAGCACAAGCCCAAGCTCATCATTGCGGGCGGCACCGCCTATAGCCGGGTTTGGGATTGGGAGGCCTTCCGCCGCGTCGCGGACGAAGTGGGCGCGATCCTGATGGTCGATATGAGCCACATTTCCGGCCTCGTCGCAGGCGGCGCGCATCCCTCGCCCGTCCCGCACGCCGATGTCGTCACTACGACTACGCACAAGTCACTACGCGGCCCGCGTTCTGGCGTGATAATGTGGAACGACGAGAACTATACCAAGCCGATCAACATGGCGGTGTTCCCCGGCATGCAGGGCGGCCCGCTGATGCATATCGTCGCCGCCAAAGCCGTAGCCTTCGCCGAGGCGCTGCGTCCCGATTTTCGCGATTACGCCGCCGCAGTGGTGGAAAATGCCCGCGCGCTTGCAGCCAGTATCGAGGAACACGGCCTGCGCGTCGTTTCCGGCGGGACGGACAACCATTCCATGCTCGTCGATCTCACGCCGATGGACGTGACCGGCAAGGCGGCCGAGAAGGGCCTCGACCGCGCCTATCTCACCTGTAACAAGAACGGCATCCCGTTCGACCAGCGCAGCCCCTTCGTCACCAGCGGCATCCGCCTTGGTACGCCCGCAGGCACCACTCGTGGATTCGGCGTGGACGAGTTCCGCAAGGTCGGTGCTATGATCGCCCAGGTCGTCGAAGGCATGAGTCGCAACGGCGATGAAGGGGACACCAGGGTGGAAGAGCGCGTGCGCCGCGAAGTGGGCGAGCTGTGCGCGGCCTTCCCCGTCTATCCAGGAAGATGAACACGATGAACGATCCGCGCCACGAAAATGACGATATCGACCGCTTCATCCTGAAGGATGCTGTGGAAGAGGTGAAGGGCATGGGCCGCGAAGGGATGCAGCATCCTTCGACCAAGCCCGTCCTGAAAGCCGCCGCCGTGGGCGCGCTTATCGGCGGCATCCTGCCGGTCGTGACCTTCCCAGTGGGGTTGGTCGCAGGGGCGGGTTTCATGCTCTACAAGCGTATCCGCCCCTGACGCGACATGAAATGCCCCTTCTGCGCGCATGACGACAGCCAGGTAAAGGATTCGCGCCCCACCGAAGACAACTCCGCCATCCGTCGCCGCCGCCAATGCGAAGGCTGCGGCGCGCGCTTCACCACGTTCGAGCGAGTGCAGCTGCGCGAGGTCACGGTGGTGAAATCGGCGGAGGACGGCAGTGACATGCGTCGACAGCCCTTCGACCGCGCAAAGATCGAACGCTCCGTCGCCCTCGCCTGCCGCAAGCGCGGCGTCGAGCCCGAGCGGATCGACCGGCTGGTCTCGGGCATCCAGCGGCAGGTCGAAACCGCGGGCGAAAGCGAGATCGCCGCAAGCCGCATCGGCGAAATGGTGATGGACGGCCTGCGCCAGCTCGACAGCGTCGCCTATATCCGCTTCGCGAGCGTCTATCGCGACTTTTCGGAGGCGAAGGATTTCGAAGAGTTCGCGAGCTCGGTGGCCGAGGCGGCGCGAGACTAGCCCGCGTGTTCTGGGCCTACATGCTGCGCTGTGCCGATGGGCGGTTTTATACCGGGCATACGGACGATCTGGAGGCACGGATCGCTGCGCATTCGGTAGGGCAGGGCAGCGGGTTTACGGGACCAAGGCTGCCGGCGGAACTGGTTTGGTCGCAGGAGTTTGGGGAAAGGCATGAGGCTCTTTCTGCCGAACTGACAATCAAAGGTTGGTCGCGGGCAAAGAAGGAAGCTTTGATGCGGGGCGACTGGTCTGCGATCCAGCGGCTTGCACGCCGACGATCCTTCGAGACGCCTCATCCAAAGGCTTCGGCTCCTCGGGACAAACCGGTTTCTGATGTCTCCGTTCGTCCTGAGGAGAGACCGAGGACGCAGTCCGACGGCTCGTCTCGAAGGAATGCCGACCAAACCCCAATCATAGTCCTGGTCCGCCCCCAGCTCGGAGAAAACATAGGCAAGGCGGCGCGGGCCATGCTCAATTTTGGCCTCACCGAAATGCGTCTCGTCGCGCCGCGCGACGGCTGGCCCAACCCCTCCGCCGGCCCTGCCGCATCGGGCGCGGACATCGTGCTGGAGAAGGCGCAGGTCTTCGAAACCACGGCCGAAGCTGTCGCGGATTGCGCGCATGTTTACGCCACCACGGTGCGCAAAAGGGGTGTCACCAAGCCTGTCATGACCCCTGAGGAAGCCGCGCTCGAGGTGCCACAGCAGCAGGGCCGCAGCGCGTTCCTTTTCGGGCCGGAGCGCTCGGGCCTCGAAACGGCAGACGTGGCGCTCGCCCGCACCATCGTCACCGCGCCGATCAATTTAGAATTCGGCTCGCTCAACTTGGCGCAGGCGGTGATCCTCGTTGCGTATGAGCTGTCCAAGCAGGCCGACCTCGCCATGCCGACGCATGAGGAACTGCTCCCCCCAGCCCCGCAGGACGAGCTCGAAGGGCTGATCGGCCACCTCGATCGGATGCTCGAACCGAAAGGCTATTTCCTTCCCGAAACGCGTGAAGAAGCGACGCGGAGGAACCTGCGCGGCATTCTCACCAAACCGGGCTGGAACCACCTCGAAGTGCGCACGCTGCGCGGGGTGCTGTCCGCGCTGGAGAAGCGCGACCGGGATTAACAGCGCGTTCAGGCGGCGGGCGGCAGCTTTCTGCTGTCAAAACAAGGGAGATTGTCATGAGCTTCGCATTGTTCTCTGCGGCCCTCGTCACCCCGTTGGTGGCTGCCGATCCCGAACTGACGGCGGTCGCGCTCGATAATCCAATCCTCGTCGCGGAAGGCACCTATATCTCGCCCGGCGCGCAGGCGGCGATTGCGGGCGGAGCAGATACGCCCGTCCACTGCCTCGACCTGCCCGAGGGATCGGCGAGCCATGCGGTCGCCTGCCTCGACACTGCCGAATGGCAGCAAGTCTTCGCCCGCATCGACAGCCGTGAAGCAAGCGGCCGCGCTCACGCCCAAGCGCAGCGTTTCGCCGACAACCGGACGACCGCCGTAACGCCTTGACTTCGCCGCGCGCGCAGCTAAATGCGCGCCTT
This sequence comes from Alteraurantiacibacter sp., assembly GCA_049646405.1. Classification (GTDB taxonomy): domain Bacteria; phylum Pseudomonadota; class Alphaproteobacteria; order Sphingomonadales; family Sphingomonadaceae; genus Alteraurantiacibacter. The sequence goes on from JBARVT010000045.1 coordinate 5,481, forward strand.
CGCTGAAATTGGCCCCGCACCCCGGTGAAGCGGTGGCCGCGTCGTTCGCAAGGAACGGCGGTGCGATGCCGGGTTGAATGGTCGCCAGTGGGGCGATCCAGCAAATCGAAGGATACGACTTATGTCGAAGCGCACACGCGCCAAGCACAAACTTGACCGCCGGATGGGCGAAAACATCTGGGGTCGTCCCAATTCCCCCGTCAACAAGCGGTCCTACGGCCCCGGCCAGCACGGACAGCGTCGCAAGGGCAAGATGTCCGATTTCGGCCTGCAGCTGCGCGCCAAGCAGAAACTGAAGGGCTATTACGGCGACGTTACCGAAAAGCAGTTCAAAGCGACCTACAAGGACGCGAGCCGCATGAAGGGCGATACGGGCATGAACCTGATCGGCCTGCTCGAGCGTCGCCTCGACATGATCGTTTACCGCGCCAAGTTCGCGCCGACGATTTTCGCCGCGCGCCAGATCGTCAGCCACGGCCACATCCGAGTGAACGGGGTGAAGTGCAACATCGCCAGCCGCCGCTGCGATGTAGGCGACGTGATCTCGCTGGGCGACAAGGCCAAGGAAATGGCGCTGGTGATCGAGGCACAGAGCCTGCCCGAGCGCGAAATTCCCGACTATGTCGCGGTCGACGGCAATGACAAGGTTAGCTTCACCCGCGTGCCGAGCCTCGATGAAGTGCCCTATCCGGTGCAGATGGAACCGAACCTCGTGGTCGAGTTCTACTCGCGCTAAGAAGGGCTTCCAGCCATTCGAAAGGGGCGGTCCAAACGGGCCGCCCTTTTTCGTTTCGGCTGGTCGCAAATTGCGGAACCCGGCAAGGATTGCAGGGGTTTACCGAGTGATGACCCAGTATCGCTTCATCACCGCCAAACGCACAGGCAAGTGGTACGACCGGCTTTCTGAAGCGCAGGCCTTCGCGCAGCGCATCGGGGCCGGTTTCCTCGATCCGCATGGCGATTTCGTCGCCTATCGCGGCACGGTGATGGAGATGCGGAAGAAGCCGCCCGCCGTCTAGGTGCGCGTCGCGTCCCAGACGTCGAATTCATAGGCGATCGAGCCTTCCACGAGCATTTCCCAGACATCGCCGATCACCTCCGCCGGGATGCCGCGCGCTTCGGCCTCCGCCTTCGCCCCCGCGATCACACTCGCCTTGCGCGCCTCGTCGCGCACCGTGCCGCGGCTCGGCTTGATACGGGCAGCGGCGCGCATGTAGCCGAACCGACGTTCCAGCAACGCCACCAGCTCGCGGTCGGTCGCATCGACCCCTTCGCGCACCTCGGCCATGCTGGTGCAGTCGTCGGGCATTTTCGGCATCGGGATTACGCTTTCAGGTAGTCGGCGCGAAAGCTTCGCGCGAAATCGGTAAATGTCCCCGCGCCAATGGCATCGCGCATCGCCTGCATCAACTGCTGGTAGAAGGAAAGATTGTGCTCGGTCAGCAGCATCGCGCCGAGGATCTCGCCGGACTTGTGCAGGTGATGCAGGTAGGCGCGTGAGTAGCTGGCGCAGGTCGGGCAAATGCAGCGCGGGTCGAGCGGCCCGGTATCCTCGGCATGCCGGGCATTGCGCAGGTTCACCGGCCCGGTCCAGGTGAAGCCCTGCCCGTTGCGGCCCGAGCGGGTCGGCAGCACGCAGTCGAACATATCCACCCCGCGCTCCACCGCACCGACGAGATCGTCGGGCTTGCCCACCCCCATCAAATAACGCGGCGCGTCTTCGGGCAGCATGGCAGGGGCATAGTCGAGCACGCCGAACATCGCTTCCTGCCCTTCCCCCACAGCGAGGCCGCCGATGGCGTATCCGTCGAAGCCTATTGCGCGCAGGGCCTCGGCGGAACGCGCGCGCAAGCCCTCTTCCAGGGCGCCTTGCTGGATGCCGAACAGTGCCGCGCGTTCCGCGTGCTCGCCGCCCGCATCGAAGGCGTCGCGCGAACGCTGTGCCCAGCGCATCGAGAGTTTCATGCTCGCCTCGATCTCCGCCATCGGACGATCCGCGCGCGGGCATTCGTCGAAGGCCATAACGATATCGCTGCCGAGCAGGCGCTGGATTTCCATGCTGCGTTCGGGCGTCAGCATGTGCTTGCTACCGTCGATATGGCTGCGGAACTCCACGCCCTTTTCGGTCAGTTTGCGCAAGTCTGACAGGCTCATCACCTGGTATCCGCCGCTATCGGTCAGGATCGGGCGATCCCAGCGCATGAATTCGTGCAAGCCCCCTAGCCGCGCCACCCGCTCCGCGCCGGGACGCAGCATCAGGTGATAGGTATTGCCAAGGATGATGTCCGCGCCTGTCGAGCGCACGTCCTCCACCTTCATCGCCTTGACCGTCGCCGCCGTACCGACCGGCATGAAGGCAGGCGTGCGGATCGTGCCACGCCGCATGGCGATTGCGCCGGTGCGCGCGGCCCCGTCTGTCGCCGAGACGGTGAAAGCAAAGCGGGGGCGTTCAAAAGCCATAGATTAGCGTGAAACGCGTGAGTGTATCGGTTGCGAGCTTCCCGGGAGGCGGGTTGCTGTCATATTCGACCGTGTAGGACAGGCGCGCGGTCAAACTGTCGGCAAGGCCCGCTTCGATACCGGTAATGGCGCTGAGCGAAGTGTTCGAACTGTCGATAACCAGCAGCGCCTCGCCTCCGGTTTCGACGGTGGAATTGGCGTCCTGCGTCAGCTTGACCGCTTCGCTTAGCTGCCAGTCGAAATCCAGCCCCGCCAGCGCGGCGAGCCGATCCGCGCGCCGACCATCGAGGAATTCGGTCACGCGGTAGGCCGGGCCGGCTTTGATCGAAAGCTCCATCGTCTCGCTGTCGATCAGGTGATAACCGAACCCGCCCGAGACGACATAGCGGGCTGCCAATCCTTGACGGGTGTCGCGCTCGTATTGCGCGAGGCCGAAGCCGAACAGGCTTTCGCTCACCTGGTACCGCGGCTCGTATTGCGCGAGGAACCGTTCGCGCGTCGGGAGACCGTCATCCTTGCGATAATCTGCAGCAAAGCGCAGGCGATGCTCCCAGTCGATGCCCTTGCGTTCGAGCTGAAGCGCGGCGGTTGCGCCGATCTCGTCGCTGTTTCCGGTAGAGACAAAGCCGCCGACCTGCCCTTCCCCGCTCCAGTTTTCGAACAGGCTCGCCTGTCGGATCTTCGTTTCGCGCTGGGCGGCGGCCTGCGACGCTTCCTCGGCCTGCCGGGTGCGATAGGCTGCGTCCACCGCGTCCAGCTGCTCGGAACTGGCAGGAAAGGCCGCACGCGCAGCGGCGATGACAGCCTCGACATCGTCCTTGTCGCCGCTGGCGATGGCAGCGTCGATCATGGCTTGCGCTGCGTCAGGCAGCGCCTCTTGCGCTGCTGCGGGTGTGCTCAGAAGCAGGCAGGGCATGGCGGCAAGGGCAATGCGATTCATGCTGCGCCTGCTAACGGCTCGCCCCGCCAATCGCCAGTCCCAAAGAAAAAGGCCGGCCCTGCGTGGAGCAGGACCGGCCTTTCGCGAAGCGTCTTCTGCGTTTAGAAGCGGAAGCCGAAGCCCGCCGTCGCGCGAACGGTTTCGAAGCCGACCGTGTCGAGGTTCACGCGCAGCATGGCGCTCTCACCCATCGGGAATTCGATGCCCGCGCCAACGAGATAATCGCCAGCGGTGTCGTCGATACCATCGAAGTCTTCATCGCGCAGGGTCACGCCGTCTACCTGGACGATGTTGACGAAGTCGAGGTTGATTTCCTGATAGCCGCCACGAAGGTAATACTTCGCGCCGCCTTCATCGCGGATACCGGCGCGCAGCGAGGCGCCGTATTCGCTGTCGACCGCATCGGTGCCGATGTGGAAGTTGCCTTCGATGCCGACGAAGGCACCGGTGCCGACCGCGAAGTCCGCACCCGCGAACCCGCCGATGATCAGGCTGCCATCGTCGATTTCGACACCGTCGAAAAGGTCTTCGACTTCGCCTTCGACGCCGAGGCTGTGATAGCCGACAGACACGCCGGCGAACGGCTCGGCCTGCGCGTAGGCGATGGATGGGACGGCAATTGCCGCGATGGCCGCACCAGCGGCAAGCACAGTCTTTCTCATGAAAAATTCTCCTCCGTAATCTGGTCCGGTCGTTGGCCAGATGCGCGCGAGTTGCGCCGCACTCGCTTTCCCGATTCTGAACGAAAATTACAATCGGGTGATTGTGTCTTTCACACCACTATTGCGATCACTCACGCAGCCGCCAGCCCGTCCTGAAAATCCACGCGATGATGATGATGCACACCGTGAGGAAGGCGACGGTCGCGCCGAGCGACACGACGATCGGAAAGTCCGACTGGCCGAGAAAAGTCCAGCGCAGGCCGGTGACAAGATAGACGACGGGATTGATCATGGCGACCGTTTGCCACGGCTCTGGCAGATCGCTGATCGGGTAGAACGTCCCGCCGAGGAAAGTCAGCGGCATCAGCACGAGCAGCGGCACGATCTGCAGCTTCTCGAAATTATTCGCCCACAACCCAATGATGAAGCCGAGCAACGAGAAAGTCGCAGACACGAGCACGATGTAGAAGAACGCGAGCACCGGATACGCCACGCTGTAATCGATAATGAGCGCCGCCGTGCCCAGAATGATCGCAGCGAGGATGAGCGACTTCACCGCCGCCGCGCCGACGAAGCCGATCAGCGTCTCGACCACGCCCACAGGCGCGGAGAGCAACTCGTAAATCGCTCCGGTGAATTTGGGCATGTAGATGCCGAAACTGGCATTGCTGGTGCTCTCGCTCAACAGGGTGAGCATCAGCAGGCCCGGGATGATGAAGGCTCCGTATTCGACACCGCCGGGCAGTTCCATTCGGCTGCCGATCGCCGCGCCGAACACGACGAGATAGAGCGAGGTGGTGATGACGGGGGACAGGATCGAGCCGAAAATGGTGCGGAACATGCGCGCCAGCTCGTTCTTGAAAATGGCATACGCGCCGCGCAGGTTAAGGGTCACGCCGTCTGCTCCCGCTTGTCATGAACGAGGTCGACGAAAATGTCCTCCAGCGTGCTTTCGCGGGTGTCGAGGCCGGTAAAGGCGATGCATTCGCGGGTGAGCGCCTGCGCCAAGTCGGCAACCTCACGCTTGCCCCTCCCCGTGCCATCGCCGCCGCGATAAACGAGGGTGAAGCCGTTTTCCTCTAGATGCACCGGAAAGTCAGCAAGCGCGGGCGGAATAGCCTGCATCGGAGCGGCAAGCGTGAAATGCGCCTCGGTCCGCCCCAGCTTCTTCATCATGGCCGCCTTGTCGTCGACCAGCAGGATCTCGCCCTTGTTGATGACACCGACGCGGTCGGCCATCTCCTCGGCTTCCTCGATGTAATGCGTGGTGAGGATGATGGTCACGCCGCGCTCCCGCAAGGCGTCGATCTGTCGCCACATGTCGCGCCGGAGTTCGACATCCACGCCTGCTGTCGGTTCGTCCAGGAAAAGCAGCTTGGGTTCATGGCTCAAAGCCTTGGCGATCATCACACGGCGTTTCATGCCACCCGACAGCTCGCGCACCTGCGCATCGCGCTTGTCCCACAAGCTCAATGATCGCAGCACTTCCTCCACCCGTGCTTCATCCGGCGGGCAGCCGAACATGCCGCGTGAATAGCGCACCTGCCGGATGACTTTATCAAACATGTCGAAGCTGAGTTCCTGCGGCACCAGCCCGATATCGCGCCGCGCGGCTTTCCAGTCGTCCGCAAGGTTCAGCCCGAAGGCGCGGATCGTCCCGCCGGTTGGCCGCACGAGCCCGCATACGGCGCCGATCAGCGTCGTCTTGCCTGCCCCGTTCGGGCCGAGAAGCGCGAAGATCTCACCGCGCCTGATCGTGATATCGACACCCTTCAGCGCCTGCACCCCACCGGGATAGGTCTTTTCGAGGCCGGTGATTTCGAGGATCGGGTCGTCCATTGCGGACAGATGGAGCCCGGCGCTGGACTTGGCAAGCAATCAGGGCAAGCAATCAGGGCATCAGCAGGCTCGAATCTCCATAGCTGTAGAAGCGGTACTCCTGCGCGATGGCATGGGCGTAGGCGTCCATCATCCGCCCTCTGCCAATCAGCGCGCTGACCAGCATCATGAGCGTCGATTTCGGCAGGTGGAAATTGGTCATCAGGCCGTCGACCGCGCGGAACTTGAAACCCGGCGTGATGAAGATGTCGGTGTCGGCTGCGAAAGGGCGGATCGTGCCGCTTTCGTCCGCCGCGCTTTCCAGCGTGCGCAGGCTCGTCGTGCCGACCGCGACGATCCGCCCACCCGCCGCACGCGCGGCGTTGAGGCGATCCGCGACGTCGGCCTCGATCCGCCCGAATTCGGAGTGCATCGCGTGGTCGTCCGTATCCTCGGCCTTGACCGGCAGGAAGGTGCCCGCGCCGACATGGAGCGTGATCGTCTCACGCTTCACCCCGCGCGCATTGAGCGCGGCGATCAGCTTCGGCGTGAAATGCAACGCGGCGGTGGGTGCGGCGACGGCGCCGTCTTCGCGCGCGAACATCGTCTGGTAATCCTCGCGGTCGCGTTCGTCGATGGAGCGCTTGCCCGCAATATAGGGCGGCAGCGGCATGGTGCCTGCGCGGCCTAGCAGCACCTCGACAGGTTCATCGCCCTCGAAGGTCAATGTCAGCGAGCCGTCGGCGTGGCGCTTTTCGGCAACAGCCGTCACCCCGCCGCCGAACTCGAGCATATCGCCCTCGCGCACCCGCTTGGCGTTGCGGATGAAGGCCTGCCATCGCCGCTTGTCGAGCCGCTTGTGCAGCGTCGCGCCGATCCTGGCATCGCCCCGCCTGCCTTCCAGCTGCGCCGGGATAACGCGCGTGTCGTTGAAGACGAGCACGTCACCCGGTTCGAGCAGCTCGGGAAGATCGCTGACGCCTTTGTCGGCGAAGGGCTCGTCGCCGCGCACCACCAGCATACGCGCTGCATCGCGCGGCACGGTGGGGCGCAGCGCGATCAGCTCTTGCGGAAGATCGAAATCGAACAGCGAGACGCGCATGGCGCCGGACCGGTCTTATTCGCCGTCGGGAGCGTTCAGCATGTCGAGCGTGATGCGCTCTTCCGCCTCTACCGGCGCCCCGGGCATCGCCTGCGGCAAATTGTCCGCCGCCATGGAAGCCTGCAGGATGCGGGTCGGGTTGGCGGGCGGCTCGCCCCGCTGAATCGCATCCACGGCGGGCATGTTCGAAATCACCCGGCCGAAATTTGTGTAGGTCCGGTCAAGCGAGAAGGTGGGATAGAAAACAATGAAAAACTGGCTGTTGGCGCTGTCCTCGTTATCGCCAAGCCGCGCCATCGCTACACTGCCGCGCACATGCGGGAGCGGGTTGAACTCGGCATCGAGATCCGGAAATGTAGAGCCGGACTGGCCATTCACCGATTTCCCGGTCTGCGCCATGAATCCGTCGATAACGCGGTGGAACTGGGTCCCGTTGTAGAAGCCCTGCCGTGTCAGCGTCTTGATCCGCTCGACATGGTTGGGAGCCCAGGCCGGCATCAGCCGGATGGCGATGCGCTCGCCGGTCGACAGGTCGAGAAACAGGATGTTCTCGCGATCTTCGGAAAGATCGAAGCTGACCCGCGTCGGCAAAGCCGCGACCTGGGCATTGGTCGCCTCGGCGAGGTCCGCCGCAGGCTGGAGTGAAACGTCCTGCGCGGCGGCGGGCGTAGCGAGAAAGGCGGTGGCGGCAAGTGCGCTCAGCGCGAAAGTGCGAAACATCGTGGGTCGTCCGAATGATTTCATGGATTGCCGCTGCTGTTAAGGATTGGCGACTGACAGTTCAATGAACATGTCACCTGCCGCGCTCAATACTCGCCCTTGCGTCCAATTTCGTCGACCCGCGCTTCGACCAGGGCCTTCACGTGCGGCGCGACAAAAGGCGCGATGTCGCCGCCGTAAAGCGCGATTTCCTTCACCAGTTTGCTGGCGATCGGCTGGAGCGATATGTCGGCCATCAGGAACACCGTCTCGATGCTGTCGTCGATCTGCTGGTTCATGCCGGCCATCTGGTATTCGTACTCGAAATCCGCGACCGCGCGCAGGCCGCGCACGATCACGCTCGCGCCGACATGCTCTGCGAATTTCATCAGCAGCGCGTCGAACCCCTGTATCTCGACATTGCCGAGTCCGAGCCGATCGATCTCGGCGCGCATCATGTCCATCCGCTCTTCCGGCGTGAACATCGGGTTCTTGCTGGGATTGGTGGTGACGCCCACGATCAGCCGGTCCACCAGCTTCCCCCCACGCCGGATGATGTCGGCGTGGCCCAGCGTGACGGGATCGAACGTCCCGGGATAGATCCCGATGCGCTCTGCCATCAGCTGTCCCGTTCCACGATGAACCGCGCCAGCGCGCGTAACAGATCGGCTTCCTCACCATGTTGCGCGAGATGCCCGACGGCCTGCTCGGAAAGCGCCCGCGCCTGTGCACGTGCGTCATCGACACCCATCAGCGAGACGAAAGTCGCCTTGCCCGCATCGGCATCCTTGCGCAGCGCCTTGCCGGCCAGTTCCTCGTCGCCTTCCTCGTCCAGCAGATCGTCGGCGATCTGGAAGGCAAGACCAATATCGCGGGCGTAGTTGCGCAAATGTCCCCTGCCCTCGAGGGGCACCTTGGCCAGCACCGCGCCCATTTCCACCGCCGCGCCGAGCAGCGCGCCGGTCTTCAGCTGTTGCAGGCGAGTGATGGTGTGGAGATCGAGCTCGCCCTCTTCGCTCTCGGCGGCGATGTCCATCATCTGGCCGCCCGCCATGCCCTTGTGTCCACTCGCCGCAGCCAGCGCGTGGACGAGTTCGGCACGGATGAACGGGTCTTCGCTCACCAGCCTGCCCCCGAGGATCTCAAAGGCAAGCGCATGGAGCGAATCGCCCGCGAGCACGGCAATCGCCTCGTCGAACTCTTTGTGCAGCGTAGGCTTGCCGTGGCGCATGGCGTCATCGTCCATACAGGGCAGGTCGTCATGGATCAGCGAATAGACGTGGATCGCCTCTATCGCCGCTCCGGCATAAATGGCCGCCGCCCGGCTTGCGCCGTACATTTCGGCAACCGCGACCAGCAACAGCGGACGCACGCGCTTTCCCCCGCCGATGGCGGCATAGCGCATCGCCTCGACCAGTCTGGCCGAGCCGTCTTCGGGCACCGGAAGCAATCCGTCGAATGCATCGTCGATCTCGCGCTGGATGCGCTGGAGCCCGCGGCCGAGCGTATCGTTGGCGACCACCAACCCCATTTCAGTCCGCGTCGAATGGCTGGGTGCCGACAGCCTTGCCGTCCGGCCCCGCGACGATTTTCTCGATCCGCGCCTGCGCCACGTCGAGCCGGGCCTGGCAATGCCGCCGCAACGCCTCGCCACGCTCGTACAGGTCGATACTCTCGTCGAGCTTCACTTCGCCGTTTTCGAGCTTGCGAACCACATCCTCGAGCGCACGCAGCGCATCCTCGAAGCTCATCGCAGCGATATCAGGCGGTGTCTCTCCCATAGGCGGCGACCATTGACGCTGCGCGGGCGCAGGGTCAAGCTGCGCGACAAGGGAGAGCGCGAATGAAATGGATTGTCGCCTATGCCGCCGCGGCGCTGGCTTTCGGGGCGCTGGATTCGGTATGGCTGCGCTGGGCCGGGCCGAACCTTTATCGCCCGGTGATCGGACAGATACTGGCAGATTCGTTCCGACCTGCTCCGGCTGCGGCATTCTACCTTATCTATGTGGCGGGCATGGTGTATTTCGCGGTGCGGCCCGGGGTGGAGAGCGGCTCGGTGGGCACCGCTTTGCTTAATGGCGCGGTGCTGGGAGCGTTGTGCTACGCGACCTTCGACCTGACGAGTCAGGCGGTGATGAAGGTTTGGGCGACGCATATCTCGCTGGCGGATATGGCATGGGGTGCCTGCGCCACGGCGGCGGCGAGCGGTGTTGCGGCGTGGGCAACGTTGCGGGCGATGGGCTGAACCCTCGACCCCGTCCGCCGTGAGCCCGTCGAAGAGCTGTTCTTCATTTTTGCACTTGGCCGACGGATTTTGTAGGTATCGAAGGCGGAGGGCTAGCGCCTCCAGAACCTCCCCGCTAAAGCGCGCGCCATGCCAAAAATGCCCGATACAATCACTCCCGAAACCGTCGCCCAGCACGGGCTGTCCGAGGAAGAATACCACCGGGTCCTGCACGCGCTTGGCCGCGAGCCGAACCTTGTCGAACTCGGCATCTTCTCGGTCATGTGGAGCGAGCACTGCTCCTATAAATCCAGCCGATTGCACCTGAAGAAGCTGCCGACCGAAGCGCCGTGGGTGATCTGCGGCCCGGGCGAGAATGCGGGCGTGATCGACATCGGCGATGGTCAGGCCGCCATCTTCAAGATGGAGAGCCACAACCACCCCAGCTACATCGAGCCCTACCAGGGCGCCGCCACGGGTGTCGGCGGCATCGTGCGCGACATCATGAGCATGGGCGCTCGCCCGATCGCGGTGATGGATGCCCTGCGCTTCGGCGCGCTCGATCACCCGGACACCGCGCG
>JBARVT010000046.1:0-3690 GCA_049646405.1 Alteraurantiacibacter sp.
GCGCTGAATCGCCTCGACCAGCCGCGGATAGACCCCGCAACGGCACAAATTGGGCACCGCCGCCTTGATGTCCGCCTCGCCCGGGTCGGGATTTCGGCGGAGAAGCGCGGTGGCGGCTATGGCGATACCCGGCGTGCAGAAGCCGCACTGGATGGCCTGTTCGGCCACCAGCGCCTGCTGCACTGGATGCGACCGGTCGCGGCTCAACCCCTCGATCGTGGTGATGAAGCGCCCCTCCGCCTCCTCTATAGTGACGAGGCAACTGCGTAGCGCCTCCCCGTCGACAAGCACCATGCACGCGCTGCAATCGCCATTGCCGCAGCCATATTTCGTGCCCGTCAGGTTGGCCGCATCGCGCAACGCATGCAGCAGCGGCGTCTCGGGATCGAGATCGAAGAATACCGGCCGGTCGTTTACAGTCATTGCGGGCATGATGGCCCGCCTTAGCCGCGCCGTGTCAGTTCTTCCAGCTATCGTCCACGCGCGATACGCGGCGTTTCCACGCTTCGAAATCGAGCTGCCCCGCCCCGCCCTGCTGCTGCATCACGGCAAGGTCGCGCTGATGCGTATCGACCACCTTCTGCGTCACCACATTCGCTTCCCCTTGCGAGAGCGTGGCGACCTGGATCTCGCATGCCCGCTGGAGCGCCCACATTTTGAGGAACATGCCGGGGATCGTTTCGTCCATCACCACCGGCCCGTGATTGCGCAGCATGAGGATGGAATGGCGCCCGAGATTTTCGACCAAACGGTCGCCTTCCTCGGGCCGCACCGTGACGCCTTCGAAATCGTGATAGCCGATCTGGCCCTGAAAATTACAGGCGTAAAAATTGGTCGGCAGCAGCCCCTGCCTGTGGCTGCACACCGCCATGGTCGCGGTCGTGTGGACATGACAGATCGCATTGGCGCGCTCGCCAAGATGCCGGTGGAAATGCGCGTGCTGGGTGAAACCGGCCTTGTTCACCGGATATTGCGAGCTGCCGATCGTGTTGCCGTCGACATCTATCTTCACGAGGTTGGACGCAGTCACCTCGTCATACAGAAGTCCGAAGGGATTGATGAGGAACGTGCCTTCTTCTCCCGGCACGGCGACGGAGATATGATTATAGATCGATTCTCCCCAGCCGAGATGCTCGAAGATGCGATAACAGGCAGCAAGGTTCTGCCGCACCTGCCATTCCGCATCACTGCATTCGAAGCGCTCTTTCGCTTGCGTCGCCATTGTCTCTCTCCTTCGCGCCAGAGTGTGCCGCCGACGCCTGCACTAGGCAAGCCGGTTGCACGCCGCTACCGGTCGCGCGATGAACGGGTCGGCCAAACTTACCAGCGGAAGCATTTCCGGCCACCTCGTCAAGCAGACCGCGCCAGCGATCGTGGGCGTGGCTGCGATCATGTCGGTCGGGGTAATTGACGCCTATTTCGTCGGGCGGCTCGGCGGGCGGGAGCTGGCGGCGATCAGCTTCATCTTTCCTGTCATCACCGCCCTGCAGAGCCTTGGCGTCGGCGTGATGGTGGGTGTCAATTCGGTGGTCAGCCGCGCGCTCGGCGAAGGCGACGAGAAGCGCGCCCTCTCGCGCGCCAATCTCGGCATGATCCTTGGCGCGGTGGCGGGGCTGCTGACCGGCCTTGCACTATACCTGCTGCGCCAGCCGCTGTTCGAACTGATGCAGGCGGAGCCCGACACCCTGCCGCTGATCGACGGATATATGGGGCCCTACGCGCTGGGCTTTCCGCTGATGATGACGATGATGGGCATGAACGGCGTGCTGCGCGGGCAAGGCGCGGCGAAAAGCAACACCGCCGTCCTGCTCGTCTATTCGGCGGCAAACTGGGTGCTCGATCCGCTGCTGATTACCGGCGCCTTCGGGATCGGCGGCTTCGGCGTTGCGGGCGCGGCCTATGCGACGATCGGAGGCTGGCTCGTGGCCATTTTCGCCGCCTTCTGGCTTCTGGAGCGGCGCGACCTGCCTTTCGCGCCATCCTCCATCCGCGCGGGCGAGTGGAAAAAGCAGCTCGGCGCGATATCCCGTGTTGCCGGGCCTGCAGCCTTCACCAATTCGATCAATCCTGCAGGCCTTGCCATCCTTACCGCGCTTATCGCCGCAGAGGGGCAGTCCGCGGTGGCGGGCTTCGGCGCGGGCGGGCGCTTGCAGAGCTTTGCCGTTGTGCCGCTGCTGGCGCTGTCGGGCAGTATCGGGGCAATCGTCGGCCAGAACTGGGGCGCGCGACAGGAAGGCAGGGCACGCGAGGCGCTGTTGAAGGCGGCCTTGTTCTGCGCGGGCTACGGCGTGGCGGCGGCTGGCGTGCTGTTCATGGCACGCGAATGGTTCGCGCGGCTCTTCAGCGAGGATGCAGAGGTGATCGCCGCAACAGTCGACTACCTTGCCATTTCGGTTTGGGGTTACGCCGGGTTCGGGATGCTGATCGTGGTCAACGGGGTGCTGAACGCCATCGACCATGCCTCGAAAGCGCTCGCGCTCTCGATGGCGCGCGTGCTCCTGGTGATGGTGCCGATCGCATGGCTGGCGCGCTCCGCACTGGGCACGGACGCGATCTATATCGCGGAACTCGCCGCCAATCTGGCAGGCGGAATGGCGGCAGCGGCGTTGGCGTGGTGGCTGCTGTGGCGGCGCGAGCCGGAGCCCAGCGCCGCCACGGTGTAGCCGCGATCAGTCGATCGGGCGGCTCGATCCGAAGAACAGCGCCTGGCTGATCGCCGCGCGCACCGTGTCTTCCTGGAACGGCTTGGTGATGAGATAGGTCGGCTCCGGCCGGTCGCCCGTCAGCAGGCGTTCGGGATAGGCGGTGATGAAGATCACCGGCACTGACCCGATCGAGAGGATATCGTCCACCGCATCCAGACCCGAAGAACCGTCGGCAAGCTGGATATCCGCCAGAACGAGTCCGGGCTGGTTGTCGGCGACGACTTCCTGCGCCTGCGTGCGCGTGGCGGCGGTGCCGCAAATGTCATGACCGAGCGAACGGACGAGATCTTCCAGTTGCATCGAGATGAGCGGCTCGTCTTCGATGATCAGCACGTTTGTTGATGTCTCGCGTTCGATCTCCTCAACCGCTTCGCGCACCAGCGACTGCACATCGTCCTCGCTCGCGCCCATGATCTCGGCCGCTTCTGCGGTGGTGAAATCCTCTACCGTGGTCAAGAGCAGAGCCTGACGGTTGACCGGAGTGATGCGCTTCAGCTGGTCCTGCGCTGCGTCCTCATGCATGTTGCCCCCAGGCTCGCCCTCCGCGACCTCCATATAGGCGCTGGACCAGACTTTGTTGAAAGCGCGGTAAAGCGGAACGCGGCCGCCCTTCAGGCTGTCGGCCAGTTCGTCGTCCGCAAGTGCTGCCTCCAGCGTGGCCTGGACAAAAGCGTCGCCGGTCGATTGCGACCCTGTAAGCGCCCGCGCGTAGCGACGCAGAAACGGAAGATGCGTGGCGACTTCTGCACCAATTGACATAGATTACCCTTCCCGAACCCGGAGAATACGTTGTTCATGAACGCCCTGCACCTAAGGTGGTTCCATTTGCAACCCGCTCTGTCATCCCCCCGATTTCACGGCAAATTTGGCCTGTAGAACTTTTTTCGATTTTTTCGATTCCGGCGGGAACGCATTTTCAGGCGGGCCATTTAGGTTATATCACCGCCGAGACCCCCCCTCCCGTCCAAGCGGCTGGTGATACGAT
>JBARVT010000047.1:0-2840 GCA_049646405.1 Alteraurantiacibacter sp.
GCGCGGAACGGCGGTGGAGAACCTGCCCGGTTTCGAGCAAGGTGCATGGTGGGTGCAAGATCTCGCCGCCTCAATCCCCGCGAGCCTGCTGGGCGCGGGTGATGGCAGGAAAGTGCTCGACCTGTGCGCCGCGCCGGGCGGCAAGACACTGCAACTGGCGAGCGCCGGGTGGCAGGTCACCGCGCTCGACAATTCCTCGCGGCGGCTGGAGCGACTGCGCCAGAACCTCGCGCGCACCGGACTTACCGCCGAGATCGTCGAAGCCGACGCGATGGGATGGCATCCCGACACGCTCTACGACGCGATCCTGCTCGACGCGCCCTGCACCGCGACAGGCACCTGCCGCCGCAACCCCGACGTGATCCACCGCATCGGCGAACCCCGGATCGTCGCGATGGCGGAACTGCAAAGCCAACTCCTCGCGCGAGCCGCCCACTGGCTCGCGCCCGGCGGCACGCTGGTCTACGCCGTCTGCTCGCTCGAGCGCGCGGAGGGTGAAGAGGTGGCACAGAACGCAGGGCTCAACCCCGCTCCAGTGGTTACGGAAGAATTACCGGACGGATTGGAGCCGACGGCAGAGGGCTGGGTCCGCACCCATCCGGGCATGCTAGGCGAAGCAGGCGGGCTGGACGGTTTTTTCGTGGCGCGATTCCGCGCTGCGCAATGAGCGAAAGACGCGACCTCGAGCGAGGACGAGCAGTTTCCGAAAGATTAACGCCGCCCCGAACTCACTTCCCAGCCACCGCATACGGTCCGACGACGAGGCCGGTAAAAAGTTCCGCATGCACAGACGCAAGCGGTTCGACATCGATAGCATAGCCGACAGCCTGCCAAGCGCCCAAATCCCGCCTGATCGCAACGCGCGCCGTTCCACCGTCGAACGTCATCCGCATGTCGACCGGGCGGCCAGCGGCGATGGCGTGCCGCGCCATCACGGCGCCGTCTTCCGGTTCACCCTGATGCGCGCGGCGCCGGACGATCACGGCCTGCGCGTCGCCCGAAGGTTCGACCGTTGCAGATAGAAAATGTTCTTCGTCCATGAATGCGAGCAGGCCTGCGCGCTGGCCCCTTGCCGACGGATCGAAAAGGACGCGCGTCTCCCACCACTACCCTCCCGATCTCGTGAAATAACAACGCTGCCATGGGTCGGCGAGTTGACAAGCGGGATGGCTCCGAAAAGGTTACCAGGCTGTCCTACAACAGGTAGGTCATGCTCTTGTCCAAGCGATGGAATTCGTGAGGAGGCACATCAGGGGGACAGATCGCCCCCGAAGGGGTGACACCTCGGAACGAACCGGGGTGACATTTCATGCCTTTAGTGGTGACCGGTTCCCGCTGGAAGGTAACACCTTTTACGCGCAGAGTGACACATCCCGTATTCTCGCCCCTGGACTGTGTAAGACCTGTAAGACCTTTACCCCTTCACCTTGTCGGCAAAGCTCTTGCGCAGCTTCATCAGCTTGGGCGGGATCACTGCGAGGCAATAGGGGTTCCGCTGGCCTTCGCCTTCCCAGTACTCCTGGTGATAGTCCTCTGCCGGATACCATTGGCCGGTCTCGATCGTGGTTACTGCTTCGCCGTCATGGCTCTCGTTCCAGCGGGCGATGGCGGCTTCGGCTTCGTGGCGCTGGGTATCGTCCGTCGGGAAGATGGCGGAGCGATACTGCGTGCCGACATCGTTGCCTTGCCGGTTGAGCTGCATCGGATCGTGCGTGCCCATGAACATGTCGAAGATTTCGGCCATGGAGACGGTGTCGGGGTCATAGGTGACCTTCACTCCTTCGGCATGGCCGGTGCTGCCGGAGCAGACGGCCTTGTAGGTCGGGTCGGGCACGTTGCCACCGATATAGCCGCTCTCCACGCCCGTCACGCCGATCACGTCCTTGAACACCGCCTCTGTGCACCAGAAGCAGCCGCCTGCCACGATTACGGTCTCGCTCATTCGTCAGTCTCCTTGTTGCAGCACAGATGGGGACCAAGGGGCCGCTTGTCATCCGTCGCTGTGCGAGTAGGGTCGCGCGCAAAGCCAACACCGGAGAGAAAACCATGCGCTTCGCCACCGTCTTCGCCGCCGCTGCCTTCGCGGTCACAGCCACTGCCATGCCCGCCGCTGCGCAGGATCACGACCATACCGCGATGGAGAGGGCGGAAAACCTCAATGCCATCCTGCTGCATCCGCGCCGCGAGGCGGACCGGGCGCGCGATGCGTTCCGCCATCCAGTGGAGACGCTCGAGTTCTTCCAGGTAAAGCCCGACATGCGCGTTGCCGAATATGGCCCCGGTGGCGGCTGGTACACCCGCGTGCTGATGCCCTACCTCGCGCCGGGCGGAACCTACATCGCCTTCCAGGCCGCGACCCCCCCGCGCGAGGACGGGACGACCTGGCCGGAGCGGTTCACGGCCGCCGTGGAAGAGAACGGCTGGGGAGAGGGCGGCGCGTGGACGGCGTTAGAGCACGACGCGATCCCCGAAGACGTTGCGGGCACGGTGGACCGCGTCCTGATCTTCCGCTCGCTCCACGGCCTCATGAACGGGAATGCGGCGGACGAGACGCTGCGTGTGGTGCGTTCGTTGCTGTCGGATGAGGGCATGGTTGGCGTCGTGCAGCACCGCGCGCCAGAAGGGGCAAGCTATGCGGACAGCAATGGCTCGCGCGGCTACCTGCGCCAGTCGGACGTGGTGCGGCTGTTCGAACTCAACGGCTTCGAACTCTACGCGCAGTCGGAGATCAACGCGAACCCCAACGATGCGGCGGATTATCCGCGCGGCGTGTGGACCTTGCCGCCGACGCTGGCGCTGGGTGACGAGGGCCGGTCGCGCTACGAAGCCATCGGCGAGAG
>JBARVT010000048.1:0-2503 GCA_049646405.1 Alteraurantiacibacter sp.
CTGTGATCCCGATCGTAACGACGTAGAGGTTCTGAAAGTCGAGCAGTTATCTAATGGGGTCCGAAAATGGCGACCATCTGAAGGCAGACAACTGATTTACACTGCCGATGACGTGTATAAGACCCGCGATGATTTCCGGGTGATGCTAAATATCGTCAATCGGATGTCGAATTGCATACATCGCCCCGATGAATGGCCATGGCGAAATATATTTCTCTCACCAATAGAGAATCAGACGCCAGTGGAGTTTCTACAGCGCCTGAACGATGCAGGATTTCCAGCCCAGCTTCCTCCATACGAGCGGTGATCTCAATCGAATCGGGGGTGGCAGTCATTTGCTTTGTCACCTACACTATGCCCATATTTTAAGCACACCCAGGACCGACACCGCTCTCCACCCCGCGCCACCGCATGCGCCAAACCCGATCGATGTTGGCGGCATCACTATTGCCGAGCCTGTCGTGCTCGCGCCGATGACGGGCGTGACGGACCTGCCGTTCCGCACGCTGGTGCGCCGTTATGGCAGCGGACTTAACGTGACCGAGATGATCGCGAGCGAGGCGGCGATCCGTGACACGCGCCAGTCGATCCAGAAAGCCGCCTGGCATCCGAGCGAGGAGCCGGTGTCCATGCAGCTGGTCGGCTGTGATCCGCATTCGATGGCCGAAGCGGCGAAGCTGCAGCAAGACAACGGTGCGGCGATCATCGACATCAATTTCGGCTGCCCGGTGCGCAAGGTCGTCGGCCAGTATGCCGGTAGCGCGCTGATGCGCGAAGTGCCGCTGGCGGTGAAACTGATGGAGGCGACGGTGAAGGCGGTCGAAGTGCCCGTCACCGTGAAGATGCGCATGGGCTGGGACCATGCGAGCCTCAACGCCCCCGAACTCAGCCGCATCGCGGAGGATCTGGGCGTAAAAATGATCACCGTCCATGGCCGCACGCGCAACCAGATGTACAAGGGGCAAGCCGACTGGAAATTCGTCGCGAAGGTGAAGGAGGCAGTGTCCATCCCCGTCATCGTCAATGGCGATATCTGCACGATTAGCGATGCGGCCATGGCGCTCGACCAATCCGGTGCCGACGGGCTGATGATCGGACGCGGAGCCTATGGCAAGCCGTGGCTGCTCGGGCAGGTGATGCACTGGTGGCGCACGGGCGAGGTGCTCGAAAGTCCGGGCTTCGACGAACAATATGCAACGCTTGTCGAGCATTACCGCGGGATGTTGGCGCATTACGGCGAGGATGTCGGCGTCAAGATCGCGCGCAAGCATCTCGGCTGGTACACCAAGGGGATGCATGGCAGCGCCGATTTCCGCAACAAGGTGAACTTCATCGACGATGCGAAAGTGGTGCTTGACGAGCTCGAGCGGTTCTACGAGCCGTTCCTGCGGCGCCGAGCGGCGTGAACGATCCCGCCGCGCCGCCAGATGCGCGCGACCAGATCGGCGGGCTGAACTTTGCTGTCCTGTTGCTCGATCCGGACAAGCGGCTCGCCGAAGTCAATCCGCGCGGGGAAGATTTGCTCGGCGCAAGCGCGTCTAGGCTCATCGGGCAAAACCTCGAGGACCTGCTAGGCGGATTGTACGAGCGGCTTGCGCAGACCTTTGCCGACGATGAAGCGCAGTTGGCGGCTCGCGGGCTGGAGATGACGGTCGGCGGCAGGCCGATGCGGCTCAACCTGACTGTCTCCACCCTGCCAAGCCATCCAGGATGGCGCGTCGTGACGCTGTCAGATGCCAGCCAGGGTGAGCGTTTCGAAGAACAGGAACGGATGCCCGCCCTGCGCGGCCCTGCGGTGCTGGCACACGAAATCAAGAATCCGCTCGCCGCCATTCGCGGTGCGGCGCAGCTGCTCGCGCGCAAGACGGGGGAGAGCGAGGCGAAGCTCACGACGCTGATCGCCGACGAAGTGGACCGGATAGCTCAGCTGATCGACCGGATGCAGCGGCTCGGCCGCGAGGATGCGGAGCCGGTCGGCCCGGTCAATCTCCACCAGGCCGTGCGTCGCGCGCTGGAGACAATGCGGTTGACGAGCGAGGACACGATTGCCTGGCGCGAGGAGTTCGACCCCTCGCTGCCGCCCGTGCTCGCCAACGAGGGTGCGCTGGTGCAGCTCCTTGTTAACCTGATGGCCAATGCCCGCGATGCCGCGCATGCCAATGTCGCACCGCAAGTGACGATCCGCACGCGCTTTGTCAGCGGGCTGGTCATGAATGTCATGCGGCTCGGCCGACCGATCAGGCTGCCGATCGAAGTTCGCGTCAGCGACAATGGCGCGGGCGTCGATCCCGTGCTGCGCGCGCATATTTTTGAGCCTTTCGTGTCGAGCAAAGCGAACGGGCAGGGGCTGGGGCTTGCGCTGGTGCAAAAGCTGGTGCGCGACATGAACGGCCGGGTGGGCCACGAGCGCGACGAAACGGCGGGCGAGACGCATTTCGCCGTTCACCTGCCGGTCGCGCGATAGGAGAGACTGGATGAACCGCCGCGCCCTGCTGGTTGAAGA
>JBARVT010000049.1:0-4838 GCA_049646405.1 Alteraurantiacibacter sp.
CGCCTCGCCACCATTCCGCAACAGGCGAGCTTCGTCGCCGGATCGCTCCCCTCCACGCTCGCGGCGATGCTGGTGGGCGTGGCGCTTTGGCGGAACGGCCTGCTGGCGGGCGAGTGGTCGCCGGAGCGCGCCCGCAGGCTCGGTCTTCGTTTCGCCGCCGTGGCGCTGCCCGTGCTGGCGGGACTTGCCGCATGGAGTATGGCGAGCGGGTTCGACCCCATCGTCACCACCGCCAATGCGCTGGTGTGGAGCGCGCCCTTCGATCTCCTGCTCGGCATCGCATGGGCCGCGCTCGGCATGGCTAGCTTCGCACGCGGTGGAGCCGTGACCGCGCGCCTCGCCGCGACGGGCCGCATGGCGCTCACCAACTACCTCGCCACCAGCCTCGCCTTCGCGGCGCTGTTCGCAGGCTGGGGCATGGGCTTTTACGGAGAAGTCTCGCGGCCCGAAGCGCTGCTGATCGCCCTCCTCCCCATGGCGCTGGCGCTGCTCTGGTCCTCCCCATGGCTCGCCCGCTTCCGACAAGGGCCGATAGAGTGGCTCTGGCGCTGCGCCGCGCGGGGCCGAATCTTGCCGCTGCGGCGATAGCAAGGTCTTACAGGTCTTACACAGTTGAGGGACAGAAACCCGGAATGTGTCACCCTCTCCGCAAAAAGTGTCACCCAGATATCGCGCGAAGTGTCTCCCGGATGGCGGCGATGTTTCACCCGGATTTCGGGCGCGGGAGAGAATGCGAGGAAGGCCATCGGGTGACGCTGACACAGCGGGGGGCGTGTAGGACAGTGCCGACCTAAAGCGGTTCTTCGTAAACCCGATTGGCGTTCTCGATAAATCGCGGCGCGACTTCGGCCAGGCGGGCCAAGTCCGCACCGTCGGCCTTGCGGTAGCGACCGCCTTCACCCCGAATCAGCAGCGAGTTGACGTCACATTCGCCAGCACTAGCGACGAGTGCTTCCTCCGGCGCCTCGGCCTCCCACTGGCGCATGGTGGGGTGGGCAAGGATGTGGTCGACCCACTCCTTACCGCGCCTGACATGAGCGCCGTCATCAGCACCCATGGGCGCAGCGACCAGCTCGAGTAGTTCCGGTTGGAGGTGATGACGGTGCAGGTCACGATAAACGCCTTGCCCCTTTTCCGGTTGCCCTGTGCTTTTTGAAGGGCTGCGCGTCCTTTTCGCGGGTGCATCGGAAGAAAAAAGGCAAGGCTGCGACAGGCTCAGCCCAGACAGGGTTCAAAAAAAACTCCCCGGTTAAAGCGCCACCTCGTAATTCGCCGTCGTCTTCGCGGCTACATCCTCCGGACTTACGCCGGGGCCCAGCTCCACGAGCCGGAACGCGCTGTCATGGTCCTCTCGCTTGAACACGCACATATCGGTGATGATCATATCGACGACGTTGGTGCCGGTCAGCGGCAGCGTGCATTCGGGGATGAATTTGGGGTCGCCGTGCTTGCTGGTGTGCTCCATCACCACGATGATCTTCTTGACACCCGCGACGAGATCCATCGCGCCGCCCATGCCTTTCACCATCTTGCCCGGTATCATCCAGTTAGCGATGTCGCCGTTCTCGGCCACCTCCATCGCGCCCAGCACGGTGAGGTCGATATGTCCGCCGCGGATCATGGAAAAGCTGGTCGCGCTGTCGAAATAGGCGCTGTGCGGCAGTTCGCTGATGGTCTGCTTGCCGGCATTGATGAGGTCCGCATCCTCCTCGCCCTCATAGGGAAAGGGCCCGATGCCGAGCATGCCGTTCTCGCTCTGCAAGGTCACCTGCATCCCGTCCGGGATGTGGTTCGCGACCAGCGTTGGGATACCGATGCCGAGATTGACGTAATAGCCGTCTTCCAGCTCCTGCGCCGCGCGGGCGGCCATTTCGTCACGGGTCCAGGGCATATCGGTTGTCCTTCAATCGAGCGGGGTGGGGATGAGGAACCAGCCGCTGCCGATCATCGCTTCGAGCGATGTGGCGGAGCCTGGGTCGCGGAGATAGTTGTAGAGATCGTCGAAATCGCGCCGGTCGTCGCCTGCGATGGCGAGCAGGCAGTGCGTTTCGAGGAGCGCGCGGCGGCGGCGCTGCTTCTCCTCGCCGGGGAAACGCTGGACGAAGAGCGGGTCGCGGCCTGCCGGGTCGAGCCCGGTTTCGGCAAGACGGCGGCGGATCGCGCCTGCCTCGGTCGGTTCGCGGTCGGTCATCCACGCGATGGCGACGCCTTGTCGGCGCAGTTCGGCGATGGCGGAGACGAACGCCAAGTCGGGCCGCGCGTCCGGCTCCAGCGAGACGAGCCCCTCCGCCGGATCAAGATCGACCAGCACGGCAGGGATTTGGGCTTCGCATGCAGCGCGGGTGGGTTGCAGGGTGGAGGGGGTTTCCAGCAGCGCAGAATACGCGCGCTCCTCCTCGCCCGGCACGGCGGCGAGGGTAAAGTCGCGCAAGGCTGCATACGGCCCGCTCGTCGGCGCGGCGATGTCGGGCGCGGGCAGTTCGGTCATGTCGAGGATCGTCACGCCCGCCAGTTCGGCAAGATCCACATCGTCCGCGTCGAGATCGTCGTTGCCTTCCGCCACCGCCTGCCGTGTCCGCTCCCCGAACACGGCATTGCCCACCATCGCCCCGCCCACGAGCACCGGGACGGCAGCGGCCGCAAGGATGCAGCCTTGCAGACTTAGCGCCGAAGCGAGGGCGAGGGAGACGCGAAAGCGCAAGCGGTTACGCCGCCTCGGCGTTGTCGGTTCGGGGGCGGTTCGTGATGAACTCGATCTTCTTGTCGTAGGGCGCGCCTACGATCATGCGGTTCACGAACACGCCGGGCAGGTGGATCTGGTCGGGGTCGAGCTCGCCCTTGGCCACGACTTCCTCCACTTCCACCACGCACACCTTGCCGCAGGTGGCGGCTGGCTGGTTGAAATTGCGCGCCGTCTTGCGGAAGACGAGATTGCCCGTCTCGTCCGCCTTCCACGCCTTCACAATGGATAAATCGGCAAAGATACCGCGTTCGAGGATATAGTCTTCCGGCCCGTTGCCGGTGTCGAACTGCTTCACTTCCTTGCCCTCTGCCACCTGCGTGCCGACGCCGGTCCTGGTGTAGAAACCGGGAATGCCCGCGCCGCCCGCGCGCATGCGCTCGGCCAGGGTCCCTTGCGGGCAGAATTCCACCTCCAGCTCGCCTGCCAGATATTGCCGCTCGAATTCCTTGTTCTCGCCGACATAGGAGGAGATCATCTTGCCGACCTGCTTCGTGCGCAGCAGCTTGCCGATCCCTTCATTGTCGATGCCGGCATTGTTGCTGGCGAAGGTGAGGTTCTTGACGCCCGAATCCTGGATCGCGACCAGCAGCCGCTCGGGGATGCCGCACAGGCCGAACCCGCCCGATGCAATCGTCATCCCGTCATGAAGCAGCCCGTCGAGGGCGGCGGCGGCATCGGGGTAGAGCTTCTGCATGAGGCATATCCTTAGCGAGGGGCGAAGTATGTATTCAGCCACTAGCCAAGGGTGCAAGCGCTGTCACCCCGCGCCAGCAATGCCGCATCGCAACAAAAAGTCCGGTTTCACGCTGAAACCTAACGCTTAGGTAAAGCAGAAAATCGTGCAATTCCAGATACGAAGGAGGCAGTTGCATCGTATGCAACGCCTCTTGTGCTTTTCGCACTTGCGAGATTGGCCCATGCGCGACATATCTCTCCCTGCCTTTCAGGCATCCTCTCCCAAAACTTTTCAGGCCCGGCCGGTTCTTCCGTCCGGGCCTTTTTCTTGGCGCTCAGGAGAGCAGCCGCGCGAGTGCCAGTTCGCCGTCCGGCGTGCCCTCGTCCACCAGCTGGCGCATCAGGTCGAGCTTCTCTTCCAGCACTCCGAACGCCCGCGCGGCAGCGAACCATTCGTCGGGCGTGACCGAGCCCTCGGGATTGCGCGCAATCAGCAGCGCGACGAAATCGAAGAAATCCTCGCCCCGCGCTGTGCCCGCCTGCTCGACCGCGAGCGCGAACATGGCGCCGCAATCATAAAAGGCCCGGTCCTCCAGCCGGTCCTGCGCGCCCGACAGCCCGCCATTCGCCAGCCAGCCGGGACATCCCTCGCGTGCGTTCCCGAGGTAATCCTCGACTGCGTACGGCGTGCCTTCCCCGATAGCAGAAATCAGGCGCTGGCGCAGGATGAAGGCTTCCGCATCGTCGGCATTAACGACATCGAGCGCCTCCTGCATCCGCACCGCCAGAACTACCGCGCCGCCTTCGGTGATCCAGCGATAGGCGTGCCGGTCCACCCCGACATGCTGGCCGAGCCAGACATGCGCCGCCTCATGCGCGATCAGCCGCTGGGCATAGACGAGCGCGGGATAGTCGCGTCTGACAAAGCCCGATCCGCCGAAGCTCATCGTCAGCGTCCGCCCGCTCGCCGTGCCCGATGTGCGCGCTATGCCTTCCTCATCCCCGCTCCATGTCGCAAGCAGCATCGGCGTTCCATCGGGCGATGGGCCGAGCCGCTCCGCATATCCGGCAAAGGCGCGCGCGGTGAAGGCGCCCACTTCCTGCGCCAGCCAATCCGGCAGGCCGGGATCGAGCACGATATCGGCATGCGCCGCCTCGACGATCTGAGCCGGGCCGAACAGCACGTAATCGTCCACCTCAAGCGTAGCGCGCGGGACGGTACTGCCATTGAAGAAAACGGGCGCGGCTGCATCGCGAAAGGTCAGCAGTGCGGCCTGCCGGTAGACATGGTCCATCCCGCGCAGCTGCTCGATATCGCGCATGGGGAACATCGTGAAGGCGCCGGTGAACAGCGCGACTGACCCGTTGGACATAAGGATGGCCGGATCGTGGTCGGATACGACATCGACCGGCTCTACAT
>JBARVT010000050.1:0-8480 GCA_049646405.1 Alteraurantiacibacter sp.
CGGCAAACAGCGCCTACGCCAACGCCTACGAAGCGGCGCGCACCAGGGCGGAGGCCTATGCCGAGGCGGCGGGGATGGAGATCGCCCGCGTGCTCTACATCCGCGATGCCGGCGGCTCCCAAGGCAACCGCTACTTCGCCGGGGCACAGGCGACGGCGGCAGACGCGATGATCCGCACCGCCCCGCCGCCGCCCGTCTCCCCGCCGCCGCCGATCAGCATGGGTCCGACGCCGGAGGAGCAGGCCGGCGGCTACGGCGCGACGATCATGCCGGGCCAGACGACGAGCAGCGTCACCGTGCAAGTGGACTTCGCGCTGGTGGAGAAGTAACGCCTCCGCGCATGACCATGCTCACCGTCGCCGCCCTGCAACTCGCCCTAGGATCGGAGGACGAGGCGGGCAACATCGCCGCCGTCTCCGCGCTGGTGGAGGAGGCCGCGGGGAAGGGAGCGCAGGTGGTGCTGCCGCCCGAGCTGTTCAGCGGCCCCTACTTCTGCCGGGATGAAAGGGACGAGTTCTTCGCCCTCGCCCGGCCGGTGATGGAACACCCCTCCGTCATTGCGATGCAGAAGCTGGCGAAAGGACTGGGCGTCGCGATCCCGACCAGCTTCTTCGAGCGCGACGGGCACCACTATTACAATACCCTCGCCATGGTCGGCGCGGATGGCGAGGTGATGGGCACTTATCGCAAGAGCCACATCCCGGATGGGCCGGGATACGAGGAGAAGTTCTACTTCCGCCCCGGGAATGACGGGTTCAGGGTGTGGGACCTCTCGGCGACGGGCGGAACCGCGCGCATTGGCATCGGGATCTGCTGGGACCAGTGGTATCCCGAAACCGCCCGCGTGCTGGCGCTGAAGGGCGCGCAGGTGCTGTTCTATCCTACCGCCATCGGAAGCGAGCCGAAGGATGCGGACATGGACACCAGCCGCATGTGGCGCCGCGCGATGATCGGCCATGCAGTGTCGAACTGCATGCCTGTGGTCGCCGCCAACCGTATCGGGCACGAAGGATCGCAGGAGGCGGGCCAGCGGTTCTACGGGCACAGCTTCATCGCCGACGAATGGGGCGACCTGCTGGCCGAATATGGCTGCGACGAAAGCGGCGTGCTGACCGCCACGCTCGACCTTGAAGCCGGGCGCAGGCATCGCGCCAGCTGGGGCTTCTTTCGCGACCGCCGCCCGCAGCTTTATGGCCGGATCGCCGAGGATATTTGAGCGATCACCGCTATCTAGTCGCGCTGGGCAGCAATCGGCGGCATGCTCTGTTCGGCTCGCCCCGGCAGATTGTCGCGCTCGCGGCGGACGCGGTGAATGACAATCTCGGCGAGGTTCTGGCGCTCTCGACCATAATCCGCAGCATGCCCGTTGGCCCTTCGCAGCGCCGTTTCGCCAATGCCGCGCTTGTGGTGGAAAGCGACCTCGCCCCGCCCGATATGCTCGAAGGCTTGCAGGTGATCGAGACCGCCATGGGCCGCACCCGGCGCGGTCGCCGCTGGCAGGCGCGCACGCTCGATCTCGATATCGTGCTATGGAGCGGCGGCATCTGGGCGAGCGATAATCTCGCCATTCCACACCCGCTGTTCCGCACCCGCGACTTTGTCCTCCGCCCCGCCGCCGCCATTGCTCCGTCTTGGCGCGATCCGCTGACAGGGCTCACGCTGCGACATCTCGCCGCGAGGCTCAGTCGACGACCGTCGGCGTCCCGCTGACGACGATGGCCTGGCCGATTTCAATAACCTGCCGGTCCAGTCCGAATTGCAACGCCACGATGGCATTGCGCGGGATCGAGCGGTCCGCCATTGCCGAAACCTCGTGGAACCCCCACTCCGGCCCGACCATCACGACGCTATCGCCGAAGCCGGGGTAGGGTTCGCTGTTGCGCTGGAAGCGAACGCCCACCCGGCCCATGTCGTCCGCTGCGCCCGTTTCGATGACCCGCGCGAAGAAACCTATCGTCACGATATCGCCGTTCTCGATCCCTGCGAGCAGCGGAACATTGAGACCGCCGGCGTAGATTTCGCCGGGTGATCCCATTGCGACCCGCAGCGCAGCGCCGCCACCGGGATAGCTATCGTCGACGACGAGTTCCTTGGTGAACTGGTCCCCGTAGCCATCCCAATCGAGAACCGTCGGATCGTTCATCAGCCCGCCGGTCAGGATTTCGTCGATTGCCTGGAGTTCGGCAGGCAATCCTGCTGTGTCGCGCGGCGCGATGGGCGTCGCCTCTTGCGCCCAGGCCGGATGAGACAGGGCGATTGCACCTGCAGCGACTGCGCCAAATATCGTTCTCATTGCTTTCTCCCGCCAGGCGTCTGATCGTCGCCCCCGTAAACTTGCCGCCAAGCGTCGCTTGACCATGCTCGAACCGCCTTCTAGGTGAGCCGCCTTGTGGTCGGGGCCGTTAGCTCAGTCGGTAGAGCAACTGACTTTTAATCAGTAGGTCGCTGGTTCGAACCCAGCACGGCTCACCACATTTCTTTTTTCTCGCCACCTATCCCGCTCGCCTTTCCATCAAAGGTAGCGCTATCATTTTCGTGCATGCTGGTCTAGCTTGTCGGAAACGAGGCAGATGAGGGATACGCTGCAACATGGCAGTCGACGGAAGCAATCTGATCGGTTCGCGTGCCGAGGCGGGGCGAGGCGAGGTGTTTGGCGGATACGATCCGGCGCGAAGAGCAGTGACCGGGCCTTCCTACGCCGCCGCTGATAGGGACCAGCTGGATGCCGCCTGCGCGCTGGCTGATCTAGCAGCGAAAACTTTCGGCGAAACCTCGCGTGAGGATCGGGCCGGGTTTCTCGATATGATCGCTGCAAAGCTTGAAGCGTCGAGGGCTGAGATCGTCGCCGCCGCGACATCTGAGACGGGGCTTCCCGAAGCGCGCATCCGGGGCGAGCTTGGCCGCACGACCGGCCAGCTGCGGATGTTCGGGCGCGTGCTGCGCGATGGTGGATATCTCGACATCCGCGTCGACCGCGCGCTGCCCGATCGCGCGCCGCCGCGTCCGGACCTGCGGCTGATGAACCGCCCGCTCGGGCCGGTGGCGGTGTTCGGAGCGAGCAATTTTCCGCTCGCCTTCTCGGTCGCCGGAGGGGACACGGCCTCGGCGCTGGCCGCGGGCTGCCCGGTCATCGCGAAGGCCCACCCTGCCCATCCGGCCACGTCCGAACTGGCAGGAAGGGCGATCCAGCAGGCGGTTGCCGACACGAGAATGCCGGAAGGCACGTTCTCGCTTCTTTTCGAGTCGGGTATCGCCATCGGTCAAGCGCTGGTTGCCGATCCGCGAATCGCAGCGGTGGGTTTCACCGGATCGCGCAAGGGCGGCCTTGCCCTGGTTGAAATTGCGCAGAAGCGCGCTGTCCCGATCCCCGTCTATGCCGAGATGAGCGCCATCAATCCGGTCGTCCTGATGCCCGAAGCACTGACGACGCACGGGCGCGACATCGGCGCGGCGTTCGGCATGGCGCAGACGATGGGGGCGGGGCAATTCTGCACCAATCCCGGCCTCTTGCTAGCGCTCGAAAGCTCGGACCTGGACAGCTTCGTCGAGGGCGTGAGCAGCTTTTACGACGAACACCAGCCCGCCACCATGCTGACGCCGAAAATCCATGCCGCCTATTGCGAGGGGGTCGACCGGCTCGCGGGACGCGAAGGCGTGACGTGCCTGGCGCGCGGGCAGGAGGCTGACGGCCATGTCAGCCGACCCGGCCTTTACCGGACGGACGCCGAGACATTCCTCGCCGATCGAGCGCTTTCCGACGAGGTTTTCGGCGCGACCTCGCTTGTCATCACCTGCCGCAACATGGCGCAGATGGTCGAGGTGCTCGGCCAGCTCGAAGGGCAGCTCACCGGCGCGATCCATGCCACCGATGGCGAGGCCGATAACGCGCGGCCCGTGCTTGAAATGCTGGAAGCGCGCTGCGGGCGGGTGCTCTTCAACGGCTTCGGTACCGGCGTCGAGGTGTGCGACGCGATGGTGCATGGCGGGCCGTATCCCTCCACCAGCGATGTGCGCAGCACTTCTGTCGGCACGCTTGCCATCGCACGTTTCCTGCGACCGGTCTGCTATCAGGATGTGCCCGACGCGTTACTGCCAGGCGACCTGCGCGACGCCAACCTGCAACGCCTGCCGCATCTCGAATACGGCGAGCGGCGACTGCCCTGAAGCGGACCCGAGCGGACAACAAATGGACACGTTTGGGCAGGCATGCGATTAGGCTTGCGAAAAATGCGCCGACAGACTTAAAAAGGTAGCGCTATCATTCCGGCAAGCGGATGAAGCGGGGTTGGGAGTAGCGAGATTATGGACGACGTTCGCGAACCGGTGAACATGCCGTTGATCGCCGCCATCGTGGCCGTGGCCACTATCGGGGGCTTCCTGTTCGGATTTGATAGCGGGGTGATCAACGGAACGGTGGACGGGCTGCGGCTCGCGTTCAATTCCGACGATGTCGGCACCGGGTTCAACGTCGCCTCGATGCTGCTCGGATGTGCTGTTGGTGCGTTCGCGGCCGGTCGGATGGCGGACATTCTCGGCCGCAAGAAGACGTTGCTGATCGCGGCGGCGTGCTTCATCGTCAGCGCCTGGGGATCGGGCATCGCAACCTCCTCCACCGAATTCGTGATCTATCGCATTATCGGCGGCCTCGCGGTTGGCGCGGCAAGCGTGCTGGCGCCCGCCTATATCAGCGAGGTGACCCCGGCCCATCTGCGCGGGCGGATGTCGAGCGTGCAGCAGGTCATGATCATCATCGGCCTGACCGCCGCGTTCCTGTCGAACTACCTGCTGGCCGAATTCGCGGGATCTTCCACCACGCAATTCTGGTTCGGCTTTCCCGCCTGGCGCTGGATGTTCTGGATCGAGCTTGTCCCGGCGACGATCTTCCTCGTCGCGCTGCTCTTCATCCCGGAAAGCCCGCGCTATCTCGTCGCCCGCGACCGGCGGGCGGAAGCGCAGCGCGTGCTCGAGCGATTGTTCGGCAACGCCTTTGCCACGCGCAAGGTGGGCGAGATCGAAACCTCGCTCGCCAGCGATCACAAGCCGCGCCTCTCCGACCTGCTGGATCGCAATTCGGGCAAGATCCGCACCATCGTGTGGGTCGGCATAGGGCTTGCCGTTTTCCAACAGCTCGTCGGCATCAATGTCGTCTTCTATTACGGCGCGGTGCTGTGGCAGGCGGTCGGTTTCAGTGAGAGCGACGCGCTGAAGATCAACATCCTTTCGGGCTCCATCTCCATTGCCGCCTGCCTTGCCGCCATCGCCCTGATCGACAGGATCGGGCGTAAGCCGCTGCTCCTGATCGGCTCGGTCGGCATGGCCATCACGCTCTCTATCATGGCGATCGCTTTCATGAGCGGCTCGCTGGTCGACGGCACACTGCAGCTGAGCGACGGGGCAGGGCTGGCCGCGCTCGTCAGCGCGAACGCCTATGTCGCCTTCTTCAATTTCAGCTGGGGACCGGTAATGTGGGTCATGCTGGGCGAGATGTTCCCCAACCAGATCCGCGGATCGGGCCTGGCGGTGAGCGGCTTTGCGCAATGGATCGCCAATTTCGGCATCACGATGACTTTCCCCATCATGCTCGCGACCATCGGGCTGACGGGCGCGTACGGCTTCTATGCCGCCAGCGCCGCCGTCTCGATCCTGTTCGTCTGGGCGATGGTGCGCGAAACGAAGGGCAAGGAGCTGGAGGAGATGGAAGGCTGATCGCCTTCCGTCTGGCCTGACGCGATGGCAGAGGCACGGGCGAAACAGCGGGTCGTGGTGCTTGGCGGGGGAACTGCCGGGTGGATGACCGCCGCCGGCCTCGCCCGCCTGCTGCCCCATGCCTCCAGCGTGACGCTGGTCGAGAGCGAGGATATCGGCATCGTCGGCGTCGGCGAGGCGACACTGCCGCATATCCGCGCCTTCGTCGAAAGGCTCGGCATCAACGAGGCGGCGTTCATGCGCGCCACCCACGCGACCTACAAGCTCGGCATCGACTTCCGCGATTTCGGGCGGATCGGCGAAAGCTACATCCACCCCTTCGGCAGCTTCGGCGAGGAGCTGGCAGGGGTCGGCTTCCATCACTGGTGGCTCAGGATGCGCAGCAAGGGGCGCGCGGAGGAGCTGGGCCGCTACTCGCTCGCCGTGCGCATGGCGCTCGCCAACCGCTTCCGCACGCCTGACGAGGGGCAAGATCTTGGCTCCACCTATGGCTATGCCTATCAGTTCGACGCGACGCTGTTCGGCCCGTTCATGCGCGACTACGGGCTTGGCGAAGGCGTGAACCGGATCGAGGGCAAGGTCGTCTCGGTCGAGCGCGACGCGGCGAGCGGCGATGTCGCGGCGCTGGTGCTGGAGGACGGGCGGCGGCTGGGGGGCGACCTCTTTGTCGATTGCTCAGGCTTTCGCTCCCTGCTGCTGGGCGATGCGCTGGAGGAGCCGTGGGAGGACTGGTCCGGCTGGCTGCCCTGCGACCGGGCGGCGGCGATGCCGTGCCACCATGTGCCAGGCGAGACGCTGCGGCCCTACACAACCGCCACCGCCATGCCCGCCGGCTGGCGCTGGCAAATCCCGCTGCAGCACCGGATGGGCAATGGCTACGTGTTCTCCAGCGCGCATATTTCGGAGGACGAGGCCTGCACTACGATCCGCGATGCCGCCGAAGGCACGCCGTTGCAGGAGCCGCGCGTGCTGCGCTTTCGCCCCGGCCGCCGCCGCCATTCGTGGAGCCGCAATGTCATTGCGGTGGGGCTGGCGAGCGGCTTCCTAGAACCGCTCGAATCCACCTCGATCTACCTCGTGCAGATGGCGATCACCTACCTCGTCGAGCTATTTCCGGATGGCGCAATCGACCCGCGCGACCGGGACGAATTCAATCGGCTGGTCGATCTCGAATACGACCGTATCCGCGATTTCCTGATCCTGCATTACCACGCGACGGCGCGCGATGATTCCGCATTCTGGAACGAAATGCGCACGATGAGCGTGCCCGACAGCCTGGCCGAGAAGATGGCGCTGTGGCGGCGGACCGGCCGGGTCGAGCGATACTCCGAAGGGCTGTTCTACGATGCCAGCTGGATCGCGGTTTATGTCGGGCAGGGGCTGCTGCCCGATGCGCATGATGCCCGCGCCAGCATTCCCGACGCTGTGCGAATCGGACAAGCGCTGGCTGCGCTCGACGCGAGGATCGAGGACGAGGTCGCGCGGGCCGCTCCGCATGCGGATTTCCTCAACGCCGACGCCGCGCGGCTGGCGGCAGCGTGAGCGATGCGCGCGAGGCCTTGCGTCGCATCGCCGTGGTGGGCGACTGGCAGGTCGGCGTTCTTGCCGCCATCAGCCTCAAGCGCGCTCTGCCGCAAGCCGAGGTGGCTGTTATCGCCGGTGCCGCGCCGCCGGACGGTTTTGCCGACCGCGCGACGACCGCGCTGCCATTCACCTCCCGACTGCATCGCCGGCTGGGCGTGGACGAGACGGACCTCGTCCGCTGCGCCGGGGCAAGCCATCGGCTGGTGACCCGCCTGATCGGCTGGGGCGGGGCAGGGCAGTCGGGTGTGTTCTCCCACGGAGGAGGCGAGAGAGTCGAGGCCGGTTTCGGAGAACGCTGGGGCGGCGGATCGCGCAGCGAAGCGGGAGCGGCGGCCCTGTCTTTCGCCGAAGTGCTGGCGCAGGAAGGCCGCTTCGATCCCGCCGCCGCGCCGCAGGTCGAGTACGGCCTGCGCTGGAATGGCAAGGCCTACCGCGCCGTGCTCATCGACATCGCCCAGCGGCTGGGCATCGCCTATGTGCCTCACCCGGTCGAGGCAATGGAATCCGACAGCGAGGGCGGGGCAGCGGCGATAGCACTGCGCGGGGGGCAGCGCGTCGGGGCCGACCTGTTCGTCGATTGTTGCGGCACGCTGGTGTCGCGGCTGGCCGATATGCGCGTCGATGACTGGTCGGCTTACCTGCCTCTGCCCGAGATTGCCTACGGCGAAACCGGTCCGCCCATCGTCGCGCTGGAAGACCGCGCGCATATGCTCGACGGCGGCTGGATGCTGGAGATTGCCGGGCGTGACGGGATGCAGCGGATTACAGGGGGCGCGGCGCGGCTGCCTGATGCGGTGCGCGAGACCGTGGCACTGTCCCCCGGCGCGCTGGCCAAGCCGTGGCGCGGCAACATCGTCGCGCTGGGCGATGCGGCGGCGAGGTTCGAGCCGCTTTTCGCTCTGCCGCTCGATCTTGCGCATCGCCAGATCGACTTGCTGCTCGAAATGTTGCCGGGCCGCACCATCGCGCCGCAGGAGCGCGACGAATACAACCGCCGCGCCGCGCTGATGGCGGACGGGGTGCGCGATACACTCGGCCAGTTCTACGCCGCGCCCGCCGCTATGCACGTCCTGGGCGAGCAACGTCGCTCGGACAACCTTGCCCGCCAGCTTGACCAGTTCACCCGGCGCGGGCGCATGCCTTTCGCCGAGGAAGCGCCCCTGCTGACGGCAGAGCTGCGCGCGCTGCTG
>JBARVT010000051.1:0-3360 GCA_049646405.1 Alteraurantiacibacter sp.
AACGGGAAGAAACGCTCGATCTCGGCATTCTCGATACCGGCCTCGTCAAGTATCGGCGGCCATTCGTCGGGGCGATAGGAGCGGGCGATGGAGGTACGGCCGTCCTGGCGGACGATCGGATGCCAGCCGGCGAGGGTAGCAAGCACGGGATAACCGCTGTAACTGACGGCGTGGCGGTGCAGGTCGTTGACGAACCAGCCCAGCCGCGCCTCGGAATCCATGAACTGCAGGAAGAGCGCAAGCTCTTCGCGGTTCATATGATGCGCGACGAGGCTGGAAATGACGACATCCCAGCCCGCGCCGCCGAGATCGGCATAGTCTCCGGTGACGTAGCGGATCGGCATGGCGGCCCGCGTCGCGTCGCGAGCTGCGCGCTCGCTGCGGGGATTGAGATCGACGCCGGTCAGGTCGGCGGCGATACCGCTCGCCTCGCACCAATCGGCAATCCGTCGCAACATGTCACCGTCGCCGAAGCCGACATCGAGCAGTTTCAGCCTTTTGCGATTGTCCAGCGCGCGGTCGAGGAAATGCAGCGTCGGGCGATAGGCAAGGGTCAGGCGGTTGACCTTGGCAAGGTCTGCAAGCACGTCGCGATAAATGTTCTCCGGCAGCGCCGGATCGTCCATCAGCTCTTCGGTCTGCAGGCGTTCCTCAAGCATCGGCCCACCCGAAGCGCACGCCTTCCATGGCAAGACCCGGCCCGAAGGCCAGCGCGATGCCATTCGCGGGCTGTTCTCGCATCAGCCGGTCCAGC
Source organism: Alteraurantiacibacter sp. (assembly GCA_049646405.1). GTDB lineage: Bacteria > Pseudomonadota > Alphaproteobacteria > Sphingomonadales > Sphingomonadaceae > Alteraurantiacibacter. The sequence continues at coordinate 755 of JBARVT010000051.1, forward strand.
ACGAAGATCACGGTGGCGGAAGACATGTTGCCGAAATCGTTCAGCACCCCGCGCGAAGCGGCAAGGGCATCGTGCGGCAATGCCAACCCGCGCTCGACGGCGTCGAGAATCGACTTACCACCGGGATGCACGGCCCACGCATCGGGTCGCGTGTCCCCCGCGATCGTGTTGGTGAGGTCGCTGTCCTCCAGCGCGTCGGCCAGCTTCCCCGGGACTGCGCCCGACAAGTGCATGGCGAAACCGGTGTCCCCGACAGTCCATGTGATGAGTTCGGCGCTTTCTTCCAGCGCGGCGGAAAGGCCCTCGCCAAGCGCCAATCCTTCGCCCGCGCCGCTCACCAGCACGGCGGCGGCCCCATCGGCGAATTGTCCCATCGCGAGCAGGCTTTCGAGATCCTGCGTTTCCTGCAGGTGAAGGGTGCACAGTTCCACCGCCACGGCGAGCACCTTTGCCTCCGGCTGGGATCGCACAATATGTGCGGCGGTGCGCAGCAGCGTGACCCCGGCGTAGCAGCCCATGAAACCGATGCTCACCCGCTCGACGTCTGTACTGAGACCAAGCCTGCGCGCCACGACCTGATCGAGGCCGGGCGCCATGAAGCCGGTGCAACTGGCAATGACGAGATGAGTGACGCCTTCTGTCGAGGGGAGGGCGGCAATCGCTTGCAGCGCAAGGTCCGGCGCGGCCTCGGCGTAACGGCGCATCCGCTCCGCCGTCCCTGGCGCGCTACCCCCCATGTAAAAACTGCCGAAATCCATCGCAGCATCACCGCCGGTCAGAACCGAATAGCGATGCGCGATGCCGCCGCGCTGCTCCATGCGCGCGAAAATGGCCGCCTGGCGTGTTCCATCGAGCTGGGCGGCGACCCAGTCCGTATAGCGCGCGTGCACATCGCAATCGGGCACCGCGGTCGCGATGGCGTTGATGCGCGGGCGAACCGGTTCGGAATTGCTACCCATTACCGATGAAACGACAGGTGAGCATTTTCGTGCCGACTAGCCGCAAATTCTCGCCTTGGTTTCCTCATATTCCGCAATCAGCGTCTCGCAAATCTGCCGCGCAGGCAGCATTTCGCGCGAAGAGCCGACGCCGTGGCCAGCCGACCATACGGTCTTCCATGCGCGTGCTTCGTCGTTCATCGACATCTCGCCCTTGTGTTCGACCGATGCGGATTCGAGACTGGGCGTCATGAAGTTCGCAAACACGCCCGACACCTTGTCGGTGTAAGTGATATCCCTGGCCTTGAGGCCGAACATCATGTCCTTTTGTTCCTGCGGGGCCATGCTCTCGGTAGCGGTGATGAAATGGCTGCCGAGATAGCCGAAATCCGCGCCCATCGCTTCGGCGGCGAGGATCTGGCCGCCATTACTCATCGAGCCGGACAGGATAATCGCCCCATCGAATACCTGGCGCACCTCGTTGACGAGCGCGAAAGGGCTGAGCGTGCCCGCGTGTCCGCCCGCACCGGCGGCGACGGCTATGATCCCGTCGACACCTGCTTGGGCTGCCTTCTCGGCATGGCGTTGCTGGATCACGTCGTGGAAGACGAGCCCGCCATAGGAGTGCACCGCATCCACAAGGTCGCTGACCGCGCCCAAAGAGGTGATGATAAGCGGCACCTCGTGCTTCACGCACAATTCGAGGTCCGCCTGCACGCGCGGGTTGGACTTGTGGACGATCAGGTTCACGCCGTAGGGCGCGGCGTCGGCGTCCAGTCGGTCCTGTATTGCCTTCAGCCAGTCCTCGAACCCCCCGCTGGTGCGCTGGTTGAGGGCGGGGAAAGTGCCACAAATGCCCGCATTGCAGGCTTCGACGACGAGGTCCGGCCCGGAGACGAGGAACATCGGCGCGGCGATGGCGGGTATGCGGCACCGCGCTTTGAATTCCTCGACCCCCTTGGAAAGACGCATCAAAACGCATCCTCCGGCATGTCCATCATGCTCGCCTTGCCGCTCTTGATCGCCATGAACTTGGCGGTCGCGGGCGGCAGCAGGCGATCGAAGAAGAACTGTGCGGTCGTCAGCTTGGCCTTGTAGAACGCCTGTTCATCGGTGCCTTCGGCCAGCTTCTGCCCGGCGATCTTGGCCGCCTTGGCGAAGGTATACCCCATCGCCACGAAGCCCAGCAGGTGCAGGTAATCATAGGCGGCGGCACCCGCTTCTTCCGGATCCTTCATGCCTTTTTGGGCAATGTGGCCGGTGGAAAGCTGCAGCGCGCCGAAGCTCTGCTGGAGCGCGCCGACCATCTTGCCGATATGCTCGTCGCCCGTATTGTCCTCCAGGAACTGGCTGACCGGATGGAAAAAGGCACGCAGGTTGCGCCCCATGCGATCGGGCAGCTTGCGTCCGACAAGGTCAAGCGCCTGGATGCCGTTCGCACCTTCGTAGATTTGTGCAATGCGCGCATCGCGTGCGAATTGCTCGATGCCGGTTTCCTGGATGTAGCCGTGGCCGCCATGCACCTGGATCGCGAGTTGCGCACTTTCGTGCCCGAGATCGGTGAAGAGCGCTTTGACTACCGGCGTCATTAGGGCGACGAAATCCTTGGCGCGAGCACGCACCTCGGGTTCGGGCGAAGCGTGCTCGGCATCGAGCGCGCGGCTAACC
>JBARVT010000052.1:0-7753 GCA_049646405.1 Alteraurantiacibacter sp.
TGCTTCTGCAACTATCGCAGAACGAGATCACCGGTGCACGCGCGGCGGTCGTCTTGCGGAGCCAGTTCGGGCCGGGACTTTCGCAGCTTTCCACAGTCGAGGCGAGCGATGCCCGCATCACCCGCGCCATAGCCGAGTTTGGCGAAAGCGAACGCACGTTGCGCGAACAGCTGCGCCGCGATTATGTGCTTGTCCGCGCGTCTGAGCGGCGGATCGAGGCCGGCGTGCTCGCCGCCGATGCCGCGGACGACATCATCGCAAGCTACCAGCGCCAGTTCATCGCCGGGCGGCGCAGCTGGCTCGACGTGATGAACGCGGTGCGAGAGGCCGCGAATGCGCGCCTGTCCGAGAGTGACGCCCGCGTCGGCGCGGCGGCGGCTACCGCGCGCGTCCTCGCACTGACTTGCCGCTGGCAACCCGACGAAGGGCCGGAGATCCAACCATGAGCGATGGCACCGTAGAAACCGCCGTCAAGAACTACGCCCGCGCGACGGGCAAGCCGCTCTCGCCGCACTGGAACGTGGAGCTGCAGAACGTCTACCTGCCTGACGGCGTGGACGCGTTGCCCGCGCTGGTCGGCGTTATCGGCTGGGAACCAGCGCGCCGTATCGAAGGACGCCCGCGGCCCGACCAGTTCCCGCTGATCGTCTTCGACGAGGTGTCCGGCTGGTCCGTCGTCCAGCAATGGGATGGCGAGGACGTGATGGCACTTGTCGGGGAGCGCAGCGTGCTGCCCTATGACGAGCACCAGACGTTCTTCACGATGAACCTGCCCGATCCGCTTTCCGCCGATGGCGGCGGCGCAGCGGCGGTGTTCTGGCGTGCGATCAAGCGCCGCAAGCAGCCACTGGTGATGGCGGGCCTCGCTACGGTGTTCGCGAACCTGCTGACGCTGGCGACCTCGCTCTATTCGATGCAGCTTTACGATCGGGTCATCCCGCTGGCGAGTTACGACACGCTGTTCGTGCTGACGGCGGGCGTCGCCTTCGCGCTCATCCTCGACCTGTGCCTGCGCTCGCTGCGCGCGCTGCTGATCGAGCGCGAGGCGCAGGATATCGACGCCGAGGTGAGCGAATTCTTCTTCGCCCGCGCACAAGCCATCCGCCTCGACGCGCGCCCGCCGGGCATCGGCACGATGGCGAGCCAGTTGCGCGGACAGGAACAGGTGCGACAGGTGATGTCGTCAGGCTCGCTTTTCCTGTTGGCCGACCTGCCCTTCGCGATCTTCTTCATCATCGTCATCGCTGCCATCGGCGGACAGCTTGCGCTGGTGCCGGTGCTGAGCCTGCCTATCGCGCTGATCCTCGCCTTCATCCTCAGCCGCATCATCCGCAACGGGACGGACCGGGCACAGGTGAGCGGTAACCGCAAGAACGGCATGCTGGTGGAATCGCTCGACGCCAGCGAAACAGTTAAGGCCAATCGCGGCGGATGGTTCATGATGGGCCGCTGGAACCGGCTGGTGCGCGAAATCCACCATTACGAACTGCCGGTGAAGAAAGCCTCCGCAGTCGCCGGGTCGCTGTTCTCGACGCTGCAGCAGGGCGCCTATGTTGCGATTATGGGCTGGGGTGCCTTTCTCGCTTCGCAGGGGGAGATTACCACAGGTGCGCTGCTTGCCTGTTCGATCATAGCCGGGCGCATCAACGGGCCGCTGGTGTCGCAGATGCCGAACCTGATCGTGCAATGGGGCTATGCAAAAAGCTCGCTCAAGGCGCTGGATTCGATCATGAAGCTCCCGCTCGATCCGGCCACCGGGGCGGGCGCGCTGCGGCCCGAATTGATCGAGGGCGGATACGAACTCAAGAATGTCGTCTTCGCTTATCCCGGCGCGCAGAAACCGGCGCTTGAGGTGGAAAGCCTCGCCATCGCGCCGGGCGAGCGGGTGGCGATCATCGGCGGAATCGGTTCGGGCAAGTCGACGCTGCTCAAGCTGATGAGCGGTCTCTATCGTCCCACACAGGGTAGCCTGCTGCTGGGCGGACTGGATCTTTCGCAGATTGCCGAGGATATCGCCCGCCGCCATGTCGGCTATGTGTCGCAGGATGCGCGGCTCATCAATGGGAGCTTGCGCGACAACCTTGCCATGGGTGTCGGCGATGTCAGCGATGAGGAGATCATGGAGGTCGCCCGCGCCACCAAGCTCGACACGATGATCGCCAACAATCCCGACGGGCTTTCGCTGCAAATCCAGGAGGGCGGGCGCGGGCTGTCGGGCGGTCAGCGCGCGATGGTCGGCATCAACAGGCTGCTGCTGTCCGATCCCAAGATCTGGCTGCTCGACGAGCCATCCGCCTCGCTCGACCAGAACACCGAAGCCGCAGCGCTGAAAGCCATCGACGACGAGCTCGACGATGACGGCATTATGGTGATGGTGACGCACAAGCCGCAGCTCCTGCCGCGCTTCACCCGTATCATTGTGATGGCCAACGGTCGCATCGCCAAGGACGGCAAAACGCAGGACGTGCTGCAGGAAATCATGCCCAAGAAGCTCGCGGGCGAGCAACGGCGCCAGCGCGCGCAGGCGGAGGGCACCGTCACCTCGACCATCAAGAAGAAGGCCTCCTGACCATGAGCCGACTGCGCCCCTCGCATTGGATCATCATAGCGATCAGCGTCGCGCTGGTCGGCTTCATCGCCTGGTCGCAATGGGCCGAGCTCGACCAGGTGACCCGCGCGCCCGGCCGCGTGGTGCCATACGCCCGCGTGCAGGTGGTGCAGAGCGAAGAGGGCGGGGCCATCGCCCAGATCCATGTGCGCGAAGGGGATCTCGTCAAGGCCGGTGACCTGCTGGTGGAACTCGACACCGTGCAGCTGACCGCAGGCGTAGGCGAAGCGCGCGCGCGCGTGGCAGCGCTCGAAAGCCGGATGGCGCGCATCGATGCCGAACTGTTCGACAAGGCTTTAACCTTTCCTGCGTCCCTGCGCGACTTCCCCGAATTCACTGCCAATCAGCGCCAGCTTTTCAGCCGCCGCCGCGCCGCGCTGCGCGCCGAGACGGCGTCGCTGGCGGAAATGGCTCAGTTGCAGCGGCAGGAGCTGAACCTAAATCTGCCGCTTGTCGAAACCGGTGACGTCGCGCGGTCGGAGATTATCCGTATGGAACGCGCCATCGTCGAAACCGAAGGTCGCGTCTCCAATATTCGCGCGCAGTATATCCGTGATTTGCAGACCGAATTCGCGCAAACCGAGGAAGAGCTGGTCGCCGCGCAGCAGCTGCTGACCCAGCGCGAGGACAGCCTGCGCTCCGCTTCGCTCGTCGCGCCGACCGACGGCATCGTGAAGAACGTGAACCTCACCACGCTGGGCGGCGTACTGCGTCCGGGCGACGAAGTGATGCAGATCGTCCCGACCGGCGAGCGGCTGATCGTGGAAGCGCAGGTGCCGCCGCGCGACATCGCCTTTGTATCCATCGGCCAGCGCGCCCGCGTCAACTTCGACGCCTACGACAGCGCGGTCTACGGTTCGGGCGATGGCGAAGTCGTGCTGATCAGCCCGGATACGATCTCTGAACAGAACTCGGACGGCAGCGCAAACATCTATTACCGCGTCAATCTCGAAGTCGAGACGACAACGATGCGGCCGCGCAATGAGGGCGAGCGGATCAACCTGCAACCGGGGATGACGGCGACCGCGGAAATCCTCACCGGCAGCCAGACGGTGTGGGAATACCTGACCAAGCCGCTGCTCAAGACGACGCGGCAGTCGATGCAGGAGCGTTAGGCGCTCGTCCGCTCTCTGGCGTAGGATGTCAGCTGCGGCGCGAAATATCGCGCGCCGCGTCTCTCCGCTTCCTCGGGCGGGATGGTGGCGACAGCTTCCGCCAGCCACGCGACATTGGCATCGGATAGCGCGCCGAGCGGTTCGAGATAAACGCCGATGGTGAAGACGATCGCGCCGCTTTGCGGCAGGCGGCGCAGGGTTTGGCGCTCGCTGCGGATGAACAGCGTCGCGCCCGCGTTATCCGGCAAGACATGCGCGAATGTCTGCGAGGGCGGCGCGTCGTCGATCCAGCGCAGGGCGGATGTCGGGCTGACGAACCAGTTGCAGCGGCCGAAGATGTGACCGGGCTTCAGCCGCGCCATGAAACGGTCGACGCGGCTTGCCAACTGCTTTTCGTAGCCGTGGATCGGCGCGTGGAGCGCGCGCAGGGGCAGGCCAATCTTGTCCGCCGGGTGCCAGTCTGTCGGGAAGGCCACCGCCGCCCCGACGAGGCGATAAAGGCCGTCCGCATCGGGTAGGAGCATGCACATATCCTCCCAAGCATGGCGCGCCGCACTTTCGAGCCCGCCATCCGCGCCGACCAGCGCCGCAAGTTCCCGACCGGGCGTGTCGGCACCCGGCGTTATCTGGACGGCTTCGGGATGTGCATCGAAAGTGGCATTGCGCGCGGCAAGGTCGGGTTGGGGCTGAAGCCACTCGCTGGGGCGCAGGACCGACAGCCCCATGCGCAACGCGCCGCCTCCGCGCGCCCTGGGCAGCAGGCTTTCGACCCCGAAGCCGAGCCCGTTCACTCCGATGTCACGCGGCGGACAAAATCCGTAACGTCATCGAGCACTGGAGCGCGGCCACGGCGAACGCGCGACAAGGCGACCACGATGTTGATATGTTCGACGCCCGGATATCGCCGCACCCCAGCCTCCACGCCCGCTTCGCGCAGTTTCGCCGCAAGCGCTTCGCTGTTGCGCGGCTCGACCGTATCATCGTTCTCACCTGTCAAAAGCAGGTGCGGAGGCGCGCCGGCATCAGCAAAGGTGACGGGCTGCGTATCGGCCGGATCGGGCCACTCGCCGAAAGCGGCGATGGTGGAATCGACATCGAACGGCGCGAAATCATACGGTCCGGCAAGGCCGACCATGCCCTTCACCGCGTCACGACCCTCGCCCAGCCAGCGCGGATCGTTCGCCAGCATCGCGGCGATATAGGCGCCTGCGGAATGGCCGCCCAGCACGATCCGCTCTCCGTCGCCCCCATATTGGTCAATATTCTCGCGGGTCCATCGCACCGCGCCTGCGCCGTCTTCAAGAAAGCCAGGAAAACGCACATCGGGGACGAGCCGGTAATCCGCGATTACGGTGACGAAACCGCGCGAGGCCAGCGCACGCCCGACGAAGCCGTATCCCTTGCGGGAGCCCGAATTCCAGCTGCCGCCGTAGAACCACACGATAGTGGGCCGCCCTGTGACATCGCCATCGGTCGGCGCATAGATATCGAGCTTCTGTCGATCGTTCCCGCCATAGGCGATGCCTTCAGCGATTCGCTCGCTGCCGCCGTCTTTCGGCACCAGCGCATTGAAAGTGCGAAGGGGATTGAAGGAGCAGGCCGCTATGAACAGGGCGGCTACGAGCAGGGCGCTGGAGAGAAAAAGTTTCATGCCTCACTTGACTAGGCCGCGCGGCGCGAAGCGCAAGCCGCTCTGGACCCTGTGGCATTGCCGATCTATCTTGAAATGATGATCGAGCTAACCGGATTTCTGCTCATCGCCCTCACTGCAATGCTCGCAGCGCCGGAAACACCGTTCGGCAAGCTCTGCCACCGCGAGCTGGTAAAGCGACCCGCACGCAAGCTTGCCGCTTTCCGCTCTCACCATATTCTGTATGCGCTGATCCTCGTGCCAGTGATGCTGAGCGGCGGCGAGTTTATCGCGATCCTCGGGCCGGAATTCTTCGCCGCCTATGCGATGGAGCTGGCCATCTATATCGACGCGGTGGTCATCACGCTGTTCGCATCGGCTTATGCGCATGTGCGGGCTTTCGGTGCGAGGGCCAGGCAAGTGCTGCTCGAACCTTTCCGCCGCATGAGGGCGCGTGCAAAGCGCTCCGCCCCGCCGCCTATGCGGGATCGCCGTCCTGCGAATGACGACGAAAGCGAGCCTGCGCGACGCATCGCTGCCTGATCCGGCGTTTACCCCGCGCGCCCTGCGCTATAGGGCGCAGCGCATGACATCCGATAGCAACGCGCCGCTCGCCGGCATCAGGGTCGTCGAACTCGCGCGCATCCTTGCCGGCCCGTGGGCCGGGCAGGTGCTCGCCGATCTCGGGGCCGAGGTGATAAAGGTCGAAAGCCCCAATGGCGACGACACGCGCAGTTGGGGCCCGCCCTTCGTCGAACGCGCCGACGGGAGCAGGGATGCAGCGTATTTTCACGCGGCCAATCGCGGCAAGGAAAGCGTGGTGGCGGACTTCACCGACACTGATGACCTCGCCCGCGTGAAGGCGCTGATCGCCGAAGCGGACGTGGTCATCGAGAACTTCCGCACCGGTGCTCTCGCCCGCTTCGGCCTCGGTTACGAGAGCCTCGCTCGCGACAATCCGCGCCTCGTCTATTGCTCGATCACCGGCTTCGGGCAGGATGGCCCCTACGCCTCGCGCGCAGGCTATGATTTCATCGTGCAGGGCATGAGCGGGATCATGGACCTGACCGGCGAACCCGAGGGCGCCCCGCAGAAGATCGGTGTGGCCTATGCCGACATCCTGACCGGGCTCTACGCCGTCATCGGCATACAGGCGGCTCTTCACCAGCGCGAGCGGACGGGGCGAGGGCAGGCGATCGACATGGCACTGTTCGACGTCATGGTCGGCACGCTCGCCAACCAGGCGATGAACCAGCTTCTCGGCAATCGCAATCCGAAGAGGATGGGAAATGCGCATCCGAATATTGCGCCATACGAGGCGTTTCGCGCAAAGGACGGCTGGCTGATCGTCGCGGTCGGCAACGACCGGCAGTTCGAACGTTTCCGCGAGGTGATCGACCTGCCGCGGCGCGAGGAATGGACGACCAATGCGCGGCGGGTGAAGAACCGCGAAAGTCTGTCCGCTTCAATAGGGCGGCGGATCGCCGAATGGCCGCGCGACGGATTGCTGGCGCGGCTCGAGGAAGCGAGCATTCCTGCGGGCCCGATCAATTCAGTGAAGCAGGCGTTGGCCGACCCGCAAATTGCCGCACGGCGGATGGTCATCGAGCTTGAGGACGGGCTGAAAGGCCTGCGCACCCCGATCCGCTTCTCCGAAGCCGAGATGGCTCTGGGCAAGGCGTCGCCTGCGAAGGGCAAGCCCTAGCGCGGAAATCTTCGCGCATTCCAATCCGGGCTGGCGCGCGTGCCCAGGTTTGGAAGGCCCTTCGTCGATTTCGGGGCGGGTGTTTTCCCGACTGCCGTCGGCTCTTCGCTTTCGCGCACTAGCCTGGGGTGGCGCAGGAGTGGGCAGGCCGAACCGGGGCCAGTCTCAATCTTGCCCATCTTTTCTAAACCGGCGGAGACGCCACCGGGTGTTCGGTCACGACGACGCGGTGTGTGCCAAGCGTGGCGCAGACGGTCCTGATCGGCGCTTTCCAGGCACCGCCCGTCACCCGGTCCTGCCTGCCGAAGCGCGTGCCATATCGGCTTATGCGATTGCGTCCGATTGATCCGTCACTGGCGGTTCGCCCTGTCGTCGCGACTGCCTGCCGCCGAATACGCGAAGGGGGACGAAGGCATAACAGACTGGCCGCCGCAAAAAATGAAAAGGGGCCGGAGGATTGCTCCTCCGGCCCCTGTTTCGTGTGCCGTGATCCGGCGTGGATTACATGCCCGAGCCAGGGCCGTACATGACTTCCACGCGGCGGTTCTGCAGTTCGCGGACACCGTCGCCGGTGGCAACGCGCGGACGGCTTTCGCCGAAGGCTTCGCTGCTGATGCGCGCGGCGGGAATGCCGCGGCCGGTGAGGTAATCGCGCACGGCGGCGTTGCGACGCTGCGAGAGGCCGACGTTGTAAT
>JBARVT010000053.1:0-7376 GCA_049646405.1 Alteraurantiacibacter sp.
CCTCCTGCCAGGCACGGCCGTATTCGGGCATCGCCGCGTGCAGCCGCGCGAGCGCATCCTCCGCCTTGTCGTAAATGCCGAGATAGCGATGCGCCACGGCCGCGAGATAGAGCGCTTCGCCGTCGCCCTCCCGCTCCGCCAGCACACGCTCCGCCGCCGCAAGTCCTTCAGCGAAATCGCCCGCTTGCATGGCCTTTTGCGCGTCTGCCAGAATTGCGTCGCGAGCGTCCATCTGCCTCACCTACACAAGCGAACGGCGGAGGCGAACCTTCGTCCGCCCCCGCCGCCCGGATTTCATGCACAAAGCGCGATCAGTAATTGTAGCCGACGCGGATACCCACGGTCAGCGGGCGATTCACGGTGATGCGCGGGCGATCGTTGACGTAATTGCCCGAAATCTGTGCCCGCTCGTCGGTCAGGTTCTTGCCGAACACCTCGAAACGCCACTCGGTCGCCTCCACGCCCGCCGACAGCGCGAAGGTCGTGTAGCTGTCCAGCTCGATCTTGTTAATTTCGATGATATCGGTGAACTTCGATGCCGAATAGGACACCTGCGGCATCACATAGGCGTCGAGATCGCTGTTGAGCGTCCACTCGTACCGCGCGCGCAGATTGCCCTGGAATTCGGGCGCGAAAGCAAGCGGTTCGCCCACGATCACGTCGTCGGTCGGAGTCAGCACCTCGGTGATCTCTGTGTCGAGGATGGAGAAGGCACCTGCCACCTCCAGCCCCGGCAGCGCGTATGGCGCGACCACGAAGTCCGCTTCGAAGCCGTATGTCTCTGCATTTGCCGCATTGTCCGAGAAGAACAGGTTGGTGATGCTCGGATCGAAGATCGTCGTCTGCAGGTTGCTGATATCGACATAGAAGGCGCTGCCGTTGAAGCGCATCTGGCCGTCGAGCAGGTCCAGCTTGAAGCCCAGCTCGTAATTCTGCACTTCGTCGGTTTCCAGCTCGAACGGGACGGTGAAGCCCGCTCCGTTGGTCGCGCCGCCCGGACGGTTCAGCAGGCCCGGTCGGAAGCCTGCGGAATAGGTGGCGTCGAACAGCGTGTGCGGCGTCGGGGTGACGGTGACGGTGCCCTTCACGATCACGCCGTCGGTCTGCGCCACGTCGGGCGCGCGGACGGAGTTGAAGACCTGCTGCGCCTGGGAAGCTGAAAGGCCCGCTGCCTGGATATCCTCCAGCGTGTCGTTCAGGTCGAAGGTCTGGCGAAGGTCCGGGTTGCACGATCCGATAAACGTGAACTGGCCGTCCCCGTCATAAAGATCGTTGATGTCGGTGCCGAAGGCGTTCTGGTCCACCGCGCTGAAGCTGTTGCAGAACGAACCGTTGGCGCTGCCTTCGAAATCGACCTCGATGTCGTAATAGCGCGCGCCCAGCGTAACGGTGAGGAGGTCAGGCACAACATCGAAGCTGGCTTCGCCGAAGATGCCGAACTGTTCGTCCGTGCGGCGGATGTCGTTGCGAAAGATCGTTTCCGCCGGGAACGGGCCAGGTTGCGTGGTGAAGCCGTCCTGCGGGAAGTTCGGCTTGAACGCACCAAACGGCTGCGCGGCGACATTGCCCGGATAGGCGAAGTCGTTACGTTCCTGCAGTTCGAGTTCGGAGTAAAATCCGCCCGCCGTCACGCGAAAACGCCAGTCGGCAGGCGTGCTGAAGCGCAGTTCCTGCGTGAAGACCGACGTGTTGCTGTCCGACGTGACATACAGGTTCGGCGGCTGGCAGGTGCCGCTGGGATCGGCCGAGCCTGGATAGGTCACGCTGCCGTCGCAGATGTAATAGGGCAGGTACTGGCCGACGAAGAGATAGTCGGTGTAATCCACCCGCTGGTCTGTCTCGCGGTCGGTGTATGCGCCGGTATAGACGACATCGAGCATCGCCAGACGGCCTTCGACAGTCCAGCTGGTGTTGGAGAAATCGTCTTCCAGCCGATCTTCCTCGAAGCGCTGGATATCGAGCTCGTCCAGTCCGCCGGGCAGGTCCGGATCGGCGAAAAACACACCGTCCGATTCAAGGCTCTGGCGCGAATGCGCAAGGGTGATCGTCCAGTCGGGCAGCACTTCCCACAGCGCAGTGGCGCGGAAGCCGGCATAGGTGGTGTCGTTGAAATCCTCCTCGACAAGCCCGGCATTGTCGGCAGTGAGGAAGGTTACGTCATCGAGACCGGCACCGGCCTGGAACCCGGCGCGAAGGTCGCTCACGGGCACGCCGTTGGAGCGGACCGTGCCTGCCGGGCGGAAGCGCGCGCTCTCGGTCAGGTCGCGTGCCCTGCACGTTGTCGATATAGCCGCCCTGGCTGTCGAGAAAGACGACGCCGCGCAGCGCGATGTTGTCGGCGACGGGAACGTTGAGCATCAGCTCGCCATTATAACTCGTCTCGCCATCCCTGGTGAAGGATACGCCCGCCGCCGCGCTGGCATCGAATCCGGCAAGGCTCGGCTTGTTGGTGATGAGGCGCACGACTCCCGCCTGCGAACTTGCGCCGAACAGCGTGCCCTGCGGGCCGGACAACACCTCGATACGGTTGAGGTCGGCAGCGTAGACGTCGAGGTTGCGGCCCGGCTGCGCCAGCGGCTGCTCGTCGAGATATAGCGCGACATTGGGGGCAAGGCCTGCGACGCCTGCGGTCGTCAGGTTCGGCGTGGTGGAGGCAAGGCCGCGAATATAGATCGTCGACTGGCCCGGCCCGCTGCCGCCCGCGGTGACGCTCGGCAGCTGTTCGAGATAGTCCTCGAACGTGTCGATATTGAGCTCTTCAAGGCCCTCTTGCCCCAGCGCCTGTACGCTGATCGGCACGTCCTGCAGGTCCTCCTCACGCTTTTGCGCGGTGACGACGATGGTCTGCACGCCGCCGGTGCGAGCCTCGGCTTCCGGGTCGCCGGCGTCTTGCGCCATCGCGGGCGTAGCGAGAGCGATGGCCAGCGCGCCGACCGACGCGCCGCTGGTCAATTTCAACATTTCGGGAATTCCCCTGCCGTTTTCTGGTGACGATAATGACCGCGCGCGGTTAATCGCAGAATTCGACCCGAATTCCCGCGCGTGTTCAAAATTGCGTGATGTAGGACGGCGTGAATAGCGGAGTTCCGATCCCGCTTCCAACCGCCAAAGGTCCGTATCGCGGACTCTGCGAGCAATTGTTGCAATCGCGTTACACCTGCAATACAAATGAACTACAAAGCAAGTCCGGCGCAGTCTCTGGCTTATATTAGCAGTTATGCATCGAATTATTCTTTCGTTCCGCCTTTTTCCTTTTGTCATTATACAAGAGTTCGGCGAATATAGATTTCTCGCTAGTCGCTGCAAGATTCCGTCACTTGGTTCGTATTTGCAACGTTACTCCGCTCCGACCCATTCCTCGCATGCGGCCGCAGTCGTCGGCACGCCGTGTCGCTGGCGGCGGATGTCGAACAGGATCGCCTTGGCGATGGACACGGTCATCAATGCGACCACGACGGAGAAGGGCAACGCTCCGATAATCATGGTGACGCGGATCGCGTCGATCCCGCCGATGATGAGCATGGATCCGACGACGAAAGCCAACTCCGCGCCCCAGAACAGGATGTGCGTGCGCCGCTGCCCCTTACTCTCCCCCGCGCCATTGATCGTGTTCACGATCAGGATTGCGCTGTCCGCACTGGTGACAAGGTAAGTCATCAACAGCAGCACGACGAGGCCGGAAACGATAGAGGCGACCGCCGGATCGAGCAGCACGGCGAGGGTCGCGAAAAGCTGGTCCGACATCGGCGCATCGAGGATCGCGCCGTTTGCCGCGCCCGAAAGCTCAAGGTCGATCGCGGTGCCGCCGATAAGCGCCATCCATGTGAAGCACATGAGCGAAGGCACCAGAAGCACGCCAAGCACGTATTCGCGCACCGTGCGCCCGCGCGAAATACGCGCTATAAACATGCCGACGAAGGGCGCAAAGGCGATCCACCACGCCCAGTAGAAGACCGACCAGTCGAGCTGCCATTGTCTCAAGGCAGAGGCTGTCTCCGACCCGCCTGCCGGGAACAGCGTCAGCGCGGTTTGCGGCAGCGTGCGGATGTAGTCGAACACGCCGACCGCCAGCAATTCGAGCCCCAGCAGGCCCGAACCGACCACGGCGAACAGCGCCAGCAGCGCAAAGGAGAGGCCGAGATTGAGGTTGGAGAGCCATTTAATCCCGCGCCCTACGCCAGACAGCGCGCTCAAGGTCGAAGCGCCGACCAGCAGTATCAGCGCGACAATGATCGCAAGCGGCGTGGACGATCCTTCGCTATCGAGGAGCCAGTCGCCAAGCCCCAGTCGGTCCAGTCCGAAGATGAACTGTTCCACACCCAGCCCCATCGTCACTGCCACCCCCAGTATCGTGGCGACGACCGCGACGATATCGACCACATGCCCCGCCCCGCCCGACATGGCCTTGCCGAATAGCGGCGCCAGCGCGGACCGCACCGTAAGCGGCAGATTTCGTCGATAGGCGACATAGCCGATGGCAAGGCCGACAAGGCCATATGTCGCTCACGCCGCCAGCCCCCAGTGCAGGAAGGTGTAGATGTAGGCAGCGCGCACATTCTCTGCCGTCAGCGATTCGCTCAGCCCTCGGATCGTGTCCGGGTTCGTGCCGAAATGCGCAAGCGGCTCGCCCGTCGAATAGGTCAGCATCCCGATGCCGATTCCCGCGCCGAACAGCATGGCAAACCAGCTGAACCGGCCAAATTCGGGCGTCTCGCCCGGCGCGCCGATCCTGAGGCGGCCCGATTGCGGGACGATGGCAAGCAACAACGCGACCGCCATCACCGCCGCGACGAGATAGACATACCATCCGGCAAAGGTGCTGATGATGGTGGAGTTCGCCGCCGTCAGCGTCTCGTTCGCCTGCACGGGAAAAAAGATCGCCCACATGATGAGGAGCGCGACGACGATCTTGGACGGGATTGTCACCGCGCGGCTGAACCCGTCGTAAAAACCGCGATCGTGCGTGCGGATCGGCAGGTCGACCAGCGGCGGGGCGATCGTGCTGTCGTCGGCGGCAGGCACCTTTTCGGTCACGCGGGGTCTCTCCTGTCCGATAAAGCACGCGCGGCGCGATACGCGCTGCAATGACGGCGAATTCGGGAATGGCGCGAAGCATAGGGCTTCGCTACGGCATTGCAAACTTGCGCCTGCGACGGGCGCTATCGGAACCCCCTCGCCAGCGCGCCCGTTGCGTCTATAGACGCGTCACACGCCAAAAGACGGGAAACCCATGACCGACCAGCCGACCAGCCTTGCAGGGCTCGACCTGCGCGAAGAGATCGACCGCCTCCGCAAGGAGCGCAACGCGGTGATCCTGGCGCATTATTACCAGAAGCCCGAATTGCAGGACCTTGCCGATTTCGTGGGGGATTCGCTGGAGCTTTCGAAAAAAGCCGCCGAGACCGACGCCGACGTCATCGCTTTTTGCGGCGTGAAGTTCATGGCCGACACGGCAAAAATTCTTTCTCCCGAGAAGATCGTCGTGCTCCCGGACATGGATGCGGGCTGCTCGCTGGAGGATTCCTGCCCGCCCGATAAATTCCGCGCTTTCCGCGAAAAGCACCCGGACCATATCGCACTGACCTACATCAACTGCTCGACCGAGGTGAAGGCGCTGTCCGACGTCATCGTTACCAGCTCCAGCGCGGAGACGATCCTGTCGCAGATACCCGACGACCAGCCGATCATCTTCGGGCCGGACCGGCATCTTGGCGGCTATCTCAACCGCAAGTTCGACCGCGACATGCTGCTGTGGCCGGGCGTGTGCATCGTGCACGAGGCATTCAGCGAACGCGAGCTCCTGAAGCTCAAGGCCGAGCACCCGGACGCGCCGGTCGCCGCGCATCCGGAATGCCCGCCGCATATCATCGACCATGCCGATCATGTCGGCTCGACAAGCTCGATCCTGCAATTCGCGAAGACGTTCGAAGGCGACACGCTGATCGTCGCGACCGAGCCGCACATCATCCACCAGATGGAAAAGGCGCTACCCGAAAAGACCTTCCTCGGCGCGCCCGGATCGGACGGCAACTGCAACTGCAACATCTGCCCGTATATGGCGCTCAACAATTTGGAGAAGCTCTACCTGTGCCTGCGCGACCTTGAACCGCGCATCGAGATCGAGGAAAGCTTGCGCCTGAAAGCCAAGGCGAGCCTCGACAAGATGCTGGAAATGGCGGCGGGTACGATCGGCAAAGGCGATCTGGGTCGGGTCTGACGCTCCAGCCGCTCGCTAAACATATGCAGGGTCGCCATGCCGAAGGCCAGCGCGGCGGCTAGAGGCAAAGCGAGGTGGCCGGTCAGGACAAGATCGGCGATAGCGAGCGCACCGATCATGGCGAAACCTGTAGTCGCGCCCTCCGCCTCCAGCACATCTCGCCAACCGTGGCGGCGTATCTGGGTGCGCTGGATTTGCAAGGCATGCCCTGCGACAATGCGGCCTTCGTCACGCTCTATTTCTCGATTACCCTGCTCATTCTCACCGTCGCCAGCAGCAATCTCGGTTTTTCGAAGATCCGCTCGCTGCGTTCCGGCAGGCTGCTTGCCAGTATCCCTCGGTTTCCATCAGGATGATCGACAATTATGCCCGGCTGGCGAAACACGCGCGCGACGATGGCGCGCCGGAGGGATACTTAGACTTCAACAGACAAACCGCGCGCCACCTAGCCGACCACGTGACGGATTTCGAGCACGACCGTGCCGACATCGCCGCCGCGCTGAAACGCGGCTTCCCGTCGGAGCGTTCTGCGCTTATAGAACCGGACGAATGACCAGCGAACTGAAATTTCTGTGGGCGCGACTGAACGCCAATTACTGGTTCTATCCGGCGCTGTTCTGCCTGATCGCCGCGATGATGGCCTTCGTCATGATCTGGCTCGATCGCACCTTTGCCGCGACATGGCTCAACGATGTGAACTGGCTGATCCCCGCGCGCCCCGGCGGTGCGTCCAACATGCTCACCGTCATGGCGGGCAGCATGATCGGTGTCGCCTCCACCGTCTTTTCCATCACCATTGCCGCAGTCGCCTATGCCAGCGGCAATTACGGCCCGCGGTTGCTGACCAATTTCATTGAGGATCGCGGCAACCAGCTCAGCCTCGCGACCTTTATCGGCAGTTTCGTCTATGCCATCATCGTGCTGCGAGCGGTCCGGGCGGAGGACGAGACTGCGGCCACCGTTGCCGATGCCACCTCAACCGCGCTGCCCGGTTTCGCACCGCAACTGTCGCTGCTGGTCGCCTATGCGCTGATGGCGCTTTGTGTCGCCGTGCTGGTGTTCTTTCTCAACCATATCCCCTCCTCGATCCGCATAAACAAAGTGCTGGAAGGGATCGGCGAACGGCTTTTGGAGACCATCAAGACAACCTATCCGGTTG
>JBARVT010000054.1:0-6274 GCA_049646405.1 Alteraurantiacibacter sp.
GCGCACGACCTGCTTGAGCGATTCCAGCCGCGACTGGCTGTCGCCTGCGTTGGTGTGGCGCATGGAACCGGTCGTATCGACGACCATCATGATGTCGAGATCGTTGAAATGCTGTATGGAGGTGCAGTCAACCGACACCTCCATTTCGTCCTGGTCGAACACTGCCATGACGGTCGTCGGCACATCGACGCTGGCCGTGCCGGTAATCGAGAAATCGTCGTCGATGCTAACCGTGAACTTGCGGTTCTCCGAACCGTAGGCGCCGTTGCGATAGTTGAGATTGAAGAAACGGTTGGCTTCCTCAGCTACCGAAGCCGGCACGCTGCCATCTGCCGTCGTCTCGATACCCAGCCGTTTGCGCGCCGCCAGCACGCCCGCATCGCAGGCCTGCTGCAACCGGCTCTGCGCAAGGTAGGCGCGGCCCATGTCCACGCCCCCACCAATCAGCGCGAGCATCGGGAAAAGCGATGCTGCCACGATGGCGAGCACGTTGCCGGACGTATCCCGGCCGAGGCGCGTGAGGAACCCGGCCGAGGGATCTTGGGAAAGGCGCAGAGTCGGTCTCATGACACCCGCCTTACGCAGAACCGCTGAGGCAAAGCCCAACGAACCTGGTTAAGAATTTCATGATGTCCGCGAAGGCCCGGCGGGATCGCGTAGATTCAGCTTACTGGACGAGGAAAACAGGGCGCGTGTAATCGAGCGTCGGCCCTTCGATCTTGATGAATTCGAGCACGCTTGTGATCTCGTATTCGATCTTGATGCTAAGTTCGTCCGCTCCGGCAACGCGGCTCGTTTCCTTGGTGATCGTCACCGTCATCCGATCGTCGTCGAGAAGGTATGGCGTGCCCCGCGCATGATTGCGCGTCCAGGTCTTCAGCTGGGAAGTCGTGATGGTGTTACCCGTCTGGTATTGCACCATGGCATAACGGCCCACGTCGGCAGCGACATTGCGCATGGCGCTATAGCTTTGCAGCCCCATGCCCACCTGCAGGACGCCAAGCATCATGACGATGAAGGCCGGGCCGAGCAGCGCGAATTCGATCGCGGCGGCACCAGTCGTGTCCTTCAGGAGGCGATGAAGCTTGTTGTGCAAAAAGATCACCCGATCTGCACCGTGCGACTGATATTGTAGTCGAACCCGCTCGTGACCCCGAATTTCGTCCATACAGGCGCGTATTTGTCGCTAATGTCGACGCGGATGAATTCGTACTGCACGTCCGATCCGCAGCCACCATTGGTGGTCGAATAATTGGTTGCGGTGCCGCAGCGATAGAGCGGGACGACGCCGACGGTCGCACTGTTGCAGGTCGACTTGCCGTCTTCGGCAACCGTGGGCGTGGTATTGCCACATACCGAGGTCGCCACGATGTCGCGGATGGTGTTCTGCTCCTCGGCCGTCTCCGGAGCGACCGCTCGCACCACGGTTGCCGCTTCCGCCGCAGCCGATTGCAGCTCGGTCTGGCGCGCCACCATTGTGCTCACCTCGAACCCGCCAAGTGCAAGGACGAGCAGGATCGGAGCGACGAAAGCGGTCTCGATTGCCATCGAGCCGCGCTCGTCACGCAGGATGCAGGGAAGGGGAGCCATACGGAAAGTCATGCCACCAGGCGAACTTTCGCCGCCGTGGATGCAACGGTGGAACCCCCGGTCGAGCCGCCCGGACAAAATGTCGACATGTTGGTCGTGCCGGTAATGGTAATGTTGTTCGCGGCGATCATCAGGCACTGGCTGGTGACCCCAACCGTGCCGGCAAACTGCACATTGCTGACCGGGAAATAGAGAGCTCCGTTCATGACGGTGTTCGCATTACCGTTGAATTTCGTCTTGTTGCTGCCCTCGGAATCGCGGTCTTCGAATACAAGCATGCCCGCGAGATCATTCGCGTCAGCGGCATCCACTCCCAGAGAGATGAGATCCGATGCCTGCATCGCCGTCAGGCTGATGTCGGCTCCGCCGGCAACGTCGACATATCCCCCGTCGTAAAGCACGAACATGACTGCGCCGCCGACAACCTCGTGCTGGCCGGTGATCTTCAAGCCACCGCCGACGATGTTGTAAACGCCTGGCGCGAAGGCCGTGTCACACGAAACCTTGATGTCGGTATATGTGCCGGGGCGGACGAAGCCTGCTTCCTTGCCTTCCTCGATCTCGATTTCGCTATAGGTCGTCTGGACGGTCTCCTGCTTGCGCTCCCATTTCTGCTTCTTTCCGTTTTCGGAACCGATTTTCCGCCAGGTGTCGCTGCTTGAAACTTTCGTACCAGCCTGGGTGCCGTTCGGTACGGTCTGGCGAACCGGGTCCGACAGTGTTTCACCGGGAGCTCTTCCGTCCGCATTTGACCATCCGGAGGCGTTGCGCTCGTTGCTTCCCTGATAATACGAATAGGTCGTGACGGTGCGAACCACTACCGTCGCTGTCGTGATATCTGGCTCTGCATCGCAGCTATATACGCGGTCGATCTCGGACTCAGCCGGGGTTGGCGGCTCCAGCTCTCCGAAGGGGTCATACAACCCTTCCATGTATTCCAGGATGATGTCGTCGGTGTTCTCTTTCAGCCAATCGTCAATGCCGCCTGCTGCCAGAATCCAGCCGGCATCGACTGTCGGGTTGCCATTGACGGTAATCGCCTGGCCTGCCGTCGACAGGGCCGCCAATCCGCAACTGGCTGTCAGAACGGAATTGCCGCCGATGGTAAGGGCACCACTGTCTTCCTCGTCGAGAGCGACAAGACAGCTGGTAAACTTGGCCCCTTCCTCGAAACTGGCCTGAGCAAAAGCATAGATCTGGGTGTTGCCGCCGGTGAGAAAGTTGGTGAAGGGCAGCGTCTTGGTCGCCGTCGCCGACACGCGCACCGAATTCAGCGTGCCGCCCGCATAATTGGCGAGGGCAATGGTCGGGTCGGCGTTGAAATCGTCCGTCACCGAAAGGTTTGCATCGAATTCCTGCTTGGCGCGCTGCGAATACGTCAACTCCGTATCGCTGTCCGTGCGTGCCCACGCGCCAGCGACGGCCGCCTGGTCGACCGCAAATTGCAACTCGCGCTTCCACATATACCATTGCGTCATGTCGACGCCGAGACCGGCCCCGCCGATCAGCACCGGCATACCGAGCGCAACGAGAAGGGTGGCGTTGCCGCCGTCGGACTGGCCGACGCTGCGGATGTGGTTGCGGAGTTTGCGTAGCATGCGGTCTACCTAGTTTTGCCCCAATTATGCCGCATCAATATCGTCCGGGTGGTAAGGAAGATATAAACGGGAGGGGTTAACGGTCCGTTCGCCTTGATGTTGGCCCGATTTCGCAGCTTCCTAAAGGCTTGACCGCGCGACGCAGGCATGGTGCCGGGGCCGCGTGACTGCCGATCTCGTCGAAACCCTGCCGCTCGCGCATCGTCTCGCGCTGTCCTATGCCCCGGCGCGCGCGCGGGAGGCGACCCTGGTCTTGCTGGCGCTTGACGAGCGGCTGGCGGCGATCATGCGGCAGCGGGGCGAGCCGGTGATCGCGCAGATGAAGCTGGCGTGGTGGCGGGACCGATTTGCGCAGACGCCCGAAGACTGGCCTGCGGGTGAGCCGCTCCTGGCGCTGCTGGCGCACTGGCCGGGCGATGTTGCGAGGCTCGGCGCGGTGGTCGATGGCTGGGAGATGCTGCTGGGCGAGAGGCTGGCGGAGCCGGAGCTATTGGATTATGCGCACGCTCGCACGGCGGGCTGGGCTGATCTGTCCAAGTCTTTCGGTGTCGGCGTCAATGGCGCCCAGCGCGTTGCGGCCCGATATGCACTGGCCGACCTCGCCTTCCATCTTGATGCAGGTGATGAGCGCGATAGCGCGCTGAGGGTTCTGGGAAACCGCGCTACGACCGTTCGCCTCACAAAGCCGCTGCGTGCCTTGACCGTGCTCCACGGACTCGCAATGCGCGCGCTGGACAAGGGCAGCGCAGACCTGCTCGAAGGCCCGGGCGCGATGGCGCTCGCGATGAGGCTTGGCATTACAGGGCGATAGCGTAGGATGTGCGCATGGAGGGAAGCCCCGTGAACCGCATGCTTCTTGGCGCGTTCGCCGCGCTGGCGCTCGTCGCGCTTGGCCTGTTCTGGATGCAGGGCAGGGCGCAGGTCGAACAGGCTGCCCCGCCGCCCGAGCCCGAGGTGACTGACGAGGCGCAAGACCTCGACGCGCTGCCCACTGCCGATATCGGCGACATGCGCGGCCCCGCTCCGCCAGAGGCAAGCGAGCTGACACGCGAGCAGCGCCGCTTCTTCCGCTACGATCGCAACCGCGACCTGAAGATCACCCGCAACGAAATGCTCTCCACCCGAACCGACGCTTTCCGGCGCTTGGATACCGACGGCAACAATCTGCTCACATTCGAGGAATGGGCGGTGACGACGGCGAACCGCTTCGAAGGTATGGACGGGAACGGGGACGGGGAGCTCAACGCCGCCGAGTTCGCGACCAGCAGGCCGAAGCCGCGCATCACTCCGAGATGTGCTTGTTGAGGCAGTAGGGTCAGGCGACCGCTGCGAACAACCCCTTGCCCACTGCCTCCAGCCACTCTCCAAAATCGCGCTTCGCCCTATCTGTATAGGCTTCCTTCCGCTGCTTCTTAGGCACGTCGTGCAGCGGCGGGAAGAGGCCGAAATTGACGTTCATCGGCTGGAAGCTATCCGCCTTCGCGTCGCCCGTAATATGGCTCAGCAACGCGCCCATCGCCGTCGTCGCCGGGGGCGGGGTCCAGTTTTCGCCCGCAAATTCCGCCGTCGCCATCATACCCGCCATGATCCCGATCGCGCTGCTTTCGACATAGCCCTCGCACCCCGTAATCTGCCCGGCAAAGCGGATATGCGGTGCGTCGTTCAGCCGCAGCTGCCGATCGAGCACGATGGGCGAATTCAGGAAGGTGTTGCGGTGCAGTCCCCCCAGCCGCGCGAACTCCGCGTTCTCCAGCCCCGGTATTGTGCGGAACAGCTCCACCTGCGCGGCGTGTTTCATCTTCGTCTGGAAGCCGACCATGTTCCAAAGGGTGCCCAGCGCATTGTCCTGCCGCAGTTGCACCACCGCATATGGCCACTTGCCCTGCGGATGCTCCTCGCTCGTGTCGTAAGGGTTATCCAGCCCGACGCCTTTCATCGGACCGTAGCGCAGCGTCTCGACCCCGCGCTCCGCCATCACCTCGATCGGCATGCAGCCATCGAAATAGGGCGTGTCGGCTTCCCACTCCTTGAACTCGCCCTTCTCGGCATCGAGCAAGCCTTGGTGGAAAGCGAGGTACTGCTCCTTCGTCATCGGGCAGTTGATGTAATCGCCATCCTCGTTGGAGACGGCGGTGCGCTTGTTCCAGCGCGACTGGATCCACGCCTTCGACATGTCGATACTGTCGCGGTGGACGATGGGGGCGATGGCGTCGAAAAAGGCGAGCCGGTCCTCGCCCGTTGCCTTGACGATGCTCGCCGCCAGCGCATCGGCGGTCAGAGGTCCGGTGGCGACGATGGTCAGGCCGTCCGTCGGCAGTTCCTCGACCAGTTCGCGCACGATCTCGACATTGGGATGGTCGGACAGCGCCCGCTCGACTTCGGCGCTGAACACGTCGCGGTCCACCGCCATGGCGCTGCCCGCAGGCACCCGCGCCTTTTCACCCGCCTGCATGACGAGGCTACCCGCGCGACGCATCTCGTGATGCAGCAAGCCGACCGCATTCTTCGTATCGTCATCCGAGCGGAAGGAGTTGGAGCAAACCAGCTCCGCCAGCCCGCTCGACTGGTGCGCGGGCGTCGAACCGCTGCCGCCGCGCATTTCGGACAGGCGCACCTAGATCCCGCGCTGCGCCAGCTGCCAAGCAGCCTCGCTCCCGGCGAGACCGCCGCCGATGATGTGCACCTGATGTGTCATGGACCCGCCATTACAGGCGAGCGCGGGGCAGTTTCAACCCGCTATCGCTGGACGCTAAAGGACCGTATCAGAACCAGGGCCGCCGGTTCTCGATATAGATGCGGTTGAACTCTGCCGGGCTTTTCGTGATGTAGATCACCGCTTCGACAAGGCAGACGATGCCGATCGCCATCAGGCCGAAGATGCCGATGATGATGAAGATGAGAATCCACGACACAACAGTCGCCGCCAGCAGGATCGCTCCCTCGCTGCTATATCCCATGTAGAACTTGTGGACACCAAGCCCGCCAAGGAAAAAGGCGAGCAGGCCGGCGGCGATGGGGTTCTTCTCGTAGCCCTCGGCCGAGAGCGGATTGCCGCTGCGTTGCCCGGGCACGGGATAGATCTCGCT
>JBARVT010000055.1:0-11410 GCA_049646405.1 Alteraurantiacibacter sp.
GCCTTGAGCTCGTCGAGCCCCGGCAGATCCTTGCGCGTTTCCAGCCCGAAATGGTTGAGGAATTCCGGCGTCGTCGCATAGATCAGCGGGCGCCCGGGCACCTCGCGCCGCCCCGCCGCGCGGACCCAGCCGGCCTCCATCAGCACATCGAGCGTCCCGCCGCTCGTCTGCACGCCGCGAATCGCTTCGATCTCTGCGCGGCTGACCGGCTCGTGATAGGCAACGATGGCCAATACCTCGGTCGCCGCGCGGCTGAGCTTCCTCGCGTGCTCCTTTTCCCGCCGCAGCAGATGCGCAAGGTCCGGCGCGGTCTGGAACTGGTATCGTTTCCCCCGCTCCATCAGCACAACGCCGCGACCATCATAGGCCGCCTGCACTTCGGCCAGCGCATCCTTCACATCCGCATCGCCGAGATGCGCCGAGACCTGTTCGCGGGTCATCGGGCCTTCTGCGGCGAACAGGCAGGCTTCGACCGCACGGGCGAGATCGGAGACGCCGCTCATGCGGGCATGCGCCGCAATTCGAGCGGGCCGAAAATGGCATCTTGCCGGATTTCCGCCTTGCCCATCCGCGCCAGCTCCAGCACGGCGACGAAGCTTGAGGCGAGCGCGCTCTTGCGCAGGCGCGGTTCGGCATTGGCAGGCAGAAAGCTGCGAATTTCCATCCAGTCGACGCTGACACCGAGCATCGCCGAAACCCGCTGCAAGGCGCTGTCGAGCGTCATCACCGGGCGTTCGGCGACCATGTGCACGACCGGCTCGGTGCGCAGCTTCATCTGCCCGTAGGCCCGCACAAGGCTGTACCAGTCGCATTGCCACTGGTTCTTGCGCAGCACCTTCAGCCCCTCCGGCGCGCCGCGCGCAAAAACATCACGGCCGAGCCTGTCGCGCGCCATCAGCCGCGCGCCCGCCTCCCGCATTGCGCCGAGCCGCTGGAGGCGCAGTTGCAGGCGCAGGGCCAGCTCTTCGGGCGACGGGTCTTCCTGCTCTTCCTTCGGCAGCAGCAGCGCGGATTTGAGGTAAGCGAGCCACGCTGCCATCACTAGGTAATCGGCGGCAAGCTCGAGCTTCAGCGCCTCTGCCCGCTCGATGTATCCGATATATTGATCCACGAGCGAGAGGATCGAAATCGACTTGAGGTCGACTTTCTGCCGCCGTGCAAGGTCGAGCAACAGGTCCAGCGGGCCTTCCCACCCGTCGAGTTCAAGATAGAGCGCGTCGCCGTCGTTCGCGGCAGGTGCGCCGATGCCGGACCAGTCTTCGGCTGAGTCAGCATCGGCAGGTTCGAAGAGCGCGCCGTCCTCCATCACGCTGCCACCCCTGCCGCTTCTAGCAGGCCGTCGCGCTGGGCGATGAGGTGCTCGCG
This sequence comes from Alteraurantiacibacter sp., assembly GCA_049646405.1. Classification (GTDB taxonomy): domain Bacteria; phylum Pseudomonadota; class Alphaproteobacteria; order Sphingomonadales; family Sphingomonadaceae; genus Alteraurantiacibacter. The sequence continues at coordinate 1,366 of JBARVT010000055.1, forward strand.
CTGCGACTGGTCGGGCGCAGTGCCGGTGCCGTCCATCGCCCGCGCCAGCCGTGCAGCAGTCTTCTCGGGCATTAGGGGCAGCGCCTTCGCCGTGCCGGCCATATCGTCCATCTTGCCCCAGCAATTTAGCACGAGATCGCAACCTGCCTCCACCGCGCGGACGGAGCGTTCGGGGATTGTGCCGCCCAGCGCCTCCATGTCGATATCGTCGGAAAGCAGCAGCCCCTCGAAGCCGATGCGCTTGCGGATGATGTTGTCGATCACCCATTCCGACTGTGTGGCAGGGCGTTCAGCATCCCATGCGGTGAAGCGGATATGCGCGGTCATCGCCATGGGCGCGCGATCGGCGAGCGTGGCGAACGGGGCGATGTCATGTTCGAGCTCGGCATCGCTAGCCTCGACAACTGGCAGGCGCTTGTGGCTGTCCACCGTCGCGCGGCCATGGCCAGGCATATGCTTGATGCATCCTGCTACGCCACCGCGTGCCAACCCGTCGAGCACCGCCCGGCCCAGCGCCGCGACCGGCAAAGGCTCGCGGCCCAGCGCGCGGTCGCCGATCACGTCATGTGCGCCCTTAACCGGCATGTCGAGCAGCGGGAGGTAGTCCACCGTGATGCCGACCTCCGCAAGATCCAGCGCGATGAGCTGCGCATTGCAGCGCGCCGCCTCGATCGCGCTGGCAGGCGAAATATCGTATAGCTGCGCGAAGACACCTTGCGGCGGGTATCTGTTCCATTCGGGCGGCTTCATCCGCGCGACCCGCCCGCCTTCCTGGTCGATGCTGATAAGAACGTCGTCGCGCCCGTGCAACTCACGCAAACTGTCGGTCAACGCGCGCAGTTGCTCGCGATGTTCGATACTGCGTCCGAACAGGATGTAGCCCGCCGGTTCGCACTCGGCGAAAAAGCCGCGCTCTTCATCGGTAAGCGCGAGGCCGGACAGGCTGAAGATTGCGGGCGTCATCGCGGTATTTACGCCTGAAACCGCGTCCTATCGCAAGGCGTTTGTCACGCCTCGCGGGGGAAAACGCCCGCCCTGCCGCCATCCTAACGGATGTAGCAGTCGCCCCCGCCATTTCGGATGGCACGGCAGGTCGATTCCGCAGCGTCGCGGCTGCCGGTGGCAGCTTGCAAGCGATAGACCTTAGCGCCGTTGACTTCGGCATCGACGATCCGTTTGCGCAGGCCCGACAGGACCGAGTAACGCTGTGTCGCGCTCGACCACGCCGATTGCGCGTCAGCCTCGCTACCGAAAGCGCCGATCTGGACATAGACTGCGCCGCTCGGGGCGGGCTCCTCGGCTTCGCTCTCGCCGGTAGAACTTTCGCCCTGCTCGCGGTCGATGGAGGGACGCGGGGAGCCGCCTCCATCCTGCGCGTCGATCCGGCCGCGATCCTGCTGGCCCTCGGCCACCTGGAACGCCTGGTCGCCCGTGCCCTCGACTTGCGCTCCGCCTGCATCGTCAGGCCGCTGCTTGTAGGCACCTTCGGGCGCCTCGATCGTGCTGCCATCGGGTACCAGATCGGGATCGGGTCCGCCCCGGGTCGTGTACCAGATGAGTGCGAGCAGCAGTGCGACCACCGCAAGGCCGACCACCGCATAGAGGATCAGCCGAGTGTCGAAACCACTCTCTTCCTCGTATTCATCTGCCTCGAGCCATGGCAATTCCTCGCCCTCGTCGGCGAGGTCGAAGCGTTGCTCCTCCTCTCCGGCATAGGTCTCGTCTTCCAGCACCTCGTCCCGATCGTCAGGCCCGGTCATCGCTCACAACTCCTCGACGGCATCGACCCCCAGTATCGCAAGGCCATTACGAAGTATTTGACCGATTTGCGCGGCGAGGAACAGTCTCGCGCCCGAAAGCTCGCCATCCTGTGCCACGATGAACCGCTTTTGCGGGTCGTCATTGCCCATGTTCCACAGCGCGTGGAAGGCGGCGGCGAGATCGTAAAGGTAGAAGGCGATACGGTGCGGTTCGCGGGCGCGGGCGGCGGCCTCGACCTCGCGCGGGAATTGCGCGGCCTGCTTCACTAGCGCGAGTTCGTGGCTGGCCAGCCGCTCGAGATGCTCGCCCGATGGCGTTACGCCTTCGTCCGCCCCCTTGCGCAGGATCGAGCAGATCCGGGCATGGGCATATTGCACGTAGAAGACAGGATTGTCCTTCGATGCCTCGACAACCTTGGCGAAGTCGAAATCCATTTGCGCTTCGGGCTTGCGGGTGAGCATTGTAAAACGCACCACGTCCTTGCCCACTTCCTCCACCATGTCGGCGATAGTGACGAAATTGCCGCTGCGCTTGGACATCTTGGCAGGCTCGCCATTGCGCAGTAGCTGCACCATCTGGACGAGCTTTACATCGAAGGAGATTGCTTCCCCTTGCCCCGCGCTGAGCGCCGAGACAGCGGCCTTGATGCGCTTGACTGTGCCCGCATGGTCCGCGCCCCAGATGTCGATCAGAGCGTCGGCATCTTCTGCCTTTTGCATGTGATAGGCGAGATCGGCACCGAAATAGGTCCACTTGCCGTCGGACTTCCTGATGGGTCGATCCTGGTCGTCGCCGAATTGCGTGGAGCGGAACAGCGGCAGCTCGACCGGCTCCCAGTCCTCTGGCTGGGCCTTGCCCTTGGGCGCCTCAAGCACGCCGTCATAGACGAAGCCGTGTTCGCGCAGCCAGGCTTCCGCTGCCTCGGGCTTGCCCGCCGCCTGCAGCGCGGCTTCGGATGCGAAAACGTCGTGCTCGATGCCGAGCAGGGCGAGATCTTGCTTGATGATCTGCATCATCCGCTCGACCGCGAAGTTACGGAATAGGGCGAGCCATTCGTTCTCGGGTGCGTCCTCGTAACGCTCGCCGAATTCTTGAGCCGCAGCCTCGCCGACGGGTTTCAGGTATTCGCCGGGATACAACCCCTCGGGGATCGCGCCGACATCCTCGCCCAGCGCCTCGCGGTAGCGGATATGTGCGGAGCGGGCGAGCGTATCCACCTGCCCGCCCGCATCGTTGACGTAGTATTCGCGCGTAACTTCGTGGCCCGCGAATTCCAGCAGGCTGGCTAGCGCGTCGCCCACCACCGCGCCGCGGCAATGGCCCATATGCATCGGGCCGGTCGGGTTGGCGGAGACGTATTCCAAGTTTACCCGCTGCCCGGCGCCCATGGCGGACTTCCCGTAATCGTCGCCCAGCGCGGCGATTGTGGCGATTTCCTCCCGCCAGAGCTGCGGCGCGAGGCGAAGGTTGATGAAGCCCGGCCCGGCGATCTCGGCGCTTTCGATCAGCGGATCGCGATCCAGATGTGCGACGACCCTTTCCGCCAGCGCGCGCGGATTGCTCTTGGCATGCTTCGACAGCACCATCGCAGCGTTGGTGGCGAGGTCGCCATGCGAGGGATCGCGCGGCGGCTCCACGCTGACATTGGCGCGCGGCGTTTCGGGCGGCAGCACGCCTTCCAATTCCAGTGCGGCAAGCACGGCGTCGATCCGCTCGGCGAAAGCGGCGTAAAGCGTTCGGATTTCGGTCATGGCCAGCGCCGTTAGACGGTTTGGCTCCGAGTGGAAAGCGGCCCTTAGCGCGTGACGTTGTAAGCCAGCTGATCTTCGGTCAGCTGGAAGCCGATCAGCAGCTCGAAGGTGGCGCGGGCCACGGCGGCGCGGACATCGGGTTCGGACAGTGGATCGACCGCGGCGGACTGGTCGCCCGCGCGGCGGCGGCGGGTGATCCGTTCGCGGACATCGTCGGGGATCGTCGCTTCGGCACGGTTAACATAGGTTTCGGCAGAGCCACTCGCCTGTGCGCGATCCTGTCCGTCCGCGAAATTGAGCGTCACCGTGCCCACGCGCTTAGCCACCACCGACGAACCGCCGCGCATCACGGTCGAGTAATAGGGTAACTGCACCGTCCGCGCCCCGCGCACATCGCGGCGGCTGGCGACGACATCGAAGGTCGCGCTGGTATAGACCTGCTCACCCGCATCGTTGCAGCTGGAGCGGACATTGGTGATCGCCGCGCTCACATCCAGCGCATCCGCCGTGCGCGCGCCCGGCTGGCTGAACAACGTGATATCGCCCGTATAATCCGGCACGCCCACCGCCGGACAGACCGAGCGCAGCGCGGTGATGCCCACGCTCTGATCAACGACGATTTCGCCGTCCTGCGCGCAGGCCGTCAGAAAGACAGCAGGGGCGGCACAGGCGATGAGAGCGGATCGAAACTGCATAAGCGTCCTTGATATGGGCCGGTTCGGGCCAAGATAGGCCCGTGTCGTCAGGCCCAGCCCCCTAGCCCTTTCGCGCGGGGGCGACAACCGCTAGAGGCAGCATCATGAACGCCCCCTTTCAGAGCCCCGCCCACAGCACGGCCAAGCCTCCGCTCGAAGTGCTGATCGCCGCCCCGCGCGGCTTCTGCGCGGGCGTGGACCGCGCGATCGACATCGTGGAGCTGGCGATCGAACGGTACGGCGCGCCGGTCTATGTCCGGCACGAAATCGTGCACAACCGCTACGTCGTGGACGGGCTGAAGGCCAAGGGCGCGATCTTCGTGGAGGAGCTTGACGAGGTTCCCGACGATGCGCCGGTCGTGTTCAGCGCGCATGGCGTGCCGAAGTCTGTGCCTGCCGAAGCGCAACGGCGCGAAATGATTTATCTCGATGCGACTTGCCCGCTGGTGAGCAAGGTCCACCGCCAGGCCGAACGCCAGATCGAGAAGGGCCAGCATATCGTTTTCATCGGCCATGAAGGCCACCCGGAAGTCATCGGCACGATGGGTCAGGTGCCCGAAGGCCGGATGACGCTGGTCGAAAAGGTGGAGGACGTGGCGACTCTGCCCTTCGCGCAGGACGATAGCTTGTCCTTTCTTACACAGACGACCTTGTCAGTAGACGATACAGCTGAAATCGTTGCCGCACTGCAGGAGCGCTATCCGCAGATCGTCGCTCCAAAGGCGGAAGACATCTGCTACGCCACGTCTAACCGGCAGGAATCGGTGAAGGCGATGGCGGGAAGCTGCGATCTCGTGCTGGTGATCGGCGCGCCCAATTCCTCCAATTCGCTGCGACTGGTCGAGGTCGCGGAGCGGATGGGGACCGACAGTTTCCTGATCCAGCGCGCGGACGAGATCGACCCGGCCTGGCTCGAAGGCGTTGGCTCGGTCGGCATCACCGCCGGTGCTTCCGCGCCCGAAGTGCTGGTGCGCGAGGTTGTCGAAAGGCTTGGCGAATGGCGAGAGGTACGCGAGAGCCAGATCCGCACGGCCGAGGAAAAGATCACCTTCAAGCTGCCGCGCCAGCTGACCGAATAACACCGCGATGGCGGTTTATACCCAGCTATCCGCCGCGGCCTTGTCCGGCCTCGTCGCGCAATACGATGTCGGTGAACTGGTGTCGGCCAAGGGCATTGCGGAAGGCGTGTCCAACTCCAACTGGCTGCTGGAAACGACCGGCAGTGCGGCGAACGGCACGCGCTTCATCCTCACCATGTACGAACGGCGCATCGACGCAGCCGACTTGCCCTTTTTCCTCGGCCTGCTCGATCACCTCTCGGCTAAGGGATTGCCCGTCCCGCGCACGATCCACGACCGCGACGGCGCGGCGTGGCGGCAGCTGGACGGTAAAGCGGTCGCGCTTATTGAATTCCTGCCCGGCGTCAGCATCGACACGCCGTCCCCTGCTCAGGCACGTAACGTCGGCGCTGTGCTGGCGCGGATGCACCTCGCGACGAAGGAATTCGGGAAGAGCCGCGCCAACGATCTTGGCCCGGACGAAACGGCACGGGTGCTGGCGGCATGCGGCGCGGAAGCGCTGGCGGCTATCGACCCCGCCCTGCCAGAAGCCATTACCGAGTCGCAGCGTGTGGCACGCGAATGGCCGACAGGACTGCACTGTGCCATCGTCCATTCGGACCTGTTTCCCGACAACGTCCTGATGATCGGCGACGCTGTGAGTGGTCTCATCGATTTCTACTTCGCCTGCGAAGACGCGATGGCCTACGACCTCGCCGTGACGCACGCTGCATGGAGTTTCGCCGACGCAGGCCGCACCTACCGCCCCGATATCGGGCAGGCGCTGGTCGAGGGCTATGACAGCGTGCGCCCGCTCTGGCGGGAAGAGCAAGCCGCGCTGCCCTTGCTGGCACAGGGTGCATGCATGCGCTTCGTCTCCAGCCGCGCGCAGGACTGGATCGACACGCCCGCCGATGCGCTGGTCATGCGCAAGGACCCGATGGATTTCCTGCGCCGTTTCCAGTTATATCACATGCAGGGGAGCGAAATCTTCGCATGAAACAGGTCGAGATTTTCACCGACGGGGCGTGCAAGGGCAATCCCGGACCGGGCGGCTGGGGCGCGCTGTTGCGCATGGGGCGACACGAGAAGGAATTGTCCGGTTCGGAGCCGGAAACGACCAATAACCGCATGGAGATGACCGCCGCGATCCGCGCCCTCTCCGCTTTGATCGAACCGTGCGAGGTGACACTCGTCACCGACAGCAAATATGTCATCGACGGCATTACCAAGTGGGTGCACGGCTGGAAGAAAAAGGGCTGGATCAATGCCAGCAAGAAACCGGTGCGCAATGAAGACCTTTGGCACGAGCTGATCGAGGCCGCCGCGCCGCACACCGTCCATTGGCAATGGGTCAAGGGCCATGCCGGGCACGCAGAGAACGAGCGGGTGGACAAGCTCGCCAGCGACGCGGCCGAGGCGGTCGCCTGATACGAAAAGGCCGGCCCATGGCGGACCGGCCCTCGCTTTCGATAAGGTCGCCGACCTAGCTTTCGTCGACGATTTCGGCCCCGGGGCCGTTTTTCTGGATCGATTCGATGGCAGCCTTGGCGCCCGACTTGGACGAATAACCTTCGGTCGAGAACATCACTTCGCTGTTGTATTTGAACCGCACGCGGAACTCGCCCGCCTTGTCCTTGTAGATCTGAAAATGGTGCGCCAAGACAACCCTCCTCTGTTTCGGTCGCACCAAGCCTAACAAATGATGCGCGCTTGGCTAGGGGGCGGCCCCTGCAAACCGCTCGGTTGCGTATAATTTTACATCCAGCGCCTCGGTCATGGCGTCGCGCGGCAGGCCGGCGAGCAGTTGCGCACCGAGGCGGGCGGCGGCGGGCGCAGTCTGGATGCCGTAACCGCCCTGGCCAGCGAACCAGAACAGGCCATTCACTTTGGGGTCATAGCCATAGACGGGCAGCCGGTCGGGCGAGAAGCTGCGCAGGCCCGCCCATTTGCGCTCCACTGCCTCGATCCGCCAGTCGACCACGCTTTCGAACCGGTCGATGGCAAGGGCGATGTCCATTTCCTCGGGCGCGGCATCGCAGGGTTCGCTCGGCGTCTCGTCATGCGGGCTGAGCCACAAGCGGCCGCTTTCCGGCCGGAAGTAGAAATCGCCCGAGAGATCAAGCACGAGCGGCAAGTCGGCGGGCGCGGGCGGGTCGGTGCGTAGCTGCGCCACCGTTCGGCGCAGCGGCTGGATGCCGAGCGGCGTTGCGCCGAACATCTGTGCGACGTTGTCCGCCCATGCGCCGGCCGCGTTGACCACCTTGGCTGCAATCACTTCGCCGGCTTTGCCGAAATTGAGCCGCCATCCCTCGCCATCAGGCGTTGCAGCCAGCAGGCGATGGTTACTCCGCAGTTCCACCCTGCCGCGTTTGGCGAGCGTCAGAAAGTGCTGGTGCAGTGCCGCCACGTCGATATCGGCGCAATGCGGCTGGAGAAGTGCATGGTCCCAGCCCGGCCGCACGCCCGGCAGGCGGCGTTCGAGCGCGGCTCGGTCGAGCCGTTCGATAGTGACATCGGCCTCGGCGAAGCGGGCGAGGAAGGTCTCGATATCCGCCTCCTGCCCGGCGCGCGCGACGTAAAGTCCGTTGCGCGGGGTGAGGAAGCCGCCGTCCTTCAGGTAATCGCCCGAGGCGAGCGTCAGCGGCACGATATCCGGCCCGCCATAGCATTCCTCCCGGAACGCGGCGGAACGGCCCGTGGTGTGATAGCCCGGGTGGTCCTCCGCCTCGGCCAACAGCACGCGGGCATGTGGGGCCAGTTCGGCAGCGATGCTCGCGCCCGCCATGCCTGCACCGATGACGACGACTTCGAAACGCTCGGTCACGCAGGTGCTTCCCGGTCCAGAAAGGCGTCGATGGCGGCGAGCGCGCGGTCGCGCACCTCGTCGACCTCGCGCAGGATTTCGTGCGCCGCCTCGTTCCCGAACACCAGCGAATCGATATGCGGCAAGCGCGCGATGGCCGTACGGATGGCGGACGGACTGACGAGCTTGTCCGCATCCGTGGCGACGATGAAAATCGGCGTATCGACCGTTTCCAGAGCCCCGTCGGCGAAGATGGCGGTCGAGCTTTCCATCGCGCCTTTCACCCAGCCCCAGCTGCCCGGGCCGAGCCGCAATTCGGGCCGCTCCTCGCGCCACCACATCTCGTCCTCGTAACGGTCAGCATCGTGGGTGAGCAGCGTCTCGCGGATGCCGGGCTTGAGGCCGGGCTTTTCGCTGATCTTCCACGCCGGGCGCCTGGGGTCACCGATCAGGTTCATGACATTCGCCAGCCCCCGCTTGACGGCGAGCGGCACGATTTCCGGGAACGTGCCCAGCATCGGTGCGGTCAGCACCAGCGCATCGGGCACGGGATCGAGCGCGCGCTCGATCACGGCGCGCAGGACCAGGTGCCCTCCCATCGAATGGCCGACCAGCACCAGCGGGCCGGAACGACCCTTCGTCCAATCGCGCCAGAACGCGGCAAGGTCCGCGATCCAGATGCCGAAATCGTCGATATGTCCGGTAGCATCGTCGTTCCCCAGCCGGCCGGAGCCGCCCTGCCCGCGCCAGTCGGCAGCGGCGACGCGCCAGCCTTTCACCCGCCAGTGCTCCAGCGTTTCGAGATATTTCTCATAAGCATCGCCGCGACCCGGCATGAAGAGCATGGCACCGCGCGTCGCTGCGCCCGCAGGTGGCTCCGGCCAGTCTATATACCGGATCGAGAGCCCGTCCGCCGCGCGCCACCGGCCCTCGCGCGCGCCGGCAGGAATGGCCCGGCGATCGAAGCGCTCGTCCGCAGTCGTTTCGCTTTGGCTAATATCGACCTCCTGCCCGTGGTTACTTTTTGGTAAGCCATGGGCGCTAGCAAGCACCCTCGAAGGGATTTCCGGGGGCATCAATGCTAGACGATCCGATCAGATATGGACTGCTTGCCGCCTTGGCAATCGCGTTGGTTATCGCCGCGTTTACCGACTTGAAGAGTCGCCGCATCGCCAACTGGCTCAACCTTGTCATCGCGCTGGGCGCACCGCTGTTCTGGTGGGCGAGCGAGCTGTCGCTGTGGCCGGGCATCGCCATGCAGCTCGGCATCGCGGTCGCCACCTTCGCGGTCTGCTCGGTGCTGTTCGCCATCCGCCAGATGGGCGGCGGCGACGTCAAGCTGCTGACCGCGCTGGCATTGTGGATTCCGCCCGCCCTGTTTGCGAAGTTCATTATCGTGATGGCGCTGCTCGGCGGCATTCTCACCATCCTCTTTGCAGGCTGGTTCGTCGCCCGACGCCAGAAGGACCGCATGTTCATACCCTACGGCCTCGCCATCGCGCTGGCCGGGTTGTGGACCATCGGCACGTTCTACGCACCCGCCGCCATGGCGGCAGGCGGTGCGCAGTGAACTCCATTTTAACCATTGCCCGCATATCGCAGGCAAATCGTGAATTCAGATCCAACTGAGGGGGCTTGAAGCACCATGGACAAGAAGAAGCTCATCCTGCTGGTAGGGGCGCTGATCGTTGCGATCGGCACGGCCCTTGCCGCCCGGAGCATGTTCGCCGGCGCCGCGGCGCCCGAAGTCGAGGCGGCCGCACCCGAGCCGACCGGCCCGAAGGTTCTCGTCGCCAAGCGCGGCCTGCCTGTGGGCACTATCATCACTGCCGACGCAGTGGCTTACCAGCTGTGGCCGCAGGAACTGGTGCAGGACGCCTACTTCATCGATGGCGAGGCCGATATGGATCAGCTGCTCGGCACCGTGGTGCGCCACGCGGTCACCGCCGGTGAACCGGTGACGCAGGGCTCGCT
>JBARVT010000056.1:0-1587 GCA_049646405.1 Alteraurantiacibacter sp.
AACTTGCGCGGCGCTGGCACCCGCGGCTGCTGCGCACGGCGCGCCGGATGCTGGGCGAGGCCGACGCGGCGCAGGGCGTGACGCAAGAGGCGTGGCTCGGCATCCAGAGGGGTATTCATCGCCTGTCCGACCCGGCGCGCTTCGGGCCGTGGGCTTTCGGCATACTGCGCCGCAAATGCGTCGACGAGATTCGCAAGCGGCAATCGCAGCGCGAGCCCGCCACCGCGGATGTATCGCTCGCTGCGCCGACAGACACGACCGACAGCCTCGCCATCGCGCAGGCTTTCGCCACGCTGCCGCCCGAGCAGCGGCTCGCCGCGCATCTGTTCTTCGTCGAGGGTTTCACTCTCGCCAAGATCGCAGAGGCGCAGGATATTCCCGAAGGCACGGCCAAGTCGCGCCTTTTTCATGCCCGCCGCAAGTTGAAAGCGGCCCTTTCAGGAGATAATCCATGACCGGTATAGACGACCGTATCCGCGACGTGCTCGACGCGGACGACAAGGCTTTCCTCAACGAACTCGAGTCCGATCGCGGCCTGTGGCGACAGGTCGGCGACAGCCTGACCGGGCCAATGGGCGGCTGGGCCAAGCTCGTTTTCGCGCTGAGCGTGGTGTTCGGCGGGCTGCTGCTGTTCTGCTTCTACAAGGTGTTCACCACGCACGAGGCATACGATCACCTGATGTGGGCGATCGCGGCGCTGATGGTGCTGGTGATCCAGGGCTTCATCAAGGAATGGTTCTTCGCCCGCATGAACATGCTCAATATCCTGCGCGAGGTGAAGCGGCTACAGGTGCAGGTTGCGATGCTGGGCGAAGAACGGAAGTGATCAATCCGCGAAGGGATCGCGCACGAGAATCGTATCCTCGCGCTCGGGGCTGGTCGAGACGCTCGCGACGGGGCAGTCGATCAGCTCTTCGATCCGGCGGATATACTTGATCGCCTGCGCCGGCAGATCGGCCCAGCTGCGCGCGCCGACGGTGGTGCCTTCCCAGCCTTCGAAGTCCTCGTAAATCGGCTCGACTCTCGCCTGGTCGGCGGCGTGGGCGGGCAGATGGTCGAGCACGTCCTCGCCGAGCCTGTAGCCAGTGCAGATGCGGATCGTGTCGAAACCGTCGAGCACATCGATCTTGGTGAGCGCGATGCCGGTAACACCGGAGAGCGCGCAGGTCTGGCGCACCAGCACCGCATCGAACCAGCCGCAGCGGCGCTTGCGGCTGGTGACGGTGCCGAACTCGTGTCCGCGCTCGCCAAGGCGCTGGCCAATCTCGTCTTCCAGCTCGGTCGGGAACGGTCCGCTGCCGACGCGGGTGGTGTAGGCCTTCACAATGCCGAGCACGAAGCCCGCCGCATTCGGACCAAGCCCGCTGCCGCTCGCCACCGTGCCGCTGACGGTGTTGGAGCTGGTGACGAAGGGATAGGTGCCGTGATCGACATCGAGCAGCACTCCCTGCGCGCCTTCGAACAGGATTTTCGCGCCTCCCTTGCGCACCTCGTTCAGCCGCTTCCACACGGGCTGCGCGAACTGGGCGACAAAGGGCGCGATCTCGCGCAATTGGGTGAGCAGCGCCTCGCGGTCTACCCCGCCTT
>JBARVT010000057.1:0-5449 GCA_049646405.1 Alteraurantiacibacter sp.
TCGAGCGACCGATGTTCGCCGAAATCGAAGGGCGGGTCCTGGAGCGGATCGAGCAGCCTGCGCAGGACCGCACGCGGCTTGTTCTCGCCATTCGGCATCCGGACACAGGCGTGCCGGTGAAGGTGCGTGTCAACGTGCCGCTGGAACAGGACAGCGTGGGGCTGGGCGAGGGCGCTCTGGTCCGGGCGCAGGCGCGCCTCATGCCGCCTGCGGCCCCGATGCTGCCGGGCGGGTACAATTTCGCGCGTACTGCGTGGTTTGACGGGCTGGCGGCGACCGGTAGCGTGCAGGGCGAGATCGCCGTTATGGAGCCATCGCAAACTGGCGACGCCTTCATCCCGGGGCTGCAGCGGCAGCTTTCAGGACATGTACGTTCGCAGCTTGGCGGATCGGCTGGGACAATTGCGGCGGCTTTCGCAAGCGGGGATCGCGGAGCCATAACCGAGGCGGACGAGGATGCGATGCGCGATGCGGGGCTGACGCATTTGCTTTCCATCAGCGGGCTGCATGTGAGCGCGGTTATCGCCGCTGCCTACCTTCTGGCAATCAAGTTGTTGGCGCTGTGGCCATGGCTAGTCCTGCGAGTGCGGCTGCCGGTCATCGCGGCGGGTGTCGGGGCACTGGCGGGCATCGGATATACGTTGCTGACCGGCGCGGAGGTGCCGACCGTGCGCAGTTGCATCGCTGCCGTACTTGTCCTCATTGCTTTGGCCTTGGGGCGAGAGCCGCTTTCGCTGCGCATGATCGCGGTCGCCGCGGCGGCGGTACTGCTCGTGTGGCCGGAGAGCCTTGTCGGGCCGAGTTTCCAGATGAGCTTTTCCGCGGTCATCGCCATCGTGGCTTTGCACAACAGCGCGCCGGTAAAGGCATTCCTTGCGCCGCGAGAGGAAAGCTGGGCGGCGCGGACCGGACGGCGGGCGGTGATGTTACTCGTGACGGGCCTCGTGATCGAGATCGCGCTGATGCCGATCGTGCTGTTCCATTTCCATCGGGCCGGTGTGTACGGCGCCCTCGCCAACGTCTTTGCCATCCCGCTGGTTACGTTCGTTTCCATGCCGCTGATTGCACTGGCATTGCTCGCCGACCTTGCCGGGCTGGGCGCGCCGGTGTGGTGGGTGGCGGGCAAGTCGCTCGACCTGCTGGTCGGCATTGCCCACTTTACCGCCGGGCAGCCGGGCGCGGTGAAGCTGGTGCCGCAGATGACGCTCGGGACCGTTCTCTTATTCGTAGCCGGTGGGCTCTGGCTGGCTCTCTGGCGCGGACGGGCGAGGTTGCTCGGCTTCGTCCCTGCAACCATCGCTACGCTGCTGCTGCTCGCCACGCCGATACCGGACGTTCTCATCACCAGCGACGGGCGGCATGTCGCGGTTACGGGCGAGGACGACCGGTTGCTCGTCCTGCGCGATACGCGGAGCGAGTTTACCCGCGACAACCTTCTTGAGCTTAGCGGAGTCGAAAGCGAACCGCTGGCGATGGCGGACTGGCCGGGAGCCGAATGCAGCCGCGATTTCTGCACTATCGCGCTCGATCGGGGCGGGCGCAGGTGGCATATCCTGATGAGCCGGAGCCGCGACGTCGTGGAAGAGCGGGCGCTGGCGGCGGCATGTGAGCGGTCCGACATTGTCGTCTCCGACCGCTGGCTGCCTCGCAGTTGCGAACCGCGCTGGCTCAAGGCCGACGGGCGGATGCTCTCTGAAAGCGGCGGCGTTTCGCTGGTTCTGGCGGACCAGTCGATCCGCAGGGTCGCTGCCAGCGAAGGCGATCATGGGTGGTGGCGCGGGCGGAAAGGCGACTAGCGCCCTCCGCCCGCACCAAATCAATGATAACGGCGCAGGAGCCCTGCGAGCTTGCCCTGGATCGCCACCTGGCTACCTGCATAGATCTGCGCATCGTAGCTGGCATTGGCTGGATCGAGGCGTATGCGTCCGCCATCGTGGAACAGGTATTTGAGCGTTGCTTCCTCGCCATTCACCAGCGCCACAACGATGTCGCCATCGCGCGCGGTGTCGGCCTTCTTCACCAGCGCATAATCGCCATCGAAGATACCCGCCTCGATCATCGAATCGCCCGAGACCTCCAATGCGTAATGCTCGCCCGAGCCGAGCAGCGCTGCAGGCACGGGTAGCGTCTGGCTCTCTTCCAGCGCTTCTATCGGGACACCGGCGGCGATGCGTCCGTGCAGCGGGATCTCGACCACATCGTTCGAAGCGATCGGCGCGACGGCGGGCCGCGTCGTCGCCTTGGACACAGGGTCGTTCGCCATGTTCTCGGGCATCTTGACCACTTCAAGTGCGCGGGCACGGTTGGGCAAGCGGCGAATGAAGCCGCGCTCTTCCAGTGCGGAGATCAGGCGGTGGACGCCCGATTTGCTCTTCAGATCGAGCGCTTCCTTCATTTCCTCGAAACTGGGCGAGATGCCCGAATCCTCGAGACGTCGATGGATGAAAAGCAGCAATTCGTGTTGCTTGGCGGTCAACATCTGCCTGTCCTCGCTTGCAATGTTCCATTTCGGAACGAATACGGAACAGGTATCGAACGCAACTGGTCAAGTCAAGCGCTACCGCCATTTCCGAGCGGATAGGCGGTTATCATGCTTCCTGCCGGCGCGGCGGGAGCGTCGATGTCCCGGTGTATCAGGGCATCGGCAGAGGCGAGGGCGCACAGGGCGCTGCTGTCGCGTACATCGATGGGCGCGACGCCTTCGCTTGTCATCCGGCCGCGGACGAATTCGGTTCGATTACCGCCCGGCGGCAATGCTGTGGCAAGTGGGAGTGCTGTGATCGTGGGCTGGGGATCACATGCTCCGGCCAACGCGCGCAATAGCGGGAGGAGGAACAGATAGCCGGTCACAAAGGCGCTGACAGGATTGCCTGGCAGGCCAAGCACCAGCGTGCGCCCCTTGCGCGCGACGAGCAGCGGTTTGCCCGGCTTCATCGCGATGCGCCAGAAAGCGAGGTCTGCGCCCCACGCTTCCAGCACGGGCCTGATAAGGTCGTGATCGCCCACCGAGGCGCCGCCGCTGGTGGCAATGACATCGCAATCCATGGCGGCTTCCAGAGCATCGCGCAGGGCATCGCGGCGGTCCGGCACAGGAGGCACGAGATGACAGGCGGCAAAGGGTTCGGCCATCGCCCGGAGCATCGCACCGTTGCTGGCGGGGAGCCTGTCGCCAGCACCTTCGCCGGGCAAGGCCAGTTCGTCGCCGCTCTCGATCAGCGCCAGCTTTGGCTGCTTGCCGACCCGCAGTTGAGCGTGGCCAGCGGCGATGGCGAGAGCGAGTTGCGCCGCGCCGATCCGTGTGCCCGCGCGGAGCAGCACATCACGCTCGACAAACTCGAAGCCCTTGCGGCGTATCCAGCGCGAGGCGGGGCGTTCGTCGGAGGCGCGAGCAAGGTGGTCCCCATTGCGCACCGCGTCCTCTTGTAAGAGCACAGCATCCGCGCCTTCCGGCATCGCCGCGCCGGTGGAGATGCGCGCCGTCTGGCCCTTGGCAAGGGCCGCGTCGTAAGGCGCTCCGGCCCGGCTCTCGCCCACGACGCGCCACGGCCCGTCGAGATCGTCGCCCCGCATCGCATAGCCGTCCATTGCCGACAGGTCGCACCATGGCCGGGTCCGCTGCGCCACGAGCGGTTCGGCCAGGTAGCGCCCTGCCGTTTCACCGACCGGCACCGATTCGGCTCCAAGCGGGTTTGCCATCGCCAGCAGCCGCGCCTGCGCTTCGTCGAAGGGGAGCAGCGGCGGCAAGTTCACGCATCACGCTCCGCATGCCAGTCGCCGCTTTTGCCGCCGGTCTTGGCGAGCAAGCGGACCTCTTCGATCACCATGCCCTTCTCCAGCGCCTTCGCCATGTCGTAGATCGTCAACAGCGACACGGTGGCAGCAGTCAGCGCCTCCATCTCGACCCCGGTGCGTGCGGTGAGCGATGCGGTGGCAGTGACGCGGATGCCCCCCTCCTCGAATGCGAAGTCGACCTTTACGCTGTCGAGCGCAAGCGGATGGCAGAGCGGGATCAGCTCGCCCGTCCGCTTGGCCGCCATGATGCCTGCGACGCGCGCCACGGCGAGCGCGTCGCCTTTCGGGCCGGAGCCGTCGCGCACTGCCGCCAGAGTTGCTTTTGACATGGCGATACGCCCGGTCGCCGTGGCCAAGCGCGCGGACTCCGCCTTGCCGCCGACATCGACCATGCGCGCCGCGCCGGCCTCGTCGAGATGGGTGAGATCGCTCATGCCCGCATCCTGCTTTCCAACGGGTTACCGGCCAAGGTCCTACAGGTCTTACACAGTCCTGAGAGAGAAAATGCAGAAGGCGGATTCGGGCCAAAGAGCGTGGCCGGGCGAAGGCAAGGGCGAGTGAAGTTCATCTCGCCAACCTGCCGCATCGCGGCGCACTAGGAAAGTCAGAACAGCCGCGCACCGTCCGGCACGTCGCTGTCGGTCGCGAACAGCACGACGTGTCCCGCGTTATCGGGAAAACCCAAAGTCAACACTTCGCTCATCATCGGGCCGATCTGGCGCGGGGGGAAGTTGACAACGGCGGCGACCTTGCGACCAGGCAAGTCTTCCAGCGCATAGTTCTCGGTAATCTGTGCCGAGCTTGTCTTGCGCCCGATGGCCGGGCCGAAATCGATCACCAGTTTGAAGGCAGGCTTGCGCGCTTCGGGAAAAGGCTCCGCCTCAATCACCGTGCCGACCCGTATGTCGACCTTCAGGAAATCCTCGAAGCCGATTGCAGTAGCGGCCGGAGCAGCGGAGTCGTGATCCATGTGCATGGACCGCCACCTGCGCCGACCGGCCGCTGCCGTCAAATCGTGCGTGCAGTTACTTCAGTTCGGCAGGCACTCGCCCGCCGTGATCGGAAAGCTTGCGCATCACGTGCTTGTGCAGCGCGATATTCTCTTCGGCCTTCCCCGAATAATCGGTGTCGCCCATTTCTTGCGCGAGTTCCTTGCGGTTCTCGTAGCTCGGATCGATACCGACCAGCTTCAGCAGGTCGACGATCGAGCTGCGCCAGTTGAGATTGTCCGCGCCGTCCATCGCATCCAGCTTGCGCTCGACATCGACTTCGGTCGTCGCGGCGCGCTCGGATTCGGGAGCGGCTGCCTTGATGGCGGCCTTGTTGCGCGCCTTTGCGTCGGCCTTGGCGTCGAAAGTCTTGCCGGCCTTTTTGTCCTCGTCTTCGCCGAAGATCGCTTCCTTGATGCTGCTGAAAATACCCATGGGTCTCCCTTTCTTGTGGTGGCGGCATTGCCGTTCGGATTTTCAACGCATGGGAGCGCAAAAGGTTTTGTAAAAACCGTCAGCCTTGGAGCAGGGCGCGCGTGGCAGCCTCGATATCCTCAAGCCGCATCAGGCTTTCGCCCACGAGAAAGGTGCGCACGCCTGCCTGCGCGAGTTGCTCGCAATCGGCATGGGTCGCAATGCCGCTTTCTCCGACGAGCAAGGTGCCTGCG
>JBARVT010000058.1:0-2394 GCA_049646405.1 Alteraurantiacibacter sp.
TCGCCGGTCTGGTCTTCCCCTTCGCCAGCTTCACCCTCGGCGCGCTTGAGCGCAGAGGGGGCGACGAGCGTGGCGATGGTGAAGTCGCGATCGGTGATGGCGCTTTCGGCACCGCCGGGCAGCGTAATCGCGCTGATATGGACCGAATCGCCGACTTCGAGACCGGTGACATCCACCTCGATTTCACTCGGGATCTTGTCGGCTTCGCAGTTGAGCTCAAGCTCGTGGCGCACAACGTTAAGCACTCCGCCCTTCTTGAGGCCGGGGCTGGCCTCCTCGTTCACGAACACTACGGGGATGTTGACGACAATCTTTACGCCCTTGGCAAGACGGAGGAAGTCGACGTGGATAGGGCGATCCTTCACCGGGTCCATCGCAACGTCCTTCGGCAGGGTGCGATGGGTCTTCCCGTCGATGTCGATCATGACGATCGAATTCATGAAGTGGCCGGTCATCAGCTGCTGCATCAGCGCCTTGCCTTCCACGTGGATCGTCGTCGGTTCTTCCTTGCCGCCGTAGATGACGGCGGGAACGCGGCCTTCGCGGCGCAATGCACGGGAGGCTCCCTTGCCTGCCCTTTCGCGCAGCTCGGCCGACAGGTTCAGAGCATCGCTCATAAGTCTTGCCTTTCGAATAGGTTGGGTTCGTCTCGCCCGCCACGCCTCCAGGGATGACCATAACGGGGGAGGCGCGCGTTTAGCAGGCGCCCCGCGAAAAGCAACTACTGGATACGGCGGACGGTGTAGCCTTCGCGCTCCAGCAGTGCGGCGACGCCACCGGGGCCGGGCAGATGCGCTGCGCCTATCGCAAGGAGGATGGTTTCGTCAGCATATTGCCGCTGGTAGCGGGCGAGGCGCTGGGCGAAACGTTCGTTGCGGTGGACCAAGAGCGCGTTACGCAGGTTGGCATTGCCGCGAAACCCATCCTCGACGCTGGCGAGCATGTTATCCGTGTTGCCGGTGACCCAGTCGCGCATCCGCGCCTCGCCCGCGCGGCAGTCGCGTTCCTTGGCGACGGTAACGAGCAGGTCTGCCTGCGCATCGGCAGGCAGAGTGTCAAAGATGGCGAACTGGGCGGCGAAGCTCTCGAGCGCGGAAACGGCTTCGAACTCCCGCAGCAGGGCGCGGTCGACACCGTTCGATAAGTCCGAACAGCGCACTGCATTGCCGAGTATCAGCGCGGCGGCCCAGCTGTCGATGTGATGAAAGTCGGCTTCCGTTCGATCAGCCGCATCCAGCAGCTCGGCCACCTCAGCGCGGGTGTTCGCGGGAACACGCTCCAACAGGGCCGCGAGGTTGCGCCCCGAAGCATATCGTTCGAAGGCATCGGCACTGTCGTTCGGCGCATCGAGATCGGCGATCTCGACCATCAGCATGTCCGACTGTGCGATGGCCTCCTCCAACGCTGAGCTGCGCCAATTCACGCCATCGGGCAGCGCATGTATCGTCCCGAACAAAAAGGCCCGCTGACCTTCCGGCGCCGTGGCTTCCCACAGTGCGGGGGAGGGTGCGGGCCAATCTTGCGATGCGTCGGGAGCGCCGCAGCCTGACAGCCACAGCGCCCCCAGCATTGCGAGCAGACAGCGGATCAGTATGCGACCCGCTCCACGGCGATGCCGCGTTCGGTCAGGTAATCCTGCACGCTGTTCTCCCCGCCAAGATGGCCTGCGCCCACGGCGACGAAGACGGTGCCGGGCTGGTCCATCCGGTCGTCCAGCCACGCGGCCCAGGCCGAGTTACGCTGGCTGAGCAGGATGTCGTAGACCACGGGGTCGTCCATCTGCTCGTTGATGACTTGGGCCAGTCCGTCGGGATCGCCCGCCATCCATTCGGCGACCATTTGCTGGAACACGCCATCCACGGCTTCCATATCGTCCCATTCCTCGATCCCCTGATCGAGGAAATCGAGCTGCGACTGCATGGGCATGGAATCGAAGAAGCCCATCTGCTGCTCGATCGTTTCGAAAGCGGAACGCTCCTTGCCCTCGATCATGTCGTCGAGCATCAGCTCCACGCCGTTCTGGGGATCGTATCCCGCTTTCATCATGGCAAGCTGCATCAGGTTGATGCTGGCGAACCAAGGTTCGAAACTGTCGAAGGCGTTGGCCGGCAGGCCGAGCTCTTCCATCGCGGCTTCATATTCGGCGCGGTCCTCCTCCGTCATCAGCTCGCGCAGGGTCTTGTCGCCTTCCAGCGCGGCGAGCTGCATCTGCATCTGCGCGATGGCAATGATTTCGGGTGGCGGAGCCTGACCCGATGCCGGGTCGAAATCGGGAATGGCGCTGGTGTCGATCTCGCTCACGAACTGATCGCTTTCCGCCAGAGCGTCGGCGACGGTCGGCTGCAGCCATTCGAGGCCCTCGGGCAGCACGTGAACGGTGCCGAACAGGTAGAT
>JBARVT010000059.1:0-5042 GCA_049646405.1 Alteraurantiacibacter sp.
GCGATACCTGCCAGAAAAATCCTCTGCCGCATTGTGGCCTCCTTATTGACTTATTATCGCCTCAATCTGCATCGTTTTGGAAAGGTTGGCAAGAGCGCATGAAAAAGCCCCGCCGCTCCTACGAGCGACGGGGCCATCGAAAACAGATTCGAGCGGCTCTAGAAGGGCAGGACGATCCCTGCATAGGCGCTGATCGCCTGCCGGTCTTCGCGAGCGAACTCCGCTGCCGCACCGGCGCGGATGCCGACGGGGCCGAGATTGCCCGTGACGCCTGCCGCAACCTCGCCGTAGTCTCGGTCGCCATGGGCATAGCTCGATGTGTAGGACACCGGCGCGCCCGTCGGCGTCACGGTGAAGGCGATGGGGTCGTCCTCGAATTCGCGGACATAGCTCAGCCGCGCGAAGAAACCGGTGCCGCCCGCCAGCGGAGCCGAGGCGACGAGGCCCGCGCGCCCGGTGAGCGATTCGTATTCCAGCCCGTCCATGCTCAGCGAGGTGGAAAAGCCGCCGCCTTCGGTAAAGCCTTCCACCTCGACGCGTTCGTATGCCACGCCCACTTCCGGCCCGATGGAAATGGGCACGGTGATGACATCGAAGCCGATCGCGGCGCGCGCGCCGAACAGGTCGCTGTCGGTTTCGCTTTCCTGCACGCGCAGGGCCGGGCCGAGCGGGATGGTGCGGGTGAGTTCGACATCGCCCTGGCCATAAGTCACGTCTGCCATCGCGCGCAGCGGGCCGAGCGCGGCGCGGGCATATCCACTGATGGTCCAGGTGTCGCTTTCCAGCTCGCCCAGATCGCCGCGGCCCGCAATATCGCCGTCGCCACTGCGATAGCCGCCGACCACGCCCAGCCCGATCCCGCCGGGAAGATCATAGGCAAGGCCGAGCGAGCCGCTCACCGCGTCCTGCTCCAGCCCGCCGATGCCGTCTTCGGCGATCCGGTCATAGGCGGCATGGCCGAACAGGCTCAGCCCGCCATCCGGGTTGAGACCGTTGCGCTGCGCGCCTTCATAGCCGACCCGCTGCGTGCGGATGGTTCGCTGGCCTTCGCGCGCGATAGTGCCGGGGAGGGTGAAACCGGAGAACAGGCTCGCGATGGCCTGGCCCTGTATTTCCTGCGTGATGCCCGCCGGGTGGACATCGTCCGCCAGCAGGTAGGTGCGGTTGGCGTTCGGCGTGACGTAATCCTCCGGCCCGCAGGTCAGCGAGGAGCCGGTGCAGGCGGTGTCCGTGATGTTGTTGATGCCGTAGGTCTGCGGGCTGGCGACGATCTCGTTGAACAGGCGCGCCGTGTCGAAGAACAACACGTTGGCGTTGTTCGCAGCGAGTGCCGCCTTGTAGGTGTCGTTGAAGAGATCGAGCCCGGCATTGTCCGATTGGATCGCCAGCGTAACGATGCGCTGCGCGCCAGCGTCCTCCAGCCGCTGCACCTGTGCGGCGAGGGCGTTGGCAGCGGTGGTGAGGATAGAGGTGTCGGTCCCCCCGCCTGCGAGGAAGTTGAAATAATCGTTCCCGCCGCCCTGAATGTAGACCAAGTCGTTCGACCCGAACGTGCCGCCTGCGGCGAGATAGTTGTCGATCTGCGTGCCGATGGGAATGGCGAGCGTTGAGAGCGCATTGGGCTGCACGATCCGCGCGCCGCCCACGGCATAGTTCGTGCCGCCGACGGTATAGACCGGCGTGAGATTGTATCCGAGCAATGCAGACAGCACTTCGGGCGCGACCGGATCGGGATTGGTGGTGAAGCTGCCTTCACCCGCGGGCAGCGGCAGGAATTGCAGGAAATACCCGCCGTCCGAAAGGCTGTCTCCGAAGACGATTACGCGATCGGGGTTGGCACCGGCCTCGTCCTGCGCGGCGGCAGGGGCGGCTATGGTGGCGAGGGCAAGGGCGGCGGCCATGGCGGCGCGCGATACAGGCTGTTTCATCGTATCTCCCGGTGGCGGACGATTTGCGCCTCGCCAGACTGTGTGCGTCACTTTCGTGACAGGCAGGTTCTGCAACTCTTCGAAAAATCCGGCAAGGATAAACGTTTCGCTTTGCAACGCGCGTCCGTCGCGTTGCTTTCGCGCAACGAAAAGCCCCGCTGCCCTTGCGGGCGACGGGGCTGGTCGGGTGCGACCCTTGCGGGTGGGATCAGGCCTTTTCGAGCGTCTTTTCGCCACCCGCCGTCTGTGACTTCAGTTGCTTGATAAGAGCATTGGTGAAGGCAGGAATATCATCGGGGTTACGGCTGGTGATGAGGTTGCCATCGACCGCCGCTTCCTCGTCCACCACATTCCCACCGGCATTGGCAAGATCGGTGCGCACGCTTGGCCAACTGGTAACGGTACGGCCCTTTACGACGTCCGCTTCGACGAGCAGCCACGGCGCATGGCAAATCGCGGCGACAGGCTTTCCGGCGCTGTTGAAATCCTTGACCAGCTGGATCGCCTTTTCTTCCATACGCAGAATATCGGGGTTTATCTGGCCACCGGGCAGAACAAGCGCGTCGAATTCGCTCGCTTCTGCTTCTGCCAGCGTAAGATCGACATCAACCGGGCTGCCCCAGTCCTTGTCATCCCAGCCCCTAATCTGGCCGTCTTCCGGACTTACCACGACGGTTTCGTAACCGGCATCTTCCAGCCGCTTTTTCGGCCCTTCGAGCTCCGATTGTTCGAAACCGTTGGTGGCGAGGATCATGATGCGTTGGGCCATGGTGGTTGTCCTTTATTGAGTGAGCGTGATTGCTCTTTCAACGGGTGGGGAAATCGCTTCGTTCCGCGCTGTCCGGCAAAGTGTTGGGGTGATAGGGCGAGCCGCATGGACACACCCGACGACGCGCCCGAAAGTGAAAAAGGCATCATCCGCGAACCGTTCGAAACCGCCTTGTCGGAGCGGTACCTTGTCTATGCGCTTTCCACGATCACGGCACGATCGCTGCCGGACCTGCGCGACGGGCTGAAGCCGGTCCACCGCCGGTTGCTCTGGACAATGCGCCAGCTGCGCCTTTCGCCGGAAAACGCTTTCAAGAAATCGGCGCGCGTCGTGGGCGATGTCATCGGCAAGTATCATCCGCATGGCGATGTCGCGGTTTACGATGCGATGGTCCGTCTCGCGCAGCCGTTCACGCTACGATACCCGCTCGTCGAAGGGCAGGGCAATTTCGGCAATATCGACGGCGATAACGCCGCCGCCTATCGCTACACCGAAGCCCGGCTGACGCGCACCGCGATGCAGCTGATGGCGGGGCTTGATGAAGGCACGGTCGAGTTCGTCCCGACTTACAATGGCGAAGAGGAAGAGCCCGAGCTGATGCCTGGTCTGTTCCCGAACCTGCTGGCCAATGGCGCGAGCGGGATCGCGGTTGGCATGGCGACGTCTATCCCCAGCCACAACGTCGCCGAGGTGCTCGACGCGGCCGAGCTGCTGTTGTTCAACCAGGACATCACCCACGCCGAGCTTATGCAGGTCTTCAACGGGCCGGACTTCGCCACGGGCGGGTCGGTGGTGGACGGGCCGGAGGCGATCTCCCACGCCTACGAAACGGGGCGGGGCAGCTTCCGCGTGCGCGGCAAGTTTTATGCGCCCGAGGCGGAGAGCGAGGAAGACCGCGCGCTCGGCATCGAGCGGCAGAAAGGCGGCGGCTGGCAGCTCGTGATGTCCGAAAGTCCCTACCAGGTGCCGAAGGGCAAGCTGATCGAGCAGATCGCGCAGGTCATCGCCGACAAGAAAGTGCCGATCCTGGAGGACGTGCGCGACGAGAGCGACGAGAATATTCGCATCGTGCTTGTCCCGCGTAGCCGCAATGTCGACCCGGAATTGCTGAAGGAAAGCGTCTACAAGCTAACCGACCTCGAAACGCGCTTCGGGCTCAACCTCAACGTGCTCGACCATACGCGCACCCCGATGGTGATGGGACTGGGCGAATTGTTGCGCAATTGGATCGCGCACCAGACCATGATCCTGCAACGCCGCACCGCACATCGGCTGGCGAAGATCGCGGACCGGCTGGAGCTGCTCGAAGGCTATATCATCGCCTTCCTCAATCTCGACCGGGTGATCGAGATCATCCGCTACGAGGACGAGCCCAAGGCCGTGATGATGGCCGAGTTCAGCCTGACCGACCGGCAGGCCGAAGCGATCCTCAACATGCGGCTGCGATCCTTGCGCAAGCTGGAAGAAATGCAGCTGCGTACCGAAAAGGACGAACTGCTGAAGGAGCAGGAAGAGCTCGAAAAGCTGCTCGCCAGCCCGGCGCGGCAGAAGACGCGGTTGAAAAAGGACATGGCGGCGCTGCGCAAGGAATACGGGCCGGACACGGCGCTCGGCGCGCGGCGCACGACGATCGCGGAGGCCGTGCCGACGGTCGAGTTCGATCCGAACGCCATGATCGAGAAGGAGCCGGTCACCGTCATCCTCAGCCAGAAGGGATGGGTGCGCGCCGCGAAAGGGCATGTCGATCTCGGCGCCAACGGTGCAGGCGATTTCAAATACAAGGAAGGCGACGGCCCCGCCTTTGCCGTTCACTGCCAGACGACCGACCGCCTGCTGCTGGCGGGCGATGACGGCCGCTTCTTCACGCTTGGG
Source organism: Alteraurantiacibacter sp. (assembly GCA_049646405.1). Classification (GTDB taxonomy): domain Bacteria; phylum Pseudomonadota; class Alphaproteobacteria; order Sphingomonadales; family Sphingomonadaceae; genus Alteraurantiacibacter. The sequence continues at coordinate 4,570 of JBARVT010000059.1, forward strand.
GCGGACAAGCTGCCCGGCGCGCGCGGCTTCGGGGAGCCGGTGAGGAACACGCTCGACATCGACGCTAGCGCGCGCATCGTCGCGGTGATTGTCCACGCGAAGGAGAAGCAGGTGCTGCTCGCCTCGACGCTCGGCAAGGGCTTCGTGGCGGTGACCGACGAACTGCTCGCCGAAACGCGCAAAGGGCGGCAGGTGGTCAACTTGAAAGGCGATGCGAAACTATCGGTCGCACGGCCCGTCGATCCGGCGGACGATCATGTCGCGGTGGTGGGCGAGAACCGCAAGCTCGTCGTCTTCGCGCTGGAGGAGATGCCGGTCATGACGCGCGGGCAGGGCGTGACCCTGCAACGCTACCGCGATGGCGGATTGTCCGACGCGACGACCTTTACGCTCGCCAACGGCCTCAGCTGGCAGATGGGCGGCAAGGGCGACCGCACGCGCACCGAGAGCGAGATCGGCATGTGGAAAGTCGC
>JBARVT010000060.1:0-5303 GCA_049646405.1 Alteraurantiacibacter sp.
CCAACGGCGCTGCGGCAGCATCCGGCATCGCGCTCACCCACCGCGACGCGGCGAGCATCGTCAGCTTCGTCGCGGGCCAGTGCAAGGGTTTGTCCGAGCAGGACTGGTCGGGCCTTGCGGGCGTGGGACGCACGCTCGTCATCTATATGGGCGTGAAGACCGCACCGCAGATCGCGGAGAAACTGATGGCGGACGGCCTCGCGCCGGACATGCCCGTCGCGGTGATCGAGAATGCCTGCCGCCCGCAGCAACGCGTGCTGCGCGGCCCGCTTGCGGCGCTGCCCGATATAGTCGAGCGCGAGGCGGTGCAGAGCCCTGCACTTATCGTCATCGGCGAGGTTACTGCGCGCGAAGACGTGCCTCTTGCGCAGGTCGCATGGGAGGCGGCGGCATGAAACTGCTGACCGGGAACGACCTGAAGACCGGCGCGGTCGTGTGGTGGGAAGGGCGAGGCTGGTCGCTCCACATCGCCGATGCCGTGGATGCGGGCGAGGATGCCGCCGAGATCATGGCGCGCGAGGAAGCCGCGCGCCGCGTCAACGCACCCTACGCCATCGACGCCGAGCAGACCGACGATGGCCCCCGCCCTGCCCACATCAAGGACCGCGTCCGAGCACTCGGCCCGACCGTGCGGCCGGACCTGGCCTACAAAGCCGCCGAACAGCGCGGCTGGGATTGGGTGATCTGATGTATAGATACGACCAATACGACCAGGCCATGGTCGACGCGCGCGTCGCCGAGTTCCGCGACCAGTGCGAGCGCCGCCTTGCCGGCAAGCTGACCGAAGACCAGTTCAAGCCTCTCAGGCTGATGAACGGCCTCTACCTGCAACTGCACGCCTACATGCTGCGCGTCGCCATTCCCTACGGCACGCTCAATTCGCGCCAGATGCACGCGCTCGCCGATATCGCGAGCAAGTACGACAAGGGCTACGGCCATTTCACCACGCGGCAGAACATCCAGTACAACTGGATCCGGCTGGAGGATGCCGCCGACATCCTTGCCGACCTCGCCAGGGTCGAAATGCACGCGATCCAGACGAGCGGCAACTGTATCCGTAACATTTCGTCGGACCATTTCGCGGGCGCGGCGGCGGACGAGTTAGTCGACCCGCGACCCTATGCCGAGCTGCTGCGCCAGTGGTCCAGCTTCCATCCGGAATTCAGCTATCTTCCACGCAAGTTCAAGATCGCGGTGATCGCCTCCGAGAAGGACCGCGCGGCGATGCGGCTGCACGATATCGGCATCAATGTCGTCCGCAACGAAGCTGGCGAGCTGGGCGCAGCGTTCTATGTCGGCGGCGGCATGGGTCGCACCCCGATGATCGCCCCGCTGATCCGCGATTTCGTCCCGCTCGACCAGCTTGTGACCTACACCGAGGCCTGCCTCAGGGTCTACAACCGCCACGGGCGGCGCGACAACAAGTACAAGGCGCGCATCAAGATCCTCGTCCACGAAATGGGCGCGCAGGACTATGCACAGCAAGTGGAGGCAGAGTTTGCGCACTTGCTGCAACTAGGCGTCGAACCGCCACTTGCCGAACTGGAGCGGATTCGCGGCTTCTTCGAAGCGCCGCCGTTCGAGTCGGGCCTGACCGAGCGCGCCGACCGTTCCGACCCGGACTTCGCGCTGTGGATCGACCGCAACTGCCATCCGCACAAGGCGCCCGGCTATGTCTCCGCCGTCATCAGTCTCAAGCCCGTCGGCGGCATTCCGGGCGATGCGAGTGCCGAACAGATGCACCTGCTGGCGGATTTCGCCCGCGAATACAGCTTCGATGAGCTGCGCGTGCTCCACACGCAAAATATCGTCCTGCCGCATGTCGCAATCGGGCAGCTGCACGAACTCTGGCAGAAGCTCGACACAGCCGGACTTTCGACACCCAATGTCGATGGCGTGGGCGACATAATCGCATGCCCCGGACTCGACTACTGCTCGCTCGCCAATGCCCGCTCGATCCCCGTCGCGCAAAAGATTTCCGAACGCTTCGCCGCCAGCGGCAAGGGCGATGCGCTGGGCGAGCTGAAGCTTAAAATTAGTGGCTGCATCAATGCCTGCGGGCACCACCACGCAGGCCATATCGGCATCCTCGGCGTGGATCGCAAAGGCGTCGAGAACTACCAGCTCCTGCTCGGCGGAAGCGAGGCTGAGGACGTGTCGCTCGCCAGGATCACCGGCCCCGGTTTCGATGAAGCGGGCATCGTCGATGCGGTCGAAAAGGTCGCCGACACCTACCTCGCCGAGCGGCAGCAGGGCGAGCGTTTCCTCGACACCTATCGCCGCGTCGGAATGCCCGTCTTCAAGGAGGCGCTGTATGGCTGAGGCACAACTCCCCGCAGAAGGCAGCCTCGGCACCGGCCGCGATGACGTGCAGCTGCGCTTCCGCGACGATGACATGGCACCCGGCGCTCAGGTGACGGTGGACGCTTTCCTCGAACAGGACGACGCAACCGCCGTGCGCATCGAGCCGGGCGACGATGCGCGCGACTTGCTGCCACATCTTGCGCGCATCCGGCTGGTTGAAATCAACTTCCCGACCTTCGCCGACGGGCGCGGCTATTCCGCCGCTCGCGTGCTGCGCGAGGAAGGATACGACGGCGAAATCCGCGCAGTGGGGGACGTGCTGGTCGACCAGATCGGCTATATGCGCCGCTGCGGCTTCGACGCCTTCGCCCCGGAGCGACCGCTCGACGAGGCGGATGTGAAGGCCGCGTTTGCCCGCTTCCCATACGTCTACCAGAGCGCTGGGGACGATGCCGTGCCGATCTGGAACCTGCGCCATGGGTGAAGCGGCACGTCGCCTAGACCAGATCGACACCGGGCCAGCCTACGCGCAGGCCGATGCCGACGCGCTCAATGCGCGGTTCACAGGCGTCGAGACTCTCACAATGCTGCGCGAATTGTTCGCCGAGGGGACACTGGGCCGCGTGGCAGTGGTGTCCAGCTTCGGCACCGAGAGCGCCGTGCTGCTGCATCTCGTCGCCGAGGCGGACCCGGCCGTTCCGGTCGTCTTCGTCGATACGCTCAAGATGTTTCCCGAAACGCTCGCCTACCGCAAGACGCTTATCGAACGGCTCGGCATCCGCAATGCGTCCGTTGTGCAACCCGACCATGAAACGCTCGCGGCGAAGGACGAGAGCGGCCTTCGCTGGTCCTACGACCCCGATGGCTGCTGCGCGATCCGCAAGGTGGAACCGCTCGCGCGCGCCAAGGCCGGGCTCGACAGCTGGATTTCGGGCCGCAAGGCGTTCCAGTCGCATACGCGGCAGGACATTCCGCGCTTCGAGGTCGAGAAGGGCAGGCTCAAGCTCAACCCGCTCGGCGACTGGGTGAAAGCCGATCTCGAGGCGTATTTCGAAGAACACGACCTGCCGCGACACCCGCTCGAAGCGCAAGGCTTCCTCTCGGTAGGCTGCGCCCCATGCACCTCCCCCGTCGCTCCCGGCGAAAACACGCGCGCGGGCCGCTGGCGCGGTTGGGACAAGACCGAATGCGGCATCCACCAGCCGGGCGTGGAGCCGTTCCTCTAAAGCTGGTCGACCACCATGGCGAGGACGAGGCAGATGAATGTCGCCTCGACAAAGCCACGCAGCGCATTGCCGAAACCGCGCAGCCAGCCGTTCTGTTTACTGCGCGCCATCCTCCAGCCGATGCCATCGAACGCAAACCTCGAAGGTCAAAGCCATCTCGCCTCGCGATACCATGCGGCGGTGGCGGCCAGCCCATCGCGCGTGGCGATCACCGGCGTCCAGACGGCGGGCGGCACGGCATGCGACGGATCGGATACCCAATCGGGATGCGCCATGTAGCTCGCCCGGTCGGGGGTAAGCTTCGCCGCATCACCGCGCAGCTTGCGGTCGAAGTGCGCCGCCTTGTGCAGCAATCCGGCAGGCATGGCGGGCGACCAGACGCGTTTGCCCATCGCAAGGCCCACGGCCTGCGCAAATTCGCGATGCGCCCAGCCTTGCGGGGTGCCGTCGTCGGGCTCAAAGATGCGGCCGCGCACAGCATCCCCGGCTGGCACTATATCGAGCAGAAGCCGCGCGAGATCCTCGACATGAATGTAGGACGCTCGGCCCCCGGCAGGCATTGGCACCACGCGCCAGCGCGCGGCGCGGAACAGTTCGAACATCTCGGTGTCGCGCGGGCCGTAGACGGCGGGCGGGCGCACGATGGTCCAGTCCAGCTCGCTGACCTGCACCACCTCTTCCGCAAGCCGCTTCGAATGTCCGTATTGCGACAGCGACGGCTCGCGTGCGGCGAGCGAGGAGATATGGACGAATCGCGCGGCGCCCGCTGCGCGCGCGGCGGCGACGACATTCTGTGTGCCTTCGACATTGCCGCGCTCGAACCCGGCAGCATCGGGCGCATTCACCACCCCCGCAATATGGATGACCGCATCCGCGCCCTCGCACACCTCTGCCAAGGCGCGTGAATTGGAAAGGTCGCCGCGCACCCATGCCACGCCCTTGCGTGCGGGCTGTTCGCGCCGCGTCAGCGCCTCCACCGCAATGCCACGCTTCGCAGCAATGTCGAGGACCGCCTGTCCGACGAAGCCTGTCCCGCCGGTGACGGCGATGATCACATCATCACCAAGTGATCGCGGTGCATCACGGCGGAGCGCGGCGCATGACCGAGGATGGCTTCAAGTTCACCGCTCTGGCGGCCCATGATCGCCTCGACATCGTCGATATCGTATTCGACCAGCCCCTTGGCGATTTCCCGCCCCGTCACGTCCTTCACCTGGATGATGTCGCCACGCGAAAAATCGCCCTCGACCTTGACGATGCCTGCCGCCAACACGCTCTTGCCGTCGCGCAGCGCGCCTGCGCAGCCATCGTCCACGGTGATCGCGCCGTTGAACCGCATCCGCCCGCCGATCCATGCGCGCCGCCCGCTCTCCTCACGCTGCGGCACGAAAAGCGTGCCCGCCTGCGAGGCCATTGCGCGCGCCAGCGGCATTTCGGGCCGGCCGTCGACAATGGCGAGCGCAATCCCGGCGCGTTCGGCGATCTCGGCGGCGAGCAGCTTGGCGGTCATGCCGCCGGTGCCCACGCCCGACCCGGATCCGCTGTCCGCCATAGCGTGAATTTCGTCGGTGACGCCATGGACCTGCTCCAGCCGCTCGGCACCCGGATGCGCGGGGTTGCGATCGTAAAGCCCATCCACGTCGGTCATCAGGATTACGCCATCGGCGGCACAGGCCTGCGCCACGCGCGCGGCGAGCCGGTCGTTATCGCCGAACTTGATCTCCCCCGTGGAGATGGAGTCGTTCTCGTTGATGACCGGCACCACGCCACTTT
>JBARVT010000061.1:0-1613 GCA_049646405.1 Alteraurantiacibacter sp.
GGACGGCATGAGATCGTTGGAACTGGTTCTCTCGGCAATGGTGAACCACGCCGTCACGAGCATGACAACGAGCGTGATGCCACACAGGATTTCCAGCCACAGGAACAGGTTCATGCGCTGCGCGGCAAGGCTCGCGCGCCGACGCCATCGCGAACTCTTCGCTGCGGATATCTCCGCTCCAGGAACAGGCGTGGTCGCCACGTTGCAGACTTACAACACCGGTGTTGCTATTTCGCAAGGGCTTTTGTGACGGAACGACCTCACCCGGCGGCGAAATCCTCGGGGTCGAGCGACAGCTCCTGCAGCCGCTTGCGCAAGGTGTTTCGGTTGATGCCGAGCAGCGCGGCGGCCTTAAGCTGATTGCCTCGCGTTCGTGCAAGGGCATGGGCGAAGACGGGCCGCTCCAGCTCGGCCAGCGCCGAATGATACAGCTCGCCCTCGGCAAACCGCTCCGCCGCCAGCCACGCCGCTACGGCATCGCCGATGGACTGACCCGCTGCGTTCTCGCCCGGTGCGGTGTCGAGCAAGGGCCGCAAAGCCTCCGCATCGATCCGGTTTTCGCGCGCCAGCACGGCGGCACGGTACATCAAATTACGCAGTTCGCGCACATTGCCGCGCCACGGCTGCGTGTCGAGCAGCGCCACCGCATCCTTGCCCAGCGTGCGCGCCGAAAGCCCGTCCTGCGCTGCCTCGGCAAGAAAATGGCGAGCCAGCGGCGCGATGTCGCCGGTCCGCTCGCGTAGAGGCGGCAACTGGATCGGCACGACGTTGAGCCGGTAATACAGATCCTCGCGAAACGAGCCGTCGGCAATCATCGGCGCGAGGTCGCGATTGGTGGCAGCGACGATGCGGACGTCCACCGCGATCTCTTCCGCCCCGCCCACGCGCCGGATTCGTCCCGATTGCAACGCGCGCAACAGCCGCGTTTGCGCTTCGGCGGGCATGTCGCCGATCTCGTCAAGAAACAGCGTGCCGCCATTTGCCGCTTCAAACTTGCCGATAGTGCGCGCCGTCGCGCCGGTGAACGCGCCCTTTTCGTGCCCGAACAACTCGCTTTCGATAAGCTCGCGGGGAATAGCGGCAGCGTTAACGGCGACGAAGGGGCCGGTCTTGCGGCTGCCGAGCTCGTGGATTGCCTCCGCCACCAGTTCCTTGCCCGTGCCGCTTTCGCCCAGCACCAGCACGGAAAGGTCATTATGCAGTACGCGCGCAATCATGCGATACACGTCCTGCATGGGCTGGCTCCGCCCGATCAGCGGCAGCCCATCGGGCGCCTCGCCCACAGGAGCCGCGCCCCTTCCCGCCGCATCCGCAGCCTGCCGCGCCGCGCGCACCAGTTCGTCGAGATCGAAGGGCTTGGGGAAATATTCGAACGCCCTGTTCTCTGTCGCGCGCACGGCGGTGTCGAACGTATTCTGCGCGGAAATGATGATGACGGGCATGTCGGGACGCTGTGAGCGCACCTTGCCGAGCGAGGCGATACCATCGCCATCGGCCAGCATCACGTCGGTCAGCATCACATCGTAAGCGCCCGTCGCCAGCGCCGCATCGCGAGCGGCGATGCCATCCACCACAACGACTGCAAAGCCTTCTTCCTCCAGCCCCGCGACAAT
>JBARVT010000062.1:0-6855 GCA_049646405.1 Alteraurantiacibacter sp.
ATCCAGCCGCGCGGACCGCTGCGATCGAGCGCATAGGCTTCGAACTTCGCCGAATCGACATCGACAAGGTCGACCACCAGCCGCCCCGTCCAGTCGGCGGGGACATATTGCCCCATTTGCCCGCTGAACACGTAGATCGCGCCGATGTCGCGCTCGGCCAGCGTGCGTTTCACCCATGTCTGCAAGTCCTGCGAGCGGAAAGCGGCCAAGCTCACGGGCTCGCGCCGCACCAGCGCCTCGACGCCCGCGAGGCTGACCGGCTTCGTCCGGCGCGGCATGCAATGGCTGGCGGCCACGGTGTCGAGCCAGTGCGCGTTCTCGCAATCCGCGTCGTCGTCGGCAAGGCAGCCGACATGCACGGGCGCGAGCTTCGCCAGCGCTTTGAGCACATGATGCGAGCGGATCTTGTCGCCGCGATCGGGCGGGAACGGCAGGCGATGTGCGAGGAAAAGGATGTCGCCGCTCATCCCAGTCCCCGCGCAATCCACGGGCCTAGCCGGTTCGCAAGCGGCAAAGGCAGCTTCTTCCACAGCTCGATCCGCGCCTGGTGCTTCGCACTCGTCGGATCGGCATTGCGCGCTGTGTGCCCTGGCGCCGTCCAGCTTGCGTAGGAGAGCGGCTGCGGTGCGAAGCCCCAGTTCTTCTTGAAGGCAAAAGCCCCGCTGCCCGTCTTGCTGCGCCCGAAATCGAAGCGGTCGCAGCCGCGCCGCCGCGCGTGGATCATCAGCTCGTAATACATGCGCTCGTTCGCGCGCAGACCGCGCGCCGCAAAGGTGCCGCCGCCCCAATAGGGCATGACCGCTCCGTCGTGATAGAGCGAGAGCACGCTGGCGACCGGCTCGCCATCATGCCGCACCGTCAGGATATCGGCGTCGAGCGCGTCCAGCACCGCATCGAACAGCCCGCGCGGGAAGACTGGCGTCCCGAGATTGCGAACGCTCTGCGCATAGACGGCATGATGCGCCGCTCGGTCCGCTTCGTCGCGCCCAACCGATACATGGAGATCGTTTGTCAGCGACTTGCGCACCTCGGCCCGCTGCTTACGCGGGATGGCAAGGAGCTGCGCCTCGTCAGCCTCCGCCAGCGGCGCGACGAAACCGGCATGGCTGTCGGTGGTGATGACCCACCCCTCGCCCGCCGCACCGCCGCGCAGTTCAACCGTGGGACAGGACAGGCGAAGCGCGTATTCACGTGCAGCATCGCACAATTCGTCCGCACGTTCGCCCAGCACCCCGCCGTCCACCGCAAAGCCGCAGGATGCAAGCGCGCGACCGAACACCGGCGAATGCACCTCGGTCAGCGGAAGCCAGCCGGTGATATCGTGATCCTCCTGCACCAGCCCGCGCGCGCGCTGGCCTGTCCCCGCTTCGACGGCGAGTAGCCACACAGGCCGGTGAAATACCGAACCGCCTGCCTCGGCAACGAAAGCCTCGATCCGCGCCGCCTCGTCCGGCTCATGCAGATCGACCGCTCGCACGCGGCTGCGCTGGAGGGCGAAGGGCGCGTTCATGCGCTGGCCCGCGCGTCCGCTGCCTTGTCCGCATCGAGCCGCGCCGCTTCGCGGTGCGCGACCAGGTCGATCCGGCCCCAGGCAAATTCGCGCACCAGCTGCGCCAGCTTGTCCGCCATCTTATCGAGATTGGTGTAATGCCGCAGCCGCGAACGGATCGGCGCGCCGGAGAGGCGCGGCTGGCCGGGGTCGATTTCCCACGGATGGAAATAGAAGATCGCCGGTCGCTGCGCTTCGCGATTGACCTGCCGGATGGCCCAACGGCTGAAGGCGTAGGGCAGCACGCGGAAGAATCCGCCGCCGCCTGCCGCCAGCCGCTTCCCGCGGAATTCCGCGGTCGTCACAGGTAGCTCGACGAGGTCGTGCGATGGCAGCGGGCGAAAGGCGAAACGCGGTGCCTCGGCCCAGCCGTAATGGTCGTGCGCGACGGGCGCGACGCTGGACGAATAAAGGTAGCCCTGCTCGGCCAGTTCCATGAACGCCCACGGCGTGCGCTGGTCGATGCTGAAACTGGGTGCGCGGTATCCGATCACGCGCTTTCCGCAGCAATCCTCGATGGTCTTGCGCGTGCGATCGATGTCCTTGGCGAAACTCGCGCGGTCCATCCGGAACACGCGCTGGTGGTCCCACCCATGGCTGGCGACCTCGTGCCCGCGCTTCGCAATCTCGCGCAGCAAAGGAGCGTGGCGCTCGGCCACCCAGCCCAGCGTGAAGAATGTAGCGGAGGCTGCGGCAGCATCGAACAAGTCGAGGATGGCGTGGACGTTTTGCTCCACTCGGTCGTCGAGCGCGCCCCACTGGTCGCGCTCGATCACGTCCTCGAACGCGCCAACCTGGAACCAGTCCTCGACATCGACCGACAGGCCGTTGACGATGCGGCCCTCCGGCTCTCTGTCGGAAAAGGAAAGCGCGTTCACCGCCGAAAACTCCGTCAGGCGGCCTTGCTCGAATCCATCTCGCTCTCGATCCACTCGATCAACATCGTCAGCGTCTGGCGGATCGAACGCTCCTGCTCGAAACAGCGCGCCTCTATGCGGGCGATCTGCTCGCGCATCAGTTCGACTTCCGGCGTGATTGCGCTGGCAGAGGCTTCGTCCACCTGGTTAGCCATTTCGACGATGGCTTGCTGCAATTCGGCGATTTGCGCATCGCGCTCGGCAAGCGCGGCCTCAAACTGTTCCATGTCGACTCGCGGCACGGAAGGCATGGCCTTGACCGGCTCGAACTCCGGCTCCCTCTGCTTGAGCGCGGAGGGTGCGGCGGCTGGGAAGGCTCGTTCTGCCTCCATTTCGGACAGCACCGATTGCAGCATGGCCGCGTCGATCCGGTTGCGCTCTTCCACCGCGCCCAGCAGCAGCAGGCGGTTGGCGATCTGGTTGACGTTGCGCGGGATGCCCTTCGATGCCTCGTAAAGCTCGGCGAAAACACGCTGGTCGAAGGCCGGGTTGCCGTCCCAGCCCACTTTTTCGAGGCGGTGGACGATATAGGGCTCGATCTCGCTCTTCTGCATCGGCTCCAGATGATGCGCCGCGATCACGCGCTGGCGCAGCTGTTCGAGGCCGCGGTCGCTTTGGATCGTCGTGCGAAACTCGGGCTGGCCCAGCAACAGCGTCTGCAGCAGCGGGTGGTTGCCGAGCTGGAAGTTGGAGAACATGCGCAGCTCTTCCAGCGCCTCGACGCTGAGGTTCTGCGATTCGTCCACCACCAGCAGCACGCGGCGGCCCGCGCGCGCTTCCTCGTGCAGGAAAGTCTCGATCTCGGTCAGTGCGGTGGCCTTGTCATGCCCCTCGACATCGAGGCCCATCGCCGCGGCGACGACGTGGACGACCTCTTCCTCATCCAGCTTGCTCGTCACGATCTGCGCGACCGTGACCGCATTGCGGTCGAGGCTCTCCATCATATGCGCGACCAGCGTCGACTTGCCCGAGCCAATCTCGCCGGTGATGACGATGAAGCCCTCGCCCTGCGCAAGCCCGTATCCGAGATAACTCAGCGCCTTGCGGTGCGTGATCGAGCGGAAATAGAATTCCGGATCGGGTGTCAGCTGGAAGGGCTTGCCGGTCAGGTTGTAGAAATTGTCGAACATATGCGTGCTCTCCGTGCCGGAGCGTCAGAAGGTGTAGCGGAGGCCGACCAATGCCGAGGCGGCCTGGTAGTCGGGCAGATCTTCGCGGGTGATGCCGTCGAGGCCGATGGCGGCGGTGCCGCTCAGCCCGGCGAGGAAATTGCGGTCGTAGGCGGCGTTGAGGCTGTAGCCGAAGGTTGAGCCTTCCACGCCCACGCCGCTGTCGTAAACGGTACCGGTCGCGCCGAGCGATAGCGTCGACTGCCGGTCGAGCTGGCGTGCGGCATAGGCAGCGAGCCACCAGCTTTCGTCGGCAATTCCGTCGATGGCGGCGAGCACGGTGTCCTCGCCCGCGATGAAGGTGCGCCGGTCGTACCCCGCACCCGCGCCGAAGCTGGTGCGGCCCGCGCGCATTCCGTAATTCACCGACACGCCGCGACTGCGGAAGATGGCAGAGCGCAGCGAACCGAGGCGGGCGAGCGCGCAGCCGTCGCCCTCTATGCTGGCAACGCAGCCGCCGAGCTGGCCGGTTACGGGGTTGCGGATCGCGTCGAAATCGGTGCCGAGATCGTCGAGCGCGGTGGTGAGCTGGCCACCAAAGCTGTTGATCTGGTCGTAGACATTGACACTGAGGCTGGAACTGGCGTTCGGCGCATAGGCAAGCGAGCCATAATAGGTAGTCGAGCCGTAGCGGCGGCCGACCTGCGCCTGCAACTGCGTGCGGCGGCTGGGGCGCCACATCACGCCGACATCCCAGATAAGCCCGTCCGTCTCGTAGGCGATCTGGCGCGGCTGGCTCTCGTCGGTGACGAAGCGACCGTCCGGCCCGATAACGGGGTCGCCATCCGCATCGCGCACCGCGTCGCGGCTCGACACTTCGACATCCTCGTATCCAACGCCGCCGACCAAGGCGACATTTGGGGAGACGGGGACGGTCACGTCGGCGCGAGCATATTTGTCGTCCACCCTCTGGTCGAGATTGGAGACGTCCTGCCGGTTCCATCCGGCTCCCACGCCGATGCCGACAGGCAGCACGGTGTCAGGCGCGATCCCGGCCCGCACGCCTAGCTTGTGCGTCGTCGCCTCGTCGAGGATGTCGGCTGGTTCGTCCCCGGGTGCGAGGAACACGGCATCAGGCGATTCTACGCGGGTGTAGCCGAAGCGATAAGCTCCCGTGACTTCCGCCACGCCGACCTGCGTGCGGACGGCGGGGCCAGCATAGACCGAGTAGATCTGGCTCGTGCTGTCGTCGTTCACAAAGCCGCCGACGCTCGCCGCGCCATTACCGTCGACCCGCGTGCGCGCGGCCAGGCCGCCCGCTTCAAAGGTCACGTCCGGCCCGGCCAGCGCGAGCGACCCGCGCGCGATGCCGCTGACCGTGTCGACATCGGAGACGTTGTCGTCCCACCCGATGGTGCGTTCGTAACGGACCGAGACGGCGGCCTGCGAATAGCGCCCGCCGACCGCCGCATCCACACCTGCCGCAAGGCGGGTGTAGGTCACCACGTCGTCCCCGGGCTGGAGTTCGACCGACACGACCTGCGATGCCTCGATATAGGGCGCGACATCCACGCCGCGATCGGGCGCGAGGGTTTCGGCCTCCGGATCGGGGCGGTCCTGCGCGGCAGCGGGGACGGACAACGCCGCCATGGCGATGGCGGATGCCAAGGTGGATGCGAGGGTGATGCGCATGGGAATCATGCCTCCTGCCCGTAATAGGCACCGAAGCGGCGCCCGCTCGGGCTGAAATGCGCCGCGTTCAGCAGCAGTTTGAGATCGGGACAGGCGGAGAGCAGCGTCAGCGCGTCTTCCAGCGCGCTTTGCCCGGTGCGATCCGCGCGGGCGACGACGAGCGCCTGCCCGACATGCTTGGCAAGCTCGGCAGCGGGCGATGCGGCAAGCGCGGGCGAGCTGTCGAAGATGATGAGGCGGTTCGGCGCGGCGCGGGTCAGCCGGTCGAGCACGGCGGCGGTGCGATCGCTGGAAAGGAATTCGCTGTCCGATGTGGTGTGATTGCCCGCAGGCAGGACGTGAAGGCCCGCAAGGTCGGTCTGAATCACGCAGTCCTCGACGCGAATATCGTCGCGCGCCAGCACATCCATGAAGCCCGGCCCGCGCGGCAGGCCGAGCATGGAAAGGACCGAAGGTTTGGCGAAGTCGGCATCGACTAGCAGCACCTCGCTGTCCTTCTCCGCCGCCATCGCCAGCGCGAGATTGACTGCGCAATAGCTCTTGCCTTCGGCCGGCAGCGGCGAACAGACCAGCACGCGCTGGGCGAGAGCGCCCGAGCCGCTTTCGCGCGCCTTGCGCACCGATTGCAGGACCTGTCGCTTCACGATGCGAAATTCCTCGAACAACGCGGTAACCGGCGCTTCGGGCTGGATCAGGCCGTGAATAGCCAGCGCCTCCCGGTCGATCTCGTGGAATTCGCCGGAGAATTCGACATCCTCGTAAATCGGCTCGGGCTCGGGAGCCGGCGCGGGTGCGGCCTCGGCCCGCGCTATCTCGCGCGGTGGCATCCGCTTCGCCAGCGCACCGGCCAGCGACGCCTCGGCCGCCACTTTCGCAGGCTTCTTCGCCTTGCGCCGGTTGATCGGCGGCGAAAGCTCGCCAGGTACGGGCGCAGGGCGGAAATCGCCGCCGAGCCCAAAGAAGCTCTCCGCCCGCTCGATCAGGCTCTTGCTCGAAGGCGTCGGGATCTTGGTATGTTCGGTCATCGCCTTTTCCCTCACGCCATCGTGCTGCGCTGAACGAATTCAACGCCCACCAGCACCACGAAGAGTACGCCGAGCCCGCTCACACCGGCAGCGAAATACTTGAACCTCTTGCGGCGCAGATCGCGGCCCGCCTCGGTAAATGTGTGGCTGATCGTGCCAATCACCGGCAGGCCGAAGGTCCGCTCCAGCTGGTTCGCGGTCGCAAAGGTGGAGCCGAGCTTGCTCAGCGCATAGGCCGTGCCAGCTCCCGCGCCGAGGCCGAGCAACAGCACACCCAGCAGCAGCAGCGGACGGTTGGGCGCATCGGGCGAGCGCGGCGTCGTCGGCGGGTCGATCACCTCGAACTGCACCGCGCTGCGCTCGCTCGCGACCTGGCCGCGCAGACGCAGCTCCTCGCGATCCTGCAGCAGCTCGTCATACTGCGTGCGTAGCACCTCGTAATCGCGGCTGATCCGCTGCGCTTCGGCGGCGGCACCCGGCTCGCGCGCGGCGCTGGCATTGATGCTGGCTATTTCGGCCCGCAGTGCGGCGGCACGCGATTGCAGGCTCATGACATTGGACTG
>JBARVT010000063.1:0-2984 GCA_049646405.1 Alteraurantiacibacter sp.
AAGCCATTGCCGGCGCGCAGGCGGCGGTGAAGGAAGTGACGCTGGCGGACGATATCGTGCGCTACGCCGTCTCGTTGGTGCGCGCCACGCGCGAAAGCCCCGACATCGCCAGCGGCGCAAGCCCCCGCGCTGCCGTGCTGCTCGCCAATGCCGCCCGCGCCCGCGCCGCTTTGCAGGGCCGCAATTATGTGATCCCCGACGACGTGAAGGCACTCGCCACCGCGACGCTGCGCCACCGCCTGCTGCTCAGCCCGGCGGCGGAAATCGAGGGCAAGCTGGTCGAGGATCTCGTCGCCGGCCTGATCGAACAGACAGAGGCGCCGCGCTAAGTTCGTGAAACTCCCGCGCATCGCACTTCCCCCGCTGCCGATCGTGCCGACCGGGCGCACGCTCGTGCTGCTGACGCTGCTCGCGCCGGTGGCGGTGGTGGTGGCGGCGAGTGCGCCCGATGCCTGGGTGATCGCGCCCGCCGCCGCGCTCGCGCTGCTGCTGGTGGCGGTGATCGACGGGTGGTTGGCGGGCAGCATGCGCGATTTCGCCTATTGCGTGCCCTCCGATGCCGAGGTCGGACAGTCGGCGACGGTTCGTGTCGAGGCGACCATCGAGCGCGACGCGAATGCCACTTTGCCCGAAGCCTCGCTCGGCTACGAGGCGCGGCTGGGCGAGCGCGGGGTCACCGAATTCACGCTCAAGCCCGATGGTGATCGAAATTTCGCGGGCGGCGGCGCGGTCGTGCCGGTGAGGCGCGGGACAGGCGAGCTGCACGATCTGTGGATCCGCTGGCCCGGCCCCCTCGGCCTCGCAATGCGGCAGAAGCATGTCGCACTCGATGCAGCAATCCGCGTCTGGCCCGACCTTTCGCCGGTGCGCAGCCCCGTGCTGCAAACCTTCCTGCGCGACAGCCAGTTCGGCCTCGTCGCGCGGCGCATCCGCGGCGAAGGCACGCAGTTCGAGGCGCTTTCGGAATACGAACCCGGCATGGATCGCCGCCGCATCGACTGGAAGGCCAGCGCCCGCCACACCGCTCTCTACGCGCGCGAGAACGAGAGCGAGCGCGACAACCAGATCGTCTTTGCCTTCGATTGCGGGCAGTCGATGATCGAGCCGGTCGACGGCCTGCCGCGCATCGACCGCGCCGTTTCCGCCGCGCTCACCGCTGCCTATGTCGCGCTGAAGGGTGGCGACCGGGTGAGCCTGTTCGGGTTCGCGGACCAGCCGCAACTGATGACCCCGTTCGTCACCGATACGCGCGCCTTCCACCGCCTGCAAAGCGCTGCAGCGGAACTCGACTACACCCCGCGCGAGCCGAATTTCACGCTGGCGCTCGCCACGCTGACCGCACGTCTCAAGCGGCGTTCGCTGGTCGTGCTGTTCTCCGACTTTGCCGACCTGACGAGCGCGGAACTGATGGTCGAAAGTGTGGAGCGGCTGGTGCGCCACCACCTCGTCATCTTCGTCACCATGACCGACACCGAGCTGGAAGACCTCGCCGCGACCGAGCCTGACACGATCGCCGACATCGCCGTCGCTGTGGGCGCGGATTCACTCGCCCGCCAGCGTGCGCTGGTGCTGCAAAGGCTGCGGCGGCTGGGCGTCAACGTGATCGAGGCGCCGCATGGCAGGATCGGCTACCAGCTGATTGACCTCTATCTCGAGACCAAGCGCGCGGAGGCGATCGGGTGATGGCCCTGCCCTTTTTCAAGTCTTCCGAGATCGAACCGCCTGCCGATATCGAGGCGGCGAGCCTCAGGTCGGACAAGTTCCGGCTGGAGCGCGAGGTCGACTGGCAGCGGCTCGAAAAGATCGTCGTCGCGCTCGAGAAAGGCCGTCCGCGCCGGATCGACGACGACGATCTGATCGAGATGCCGGTGCTCTATCGCAAGACCGCGTCCAGCCTCGCCGTCGCGCGGGAAACCTCGCTCGATGCAGCGACGCTCGCTTATCTCGAATCGCTGGTGCGGCGCGCGTGGTTCCAGATTTACGGGCCGCGCATCGGCTTCTTCGGCTGGCTGAAACGCTTCTTCGGCGGCGGGTGGAGCGCGGCCGTGCGCGACATCTGGCTCGACATCTGCATCGCGCTCGCGGTGATGGTGGCGGGCACGGGCGTCGGATACCTCCTTGTCGCACGCAACAGCGACTGGTTCTACGCGCTGGTTCCCGGCGCCATGTCAGGCGGGCGCGTGCCGGGGGCGGACCGGGCGGTGCTGGAGGAAACGCTCGGCAGCACGGAGAGCGGCGAAGGCCTGACCGTGTTCGCCGCCTATCTCTTCTCCAACAACACCGGCGTCGCCATCCTCGCCTTCGCGCTGGGCTTCGCATTCGGCATCCCCACGCTGCTGCTGCTCGTTTACAACATGGCGCTGCTCGGCGCGATGCTGTTCGTCTTCGCGGAAGCGGGGCTGGAGGTGGAGTTCCTCGGCTGGCTTTCCGTTCATGGCACGACCGAGATCGGGGCGATCCTGCTGGCGGGGGCAGCGGGGCTGCATGTCGGACGTACCATGGCGTTCCCCGGCGACCGATCCATCCTCGCCGCCATGCAGGATGCAGGCGTACGCGCAGCGCAGGTGATGGCGGGCTGCACCATCATGCTCATCATCGCTGGCCTGCTCGAAGGCTATGCCCGCCAGCTCGTCGGCGACACCGCGGCGCGTTACGGCATCGGGATGACCATGCTTGCGCTGTGGATCATGTATTTCGCCCTCGCCCGCCGTCCGGTGGAGAGCGAGACGTGAGCGCCGCCGTGCTCAGCCGAGAGGAAGGCAAGCGCGACCGGATGCTGGTGACGCCAGAGGGACTCGCCCTGCCGCTCACCGTCGGCAGCCGCGGCGCAAGGGCGGGCGCCCTGCTGCTCGACCTTACCTTCCTGTGGATCGGCGCGATCGTCTTTTTCATGATCCTGCTCGCGCTCGGCTTCGGCCTGCTCGGGCTTGGCGGCGGAGGCGAGAACAATGCCGCGCTCGAACTGGTTGCGGTGATCCTGATCC
>JBARVT010000064.1:0-8460 GCA_049646405.1 Alteraurantiacibacter sp.
ATGCCGACCAGGGCGAGCCGCTGGAATATTTCGAGCTGGCCGAGATCATCGAGGAGCGCGACCTGCATTACGCGGGCGTACTGGCGACCCGCAAGCGCGCGGTCAGCCAGATCGACATCACGGTGGAAGCGGCATCCGACAGCGCGGAGGACGTGGCCAAGGCGGACATGATTCGCGACTGGCTGAAGCGCGACGAACTGGCCGACGAGATCTTCGACATGCTCGATGCGATTGGCAAGGGGATCAGCTTTACCGAGATCATGTGGCAAGTTTCCGAGGGGCAGCTGTGGCCCGCGCGGCTGGAATGGCGCGATCCGCGGTTTTTCACCTTCGACCGGCGCGACCTGCGCACCCCGATGCTGCGCGGCGGGGACGACGGCAACCAGCCCTCCGGCCCGCTGCCCGGCTTCAAGTTCATTATTACGCAGATCAAGGCGAAATCCGGCCTGCCGGTGCGATCGGGCATTGCGCGGCTGGCCAGCTGGGCGTGGATGTTCAAGGCCTTTACCCAACGCGACTGGGCGATCTTCACTCAGACATACGGCCAGCCCGTGCGCATCGGAAAGTTCCACGAAAGCGCCAGCGCCGAGGACAAGGCCACGCTGTTCCGCGCCGTGGCCAACATCGCGGGCGATTGCGCGGCGATCGTGCCGAGCAGCATGGAGATCGAGTTCGTCGAAGCACAGAATGTGAGCGCGGGATCGGACCTTTACCTGAAGCGCGCGGACTGGCTGGACCGGCAGGTATCGAAAGCCGTGCTGGGCCAGACCAATACCACCGATGCACAATCGGGCGGCGGCATCGGATCGGGCCAGGCCGAGGTGCACAACGAGGTGCGCGGCGATATCGAGATGGCGGACTGCAAGGCGCTGTCCGCAGTGATCAACCGCGACCTGGTGCGCCCGTGGATCGACCTGGAGTACGGGCCGCAGCAGAATTATCCGCGGTTGATCATCGCCCGGCCCAAGCCTGAAGACCTGAATGCAATGGTCGACAACGTGGTCAAGCTGGTGGGCGTGGGAATGCGGGTGCAGGCATCCGAAATGCGCGACAAGCTGGGGCTGAGCGATCCCGACAATGGTTCGGAGCTGCTGACCGCACCGCGCGCGCCCGTGCGCGCCGAGCCCGATGTCGACCCCGCGATAGAGACGGCTCCGCAATCGGCATCGCAGGCGAAAGATGCACCGCCGACGGCATTCCCGCCTGACGCGCTGGCCGAGCGGCTGGAGACCGAAGCCGACCCGGCGATGGAAGAGATGATCGCCGCGATCCAGGCGATGGTGGACAAGGCGAGCAGCCTGTCCGAACTGCGCGAGATGCTGACCGGCGCGATGGGCGGCGAAGCAGCGGTACGGCTGGGCGGGACGCTGGAAAGAGCGTTCGCAGCGGGCCAGGCGGCGGGCATGGCCGATGTGGCCGACAGCGGTGAATGACAGGCATGGGCGAAATTTGCCCGAGAAACGCTTTCGAGCGCCAAAACGGCCCAATGCACCTGCCGAACGCGCAATCGCGCCTGAGCGGCTTCTTAGGGCCTCTTAAATCGATCCTGTGCTACGGCTTCCGGTCGCGATTGGCGCTGGGCGGGAGCGAACGGCATGCCTGAGACCGGTTCCCTGCGCGGCGCGTTCCGCCGCCCCTTCACTGAACAGGTCGCGTTCTTCCGCAGCAAGCTGGGCAATCTGGTGCCGACGCAGCGCTGGGACGACATGCTGCGCGAGGCGCACGATACAGGCTTCATGGTGGCGGGCGCAGTGGAGGCCGACCTGCTCAGCGACCTGGCGGCGGCGTTGGACAAGGCAATTGCGGAAGGCGGCACGCTGGCCGAGTTCGAACGCGATTTCCGCGATATCGTGCGGCGCAATGGCTGGACCGGATGGACCGGCCAGGGAACGAAGCGCGGCGAAGCCTGGCGCATGCGGACGATTTACCGCACCAACATGCGCACAAGCTATGCCGCGGGCCGATATGCCCAGCTGGTGGCGGGCAATTTCAAGTACTGGGTGTATTTCCATGGCGGCAGCCTGGAGCCGCGCATCGAGCACTTGGGCTGGAACGGTATCGCGCTGCCGCCCGATCATCCGTTCTGGCAAACGCATTATCCGCCCAGCGACTGGGGGTGCAGCTGCTATGTCAGCGGGACGAACACCGCGGCGGGCGTAAAGCGCCTGGGCGGCGATCCGGACAAGCGCCTGCCCGACGACTGGCAGCAGCGCGATCCGGCGACCAGCGCGCCGATCGGCATCGGCCGCGGCTGGGATTATGCGCCAGGTGCGAGCGTCAACGCGATGGTGCAGGCCATGGCGGAGAAGCTGCGCAATTGGGACTTCCTGATCGCGAAGGCATTCCTGCGCGACCTGCCCGCCCCGCAAGCGGACGCGATTTCCCAGGCACATCGCGCGTTACCATCCACGGCCGACGATGTCCGGCGATACGCCCAGCGCGTGTTCGATCCGAAGCCGGACCTGCCGGAACTGCCGCCGATCAAGGCAATGGGACTGGTCGGGCAGAAGCAGGCGGAACGGATCGAGGACTTAACCGGCATCGATGCGCGCCGTTTCGATTTCCGCATCGATGCCGCCGCGATCCGCCACGTAATCGAGGAACACGGATCGGACGCGACCGAGCGACCACGGGGACAACGGGCCGTGACGGCGGCCGACTTCGCCCGGTTACCCGGCCTGCTTTCAAAGCCGGACGCTATCGAAGGGCCGTTCCGGTCTGCGATCGGCGAGGTGCTGGTGAGCTTCGCGTCCCGGATCGATGGCGAGCTGTTCACGGCCACGATGCTGGTGGGTCGCAGACGCGAAGCGCTGACGATGAAGACGCTCTATATCCGGACAGGGAAGAAGTGATGCGTCCGCGCCCTAACGCCCGAAGCGTACTTTCCCCCAGGGAAAGCGGTGCGATGTCCGCATCACTGAACTCGAGATAGCGATGTTTACGGTCGAATTCAACGCTGAGGAGGCGCGCGGCGCGATCCGCAAAGGGTTGGACGCGCTGACCGATATGACGCCGATCTTCACCGAGATCGGCGAATACCTAGTCCGATCGACGAAGCAGCGGTTCCAGCAGGGCGTGGACCCCGATGGCAAGGACTGGGCGCCGAAAAGCGAAGCGACGATGGAAAGGTATCGCCGCATGGGATACGGCAACCGCCCCCGCCCGCTGATCGGCCCGAGCGGCATGCTTTCCAGCCAGATCCTGACATTCCCGGCGCGCGAAAGCGTGACGATCGGGTCCAACATGAAATATGCAGCCGTGATGCAGTCCGGCGCGGCGAAGGGCGCGTTCGGCAGCGATACAAGCGGTCGGCCTATCCCGTGGGGCCAAATCCCGGCACGCGCCTGGCTGGGGATTTCCGCCGAAGACGAGACCGCGATCGTGGAGATCGTGAACGAGAACCTTGCTGCCACGCTCGATCCCGGCAGCTGAGGGGCCCATTCCACCATTGACCTGAACGCCCGCCCCGGCGCATCAAGCCGGGGCGACGATTCGTGCGCCGGGCATAACCGGCAGCGCAGCGCAAACCATCCCGAAACCCGCCATTTGCACCGTTCCTGACCGCCGAGGCGGTCATATTTTGCCGCATCCGCATCGGGCACATGGTCGGCGATGACGACGAAACCGATCGCCCTGTGTTCCGCCATGGCCCTGCCCGATGCAGGATCGGACGGCGTGCCCGAATGGATCAACCTGTTGCCTGCGGGCGAGATCGCCACGCAGGACGGGCGCGGTCCCTATTCGGTCGCGTCGATGGAATACCTGGCGGCGGCTATCACCGAGGCCGGCGCCAAGCTGCCGGTCGACGAATGCCATTCCACCGACCTGGCCGCGCCGCAAGGCGCACCGGCACCCGCGCGCGGCTGGATCGTGGAAGTGGAAGCGCGTGATGGCGCGCTGTGGGGCCGGGTCGAATGGACCGGCCAAGGCCGCGCGCTGATGGAGGACCGGTCATACAACGGGATCAGCCCGGTGATCGTCCACACGAAGGACAACAAGGTGGTGGGCGTGCTGCGCGCCAGCCTGACCAACACCCCCAATCTGAAGGGCCTGACCGCCCTTCATTCCCAGGAATCGCAGAAGGAAGGAACCGGCATGGACTGGAAGGCGAAGCTGATCGAGCTCTTGGGGCTCGACGAGACTGCCGACGACGCGGCGATCGAGACGGCGTTGAAGGCGAAGATGGAAACCAAGGCACCGGAAACGGACACCTCCACCCACGGGCAGCAGGATATTACCCAGCATCCCGCGTTCATCGCGCTGCAGGGCGAGCTGACCGAAACGGTCCAGGCGCTGAATGCGCAGAGCGATGCGACGAAGCGCGACAAGGCCACCAGCTTTGTCGACGGCGCGATTGCAGACGGCCGCATCGGCGTAAAGGCCGCGCGCGACCAGTACATTGAGATCCATATGGCCGATCCGGAACGTGCCAAGACGCTGATCGAAGCAATGCCGATCCTGAAGGGCGGCACTGCGCTGCACAGCGAGATCCCCGCCACTTCGGACGAAAGCGGGCTGGATGCCGGCGATCGTCACGTGATGCAGCTGATGGGCATCGACGAAGACGCTTACAAGGCCAGCCAGAACGGTTCGGCCGCCAAGAAGGAGGCCCTGTGATATGGCTGCTCTGACCGCACCCCGCAACACCCCCGCCGCGCTCGGCGATGTCCGCGCGCTTCCGCTGCCTGCAGGCGGCAAGGTCTTCCAGGGCGCCATGGTGGCGCTGACCGCTGCCGGATTTGCCGCAGGTGCCACCGCCACTGCCGGCCAGGTTACGGTCGGTCGGGCGGACGAGACCGCCGACAACACCGATGGCCAGGACGGCGATAACAGCGTGAAGACCCGCCGCGGCGTGTTCCGCTTCGCCAATTCCGCCGCAGCCGACGCGATCGATCTGAGCGACGTGGGCAAGGACTGCTTCGTCGTGGACGACCAGACCGTGGCCAAGACCGACAATGCCGGCGCGCGACCCGTGGCCGGCAAAGTCTTCGACGTGGACGCCCAGGGCGTCTGGGTCGAATTCCTCTAAGCGAGAAGGACAGATCACATGCTCGTAACCAGCGAGAACCTGAACAAGCTCCGCACCGGCTTTTCGGCCGCGTTTAAGGCAGGGCTCAACAATTCCGCCGCGCCGATGTCGCCCAAGGTGGCGATGACGGTGCCCAGCAACACCAAGGAAATGCGGTATGGCTGGATGGGCAAGCTGCCACGCATCCGCGAATGGGTTGGCCCGCGCGTGATCCAGAACATCTCCGAAAGCGATTACGCGATCAAGGAGAAGGCGTTCGAATTGACCGTGGGCGTGGACCGCGACGATATCGAGACCGACAATCTCGGCATCTATTCCACGCTGTTCCAGGCGATCGGCGAAGCCACCGTGATGGATCCGGAGCAGTTGATCTGGGATCTGCTGAAGGACGGCTTCGCCACGCCCTGTTATGACGGGCAGAACTTCTTCGACACCGATCACCCGGTGATCGACGAAGATGGCGAAACCGTGCTGTCGGTTGCCAACACCGATGGCGGTGCGGGCACTGGCTGGTACCTGCTGGACACGACCCGCGTGGTGAAACCGCTGATCAAGCAGGTGCGCCGCGACTTCGGCGAACTGGTGGCCAAGGACAAGCCGACCGACGACAACGTGTTCGATCGCAACGAATACGTCTATGGCGTCGATGCCCGGATGAACTTCGGCTACGGCTTCTGGCAGATGGCCTGGGGATCGAAGCAGCTGCTCGATGCCGACAGCTACGAGGCCGCACGCGCCGCGATGCAGGCCTTCAAGAGCGACAATGGCCGCCCGCTGGGTATCCGCCCCAACCTGCTAGTCGTGCCGCCCGCACTGGAAGGCGCGGGCCGCAAGATCCTGCAGTCGCAGCTGGTCAATGGCGGCGAGAGCAACCCCTGGGCGGGAACGGCCGAGCTGCTCGTCGTTCCATGGCTGGCGTAAGAGCTATGGCGAAGACGACCAGCAAAACCGAGGGCAAGCGCACGCGCAAGCCGAAGGTCCAGGCCGAGACCGGGGCTGCCGCATCCACCGATACGGCTGCATCGGCCCCGGCCCCGGCTGGCGATCCCCCGGCTGGCGACGAAGGCCCAAAGCCTGGAAGCGCCGATGGCGCGAGCATCATCCAGGTGCGATCGAAGCGGCCGCTGGGCCGCCGCCGTGCTGGCATCGGTTTCACGCCCGAGCCGACGCCGGTCGATCTTTCGCAGCTGAGCCCGCGCCAGATCGATGCGCTGGCCACCGATCCCGAACTGATCATCGATCCCCCGATTGAGTAAGCGGAGCGTCCACCGATGTCCTATGCCACCTTGGCCCAATTGATCGAGCGGTTCGGCGAGCGCATGCTCGTGCAGCTGACCGATCGCGGCGAGGTAGCGACGGGCACGGTGGATGAAGCGTTGGTGACCGGCGTGCTGGCCGCGACCGACGCGACGATCGACGGTTACTTGGCGACACGTTACAAATTACCGCTGGCGCAGATGCCCCCGCAGCTGCTGGACCTGGCGCTGGCGATCGCGATCTACAAGCTGCACCCCAGCGAGCCCGATCCCAAGATCGGCAAGGATTATGACGGCGCGATGAAGGCGCTGGCGCAGATCTCAAGCGGCGTGATCCGCCTGCCCGCCGAGGGCGTGGAGCCCGCATCGGGCGGCAGCGCGGGCGTGCAAACGATCGACCGCGATCGGGAGCTGACGCCGGAGAGTATGCGGGGCCTGATATGATCCGCCTGGACGAAGTTGCGGACCGATTGCAGGCCGAGATCGAGGCGTTTGCCAGCGACACGCGGATTGGCAATGCGGCGCAGTTTTCCACGCTGGTGGAGAAGAACCAGACGCCGCAGGTGACACCTGCCGCCTTCGTGCTGCCCGGCCCGCTGCAGGGTGGCCAGGCGCAGGCGATGACGGGCGCCTTCGTGCAGAATTTCAGCGAGACCGTGATCGTGGTGCTGTTCGTGAAAGTGGCGGGCGATGCCCGCGGCGGACGCGCGATCGACGAGATCACGCCGCTGATCCGGCAGGTGGTGGAAGCCGTGGCCGGATGGGCGCCCGAGGATGCGGTGGGTGTCTTCACGCTGGCGAATGGCGAGCTCGTCGGATCGCAGCGAGGCCACCTGATCTACCAACTGAATTTCGCACTGAACGACCAGCTGAGGATCCAGCCATGACAAAGAAACCCAAACCATTCGAACGCAAGGGCGACTGGCCCACCAGGGGCGGCAGCTTCGTGAAGCAGAGCGGCGGCGTGCTGAAACCGCAGACGGATGCCGCAAAGGCCGATGCCGGGAAACCCATGTCGGACGCGAGAGGCGGCGACGCAACCAAGGATAGCGGCAAATGATCAACTGGAAATCGAAGACGCTGCTGGCGAAAATCGAGGACACTTACGGCGAGGATGCCGCGCCGACGGGTGCGGCCAATGCTATCCTCGCGCTGAATGTCCGGCTCGCCCCGATGGAAGGGCAGGACACGAAGCGCGAAACCGAGAAGGTTAAGTTCGGCGCCGACCCGTCCATTCCGACCGGCCTGTATTCCACGCTGACCTTCGACGTCGAGCTGGTTGGATCGGGCGCGACCGGCACGGCGCCCGCATGGGGCCCGCTGCTGCGGATGCTGGGCATCGCCGAGGTCATCGATCCGGGCGTATCGGTGGAATATTCCCCGATTACCGACAACCCGGAGAGCGGCAGCATCTATTTCGCCGTTGGGCAGACGCGGCACGTGCTGCTGGGCGCGCGCGGCACCGGCATGCTGAAAGTCGACGCACAGGGTATCCCGATGCTGTCCGTGACGATGACGGGCCTGTTCACCATCCCGACGAAAGTGCCGGCCATCGTGCCCGACCTCACCGCGTTCCAGAAACCGCAGGTGGCGAGCAAGGCCAATACGCCGACCTTCACGATCGGCGGGCTGGATTTCGTCATGCGCAGTTTTGAGCTGGACCTGGCGAACGATGTGCAGACCCGGCTGCTGGTGAATCAGGAGGCAGTGCGCATCGTCGACAAGGCGGAGAGCGTGCGCACCCGCGTCGAGGCGGTGGAGCTGGATGTCTACAACCCTTTCGCGATCGCGCAGGCGCAGACCGAACAGGCGATCCAGCTGATCCACGGCACCGAGGCGGGCAAGCGCGTGCAGATCGACATTCCGGCGGCACAGCAGATGCGCCTGTCGGGATACGAGAACGAGCAGAACGTGCTCGAATGGCCGCTCGGCTTCACGCCGCTGCCGCAGGCTGGCGACGACCAGTGGCTTCTCACGCTCAATTAAGAGGACGATCAGAGCATGTTCAAAGTGACCGCAGAGCGCACATTCACGCACGATGTGAAGGTGCAGGTGCCTTCCGACGGGGGCCATGTCGAGCAGACCTTCAAGACCACTTTTCGCGTCGTCGATATCGACGATCTGGGCGATACGCATTCGCTGGAGGGTCAGCAGGATACGCTTCGCCGCGTGATC
>JBARVT010000065.1:0-16740 GCA_049646405.1 Alteraurantiacibacter sp.
CCGTTCGAGGTTCTTGTCGGTACTGCGTAGCTTCGATTCGGCGTCCCGGCGGCGGACATGCAGCCCCGCGATCCCTGCTGCTTCTTCCAGCATCATACGCCGCTCGGTCGGCTTTGCGGCGATGACCTGTGCGATCTTGCCCTGGCTGACGAGCGCAGGGCTGTGCGCGCCAGTGGCGGCATCAGCGAAGATCAGGCCGACGTCTTTCGCGCGCACGTCCCGCCCGTTCAGGCGATAGGCGCTGCCCGCGCCGCGCTCGATCCGTCGGGTGACGTCGAGCGGTTCGCCCTCGTCATCCCGCGCATGCAGCACGACCTCGGCGAAGTCGCGCGGCGGGCGGCCTGCCGTTCCGGCAAAGATCACGTCCTCCATCCCGCCCGATCGCATGGACTTGGGCGAACTTTCGCCCATTACCCAGCGGATCGCTTCAAGGAGGTTGGACTTGCCGCAGCCATTGGGGCCGACGACACCCGTCAGCCCCGGTTCGATGCGCAGTTCGGATGGCTCAACGAAGCTCTTGAAGCCGCTCAGCCTGAGCTTGCGGAACTCCATGCTGCGCCGCCCCCTCCGGCCTTACTCGTCGCGCGCGCCGACGCGCTGCAGGGCTGGTTCGAGATCGTTCCAGGTAATACCGTCGACGCGCGCGCCGTTGACGAAAAAGGTCGGCGTGCCGGTGACGCCGAATTCCTCGCTCTGCTGGTCCGAACGCTCGCCGATGGCCATCACCGATTCGGTGTCAGACAGGCATTGCGCCGCCTGGTCACGGGCGATGCCGCGCGCAGCGAAGAAGTCGAACATGCCCGCCGCATCGGCGATCACGAGGAAACGCTGCGCTTCGGGAATGTCACCCTGCGCCTGGATGCGCTGGTTGCCCGCCTGGATGTTCTGCTGCACTTGCGGGAGGTTCATCCAGACCTGATCGGCAAGCGGGTGGAAGCTTTCGTTAGCGCCGCAGCGGGCGAGCGCGGCGAGCGTCAGGTCGTAAATACCGTGGATCTGGTTGCGCAGCTCCCACGAGACGACTCCGCTGGCCACATATTGGTCGCGCAGCTGCTCCGCGCCGTTGGTGGCGAAAGCGGCGCAGGCGGGGCAAGTGAGCGAGGCGTATTCGACGACCTTGATCGGCGCATCGGGGTTGCCCATGACGTATCCGTCATATTCGCTGACCTCGACCGTTTCGACCCAGCTTTGCCCCTCGGGCGCTGCAATGTCGGCGATGGGATCGGCCATCGGCAGCGAGCCTGCATCCTCCGCATCGTCGCCATTGCAGGCGGCGAGCGCCAGCGTCAGCGGCAGGACGATTGTGGCGAGGGCGAAACGTCGTGTCGTCATGGGTTTAGTTTATCCGTATTCCGAACTGGCCCGCAGTCTAGGCAGAAGCATACGCGTGCTCAAAGCGCCGGGGGCCGCATGGCGGCGCTTTTGCACAGGGTTGTCCCCTTATTCGGACGCTTCGCGCGCTTCCGCAAGCACGGTGCGCAGTTGCAGCCATGCGTGGACACCGTCGAGCAGCGTGCCGTTGAGCACGAAGCTGGGCGTGCCCTGCACCCCGAATTCGGCAGCGTTGGCATTGCTCGCCTCGGCCAGTTCCTCGGCGCGGGACTGGTCGGACAGGCACTGGTCGAGCTGGCTGCGCGAATATCCGCGCGGCTCCATCAGTTCATAGAAATCGAGGTCGCTGGCAACCGCGCGAATGCGCTGCGGGATGCCACCGGCGTTCCAGCGCGCCTGCTGGGCGGGAGAAATCGCGCGCGCCTTGGCCAGCCAGTCGTCCTGCGTGTTGAGGATGGCGCGGTGGTTGCCGAAGAAATCCTCGTCGTCCCCGCATTCGGCGGCAAGCGCGGCGGTTACGTCGACGATGTTGCGGATCAGGTGCCGCACCTCGAGCGAAGCCATGCCTTCGTGGACGTAAAGATATTTCAGCTCCGCCTCGCTGTCACGCTCGAACTGCGCGCAATGCGGACAGGTATAGCTGTTGAACTCGATGATCTGCAGCTCGGCATCGGGATTGCCGACGCGGTGGCCCTGCGCGGTCTGCACGATCTCCACATTCCAGTCCTGCGCCATGGCAGGGACGGCTGCGGCGGGAGCGGCCAATGCGGCAAGGAGGGCGAGTGCCCGGCGTGTCATAAGTCCTGTTCCTCTTTGTTCGCGACGCTGCGCGCGAGCGATTCCAGCACGGCGCGCAATTCGGGGTCGCCGATATCGCGCAGGCCTTCGCCAAGGTCCATCGGAATGGGCTTGAGCGAAGGCGGAGCGCTGCGTTTTTCTCGAGCAGGTGGCGGCTTAACCGCGCCTTGCCGGATCTTGACCTTCACCACAGCGCGATAGCCGAAAAAGCGGTTCACCCGCTCCATGATTTCGGGAACGACATGCTGGATCAGCGGGGCATGGGCGGGCAGCACGACAAGCTGCATGATGCCGTCCGACTTCTCGCCCGGCGGGAAGCGGATGCTCTCGGGTGTGCAGACCTTGGCGTGATGCTCGCCGACGATCTCCGGCCAGCGGGTGACGACGCTTGACTGTACGAAGCCGAAGCGGCGAAAGGCGGCGCGGCCGATCTGCGGGACGAGGTCGGCGACGGGCTTCGCCGGGCCGCCGCGCGGGCGCTGGTACGGCTTGGCCTTGCCCCTGGCGGCAGGCTTGCCGGTCTTCCCCGGTTTGTCGGTTTCGTCGCGTGGCATGGAAGGGGTGCTCATGCCATAGGCGCTGCGTGTCCGCCACCGTCTCTTCGCTGCTGCTGGAATGGTACGACGCCCATGCCCGCGCGCTGCCATGGCGGGTGCCGCCGGGGGCAGGGTGCGCCGACCCTTATCGCGTCTGGCTGTCCGAAGTCATGCTCCAGCAGACGACGGTCGCGGCGGTGAAGCCGTACTTTGCTGCGTTCGTGGAGCGTTGGCCGAGCATTAACGCGCTCGCCGCCGCGCCGGAGGAGGAAGTGATGGCCGCGTGGGCGGGGCTCGGCTATTACTCGAGAGCGCGAAACCTCGTGAAATGCGCGCGGCAAGTGGCTGCGATGGGCGGCTTTCCCGATAGCGAGACGGAATTGCGCAAGCTGCCGGGGCTGGGCGACTACACCGCAGCGGCGGTGGCGGCGATTGCGTTCGGGCGGCGCGCGGTGGTGGTTGATGCCAATGTCGAGCGGGTGGTCGCCAGGCTCTTCGCTATCGACGAACCGCTACCGCGCGCGCGCAAGGCGATCCGGTCGAAGGCCGATGCAATCACCCCGGATGAGGGTGCGGGCGATTTCGCGCAGGCAATGATGGATCTCGGCGCGACGATCTGCACGGCGCGCGATGCAAAATGCCTCCTCTGCCCGCTATCGGCACAATGCGAGGGCCGCGCGAGCGGCGACCCGCTCCGCCTGCCGGTCAAAGCGGCGAAGAAAGCCAAGCCGCGCCGCACCGGCACGGCATTCTGGATCGAGCGCGAGGGCAAGGTATGGCTGGTGAAGCGGCCCGGTAGGGGGATGCTTGGCGGAATGCGCGCTTTGCCCGACGATGGCTGGTCCGCCCGCGCCGACGGTTCGGGCGATGCGCCGTCATCGGGCGTGTGGAAAGGCGCAGGCGTGGTGCGGCACGGTTTTACCCATTTCGAGCTGGAGCTGGGCGTAGCGGTGCATGCAAGCGAGGCGGCGCAGCCCAAGGGCGAGGGCGAGTGGTGGCCAGTCAATACAATCGACGAAGCGGGCCTGCCGACGCTGTTCGCCAAAGCCGCGCGGCTGGTTCTCGTTGAGCGCGCCTAAAGCAGTCCGCCGCCCAGCGACAGGCGCACAATCGCGATCAGCAGAATGACGAGGTTCAGGTTGCGGCCCGTATTGCTGCTCGACAATTGCCCGATGACGAGGCCGATCACGATTAGCGGCAGGGCGAGCCAGTTGCCCCAGCCGAGAAGCGGGATCTGCGCAGGAATGACGATGACCAGCGAGAGCAGGCCGACTAGGATAGAAACGATATTCAGCATGCGTTTTATATAGGTAACACAGTGGCGGTTTGCAACCTTGCCGCGCACAATTTCGCACCCTAGTTTCCCTGCTGACGATACCGAAAGAGCTTCCCCGCAATGACCGCCAACCCGCTTCTCGCACCTTACACTCGTCGCATCGCCTTGCGCGGCATCGCTGCCACCGGCGCAGGAGCCGCTGCCGCGATGTTGCCCTTCGCCGCGCCTGCCATTGCCGGTGAAGCCGCCGCCCAATGGCCCGGTGTCGAGCGGTTCGTGCGCTCCCATGTCGAGGCGCGGCGCGTGCCGGGCATGGTTGCCGCAATGGGCTTCGGGCAGGCCGCGCCCGATTATGTCAGCGCAGGCGCACGCACTTTCGAGGGCGATGGCGCGGTGGGGCGCGACACGCTGTGGCGCATCTATTCGATGACGAAGCCCGTTACCGGCCTTGCCACCATGCTGTGCATCGAGGACGGGCTTTTCGAACTCGACCAGCCGCTGCACGAAATCCTGCCCGCCTTCCGCACCATGCGCGTGCAGAAAACCTATGACGGCCCGATCTCGGCGGACAATCTGGAGCCTGCCGCGCGGCCCATCACGATCCGCCATCTGCTGACGCATACGGCGGGCCTGGGCTATACGATCATCCAGAACGGGCCGATCAAGGCAGCCTATTCGCGCGCCGGGATCGTGCCCGTTTCCGCCAGCCGCCTCGCCATGGCGCAGGATCTGCTGGGCGGTCGGCCCGCCCGCAGCCTCGAAATGTTCGCTGACAACCTTGCCGAGCTTCCGCTGGTGCGCCAGCCGGGCACGCGCTGGAGTTATTCGGTCGGGCTCGATCTGCTCGGTCGCGTCATCGAGGTGGCCAGCGGAGAAAGCTTCGACAGCTTCCTGCAACGCCGCATCTTCGATCCGGTCGACATGAGCAGCACCTTCTTCCGCGTGCCGCGATCCGAAGCCTCGCGCCTTGCCGGCAATTATTTCCTGATGGGCGGCCTTCCTTTGCCGATGGACTTGCCGCAAAGCTCTGTCTTCCTCGATCCGCCTGCATTCCCCTTCGGCGGGGCGGGACTGGTGTCCTCCGCGCGCGATTACGACCGCTTCCTGCGCATGCTTGCCGGGCTTGGCGAAATCGACGGACGGCGCGTGGCGAGCGAGGCGACGATCCGCACTGCGACCTCCGACCTGTTCCCCGAAACGCTGGCGAGCAATGGCCGCTTCACCGCCAATGGCCGCACCTTCGGCTTCGGCGCGGGCGGGCTTGTCGGGCAGGGCGAGACAGAGGGGCTGTTCGGCTGGTTCGGCGCGGCAGGCACGGTCGGCCTAGTCAACATGCGTTATGGCCTGCGTCATACGCTGATGGTGCAGTACATGCCTGCCGAAAGCTACGATATACAGCAACGTTTCCCGGCCGTGGTAGCGGAGGATGCCGCAGTGCTGGCAGCAGCGGCTTGAGCATCACGCCGAGCCCTGCGCTGACCGGCCACGGCATGGACCGGGACGATCACACCCGCTCCGATCCCGAGCGGTTGGCACAGGTCCGGGCGAGCGCCGATGCGCAGCTACTCCGGCTCGACGGGTTGCTGCCCGTGCTGGACGGCGATGCGCTTGGCTACGCGCTCCTGTCCGAAGCGAACCCCCAAGCGGACCTCGTCTATCTCGGCCGCCGCGATGGTGTCCCGGTCTTCGCGCCTGTACCTGACAGCGGAGACACACGGCCCGCTTACGAACAGCGCGCCAATCGAGCGGTCGTGATGCAACTCGCCCCGCGTGACCTGGCCATCTATGCCGGGGCGCGCAGCCTGATCGACTGGCACGCACGGCACCGCTTTTGCGCGAATTGCGGCACGGCGACGCATCTCGCCAAGGGCGGCTGGCAGCGCGAATGCGACAGCGCGGCAGGCGGCTGCGGTGCATCGCATTTCCCGCGCACCGATCCGGTCGCGATCATGCTGGTCGAGCATAATGGCGATGTCCTGCTCGGGCGCGGAAAGGGTTGGCCGGAGGGGCAATATTCGGCGCTGGCTGGTTTCGTCGAGCCGGGCGAGAGCCTGGAGGAAGCCGTCGCGCGCGAAGTGCTGGAGGAATCGGGCGTTCCCGTCGGCGATGTACGCTACGTTGCGAGCCAGCCCTGGCCGTTCCCCTCGCAGTTGATGATCGGATGCCACGCCTTTGCGCTTGGGCGCGACATCGTCGTCGATCACACGGAATTGGAAGATGTCCGCTGGTTCAAGCGGCGTGAGGTTGCCGCTGCCATCGCGCGGCAGGATGATGCCCCCTTCCGCGCACCGCCCAGGCAGGCGATCGCGTACACGCTGCTTGAATGGTGGCTGGAGACGACATCGTGACGATGCTTGCCATCGACATCTGGTCCGACATCATGTGTCCGTGGTGCGCAGTCGGCTATGCGCGGCTGCAAAAGGCGCTCGAACTGCTCGACGGCGAGATCGCCGCTACGATCCGCTGGATGCCGTTCGAGCTCGATCCGACCACCCCGCCCCAAGGCACTCCGAAGCTGGAGCGGTTGCAGACAGTCTATGGCCGCACCCCGGAAGAGGCCGAGGCGATGGCGCAGCACATGCTCGGCACCGCGCGTGAAGCCGGTTTCCCGCTCGATTACGAGGGCGAGGAGGATCGCCCGTCGATGATGTGGAACACGCTGGATGCACACAAACTGCTGCGTTGGGCGCTGTTGTCGAGGGGGCCGGAGGTGCAGACCGCGCTCAAACTGGCGCTGTTCGAGGCGCACTTCCGCCAGCGCCGTAAGATCTCGGACCGCGTCGTGCTGTGCGAGATCGCGGGCGGCATCGATGGCTTGTCGTCCGAAGGCGCGGCGCAGGCGCTGACCGATCCGGTGCTGGAAACGGCGGTGCGGGCCGAGCAACAGCAGGCGCGTGGAGCGGGGCTGTCTTCTGTACCGACATTCGTGGTGGCCAGTAAATTCGCCATTCAGGGGGCGCAGGAGCCCGAGGCACTGGCCGACGCGCTGCGGCAGATCGCGCAACATGAAACGGCGACGTGATCGCTCACGCCGCCGTCCCGACGAAAATCCGTCCTGCTATTGCGGCCTAGCTGTTTGCTTCGGCCTCGATAGCGGCACGTGTTTTCGGACCTTTCTTCGCGTCTTCCGATGGATTGTCACTGCCGACAACCGGCTCGCGATTGTCGGGATCGGTGGCGCGGTTGAGTTCGCCGCGCGTGCCGACATCCTGTGGCACGGTCCCGCCCGATCGGCTGCCCTGCGAGGGCGTCGCGCCCTCCTGCATGGAATCGATCAGGTCGTTGTCTGGATGACGGCTCTGGCGTTCGGGCATGTGAAATCTCCTTTTCCTATCAATGGACGAAGGCGGCCCGTCGTTCCGCCCGTCCGCTGTTCAGGCGAATTGCACGCAAACGGGGGCGACGAACGGAAGGCAAATGATGCGATCTATCCTTGTCACAGTCGCTGCACTGGCGATCAGCTGGAGCAGCGCGTCGATCTCGATGTGGCGGACCTGGTTTTGCGCACTGGGGAAACCGTCAATGCGGTCATCAACGATCTGCCGGTGAGCTTCCGGGTGGATCCCGATGCGGTTTCCGTGCCGACCAACAATGCCGACACCGCCGCGCGTCTCGCGTATCCGACATGGGCGATACCTCGACGATAGCCGAGGGCGCAGCGCCGGACGTGGACCTGAACGAAACCGTCGTTACCGGGGTCAGCGGGCGCGATATTCCCAGCCAGCGACTCTATGTCAGGCTCGACACGAGCGGCCGCTGCGCCTCGATCACCTACTATTTCAAAGCGGAAACGATCACCCTGATGTGCCCGCAGCAGCCTGCGGGCTGATGGGTCAGCCCTGCGCGAGGCGTTGGAGGACGGCCTGTTGCAGTCGTTCCTGCAACGCTTCGTCTTCGCGCAGAGCCGCCGCGATGGAGGTAAAGCGTGCCAGGCCAAGCTCGGATTCCTGGATCGCGGAAACCATGGCTGCGCGCTTCTGGTCGTCCGTCATGCTTTCGTCGTTCTGCATGCCCTGACCGTGCAGAATGAGGTCCGCGAAAGCCGCGATTTCCGCGTCGGTCACCTCGCCGGCGGGAAGAGGTGCGACCTCGACCGGCGGCGTTTCCTGCGCCTGTGCAGCCAAGGGAAGAGCGAAGGCCGCAGCGGTGGCGGCAATGATGAGTTTTTTCATGAAGATGTTGGTGGCAGGCCACGCCTTTCGCTCACCTTAAGACCGGTCAGATCAGGCCGAGCCGTTGCAGCTTGCCCGCCAGCCTGCCGGGGATGACATCGCCGATATCCTCCCCGTCCTCCAAGTCGCGCGGCGGCTCGCCTTTCAGGTAGCGCCAGCCCTGATGCGCGCGTTTCGGGCGGGGGAGCACCTTGACCAGTTGCGGCGCGATCAGGATGTGCCAGCGGCCATTGTCCTGCTGCTCGTAACCGGTGATCTCGCTGCGTCCGACGATATTGTGCTCGCTGATCCAGAACAGCGATCCGCCAACCGTTTCCTGCCACCGCGTCGGGCGATAGCGGGTGTTGACCCACGGCCCGGGCCGCTGCGCGAACCAGCCGGCGATATCGCCGTGGTTCTGCGCCCCGAACGCGATCTTGGTCAGGTGAAGCGGCATGGGGAGCGAGATGGGGACGGGGAACGAGCCGCTCAACCCCCGCCTTGCGGCGTGATGGAGACAAGCTATGCTGGCGACACGCCATTCAGGAGCATCATGAAATGTCCCGCTTTCTCCCCGCCGCAGTCGCCGCCGTTGCCGTTATGATCACCGCACCCGCCACGGCGCAGGAAGCTGAAGGCTACTGGTCTGGCAAGCTGGATTTCAGCGGAACCGAGCTTACGGTGGGCATCGATATTGCCCGTGCAGCGGATGGCTCGCTTTCCGGCACGGCGGACAGCCCGGATCAGGGCAATTTCGACATTCCGCTCGCCAATGTCGCTGTCGAAGACGACATATTCGCCTTTGCCGTGCCCGCCGTCGGCGCGAGCTTCAGCGGCACTTGGGATGCGGCCTCCCGGAGCTGGATCGGATCCTTCACGCAAGGCGGGCAGGCGCGCCCGCTTACCCTGACTGCAGGAGAGCGCCCCGAACGTCCGCAAGCTGCCGAGCGGCCCCGCGCGCCTGCCGACTGGTCCGTCCCGGACAACGAGGCCATCGGCGCGATCATCGCCGAGCGGCTCGCCCTGCGCCCCGGCACTGGCATGGTGGTGGGCGTGCTGACGCCGGACGGCGTGCGCTACGTCTCCAACGGACCGGGCGAGGGTGCGCCCTTCGATGCCGACACACTATTCGAGATCGGTTCGATTACGAAGGTTTTCGCCGCGCTGCTGCTTGCAGACATGGTGCTGGACGGGACGGTTTCGCTCGACGATGCCGTGGCAAATTACCTGCCCGACGGCGCGTCCATGCCGACGCGCGACGGCCAGCAGGTCACGCTGAAGCATCTCGCGCGTCACGAAAGCGGCCTGCCGCGCCTGCCGGACAATATGTCGCCTTCCGACATTCGCGATCCCTATGCGGAGTATGACGAAGCGGCGCTGCTGGAATACCTTTCCGGCTACGAGCTGACGCGCGATATCGGCAGCGAATACGACTATTCCAATCTCGGCTTCGGCCTGCTCGGCTACGCGCTGGCCCGGGCGGGCGGAGCGGATTTCGAGACGCTGCTGCGCCAGCGTATCCTGGGTCCGCTGGAAATGACCGACACCGCGATCACGCTGAGCGAAGACCAGCAGGTGCGCTTCGCCACGCCGCGCGACGAGTTCAACCGCGAGACGCTGGCGTGGAGCATGAACGCGCTGTCGGCAGCCGGTTCGTTGCGCTCCAACGCTACCGACATGCTGAAATTCGCCCATGCCGCGATGGACCCGCAATCGCCCATCGCGCCTGCCATGCAGCTTGCCCTGTCGGACCTGCGCGATGCGCCGGGCTTTCGCACCGGCCTGGGCTGGATGGTCGTGAACGCCCCCAGCGGCATGATCGCCATGCACGGCGGCGGCACGGGCGGATTCCGCGCCCATGTCGCGGTGCAGGAGGATAGCGGGCAAGGCGTGGTCGTGCTGACCAACAGCGCAATAGAACCGTCCGCGCAGGATATCGCGCTGCACCTGCTTGCAGGCGCACCGCTGTCCGAAGCGCAGCCCGTCCCCGGAGCGCCCGCCGAACTGGACCGCACCGAGGTGGACCTCACCACTGCACAACTCGACCGCGTGGTGGGCACCTACCGCTTCGCGCCGGGGCTGGACATGGTCATCGCCCGCGAAGGCGACCAGCTGATGGCCGCGATCACTGGACAGGGGGCGCTGCCGATCTTCCCTCGCTCGCCCACCGAATTCTTCTGGCGCGCGGTCGATGCAGAGATACTGTTCACAGAGGATGGGGTTATGATATCGGGCGCGAGCTTCTCGCAGGACGGCATGACGAGCGTGCTGGTGCGGGTGGATTGAGACGGCCCGCCCTTTGTCTGTCAGCACGAATGGCGGAGAAGCCGTTCAAGCGCCGTGCGTGGCAAAGTCTTTCCTGCGATAGCGGTGAGCGGCACGAGCGTATCGCGCGTGCTGACGACGCAGGACGACCTTTCCGTTGTCATGTCCCACCTCGGCTGGCACGTGTCACCCGGCAGCGGTCCGGTTGCTGAAAGGCGGGTTGCGCCAGATCGGGTCTGCCATGCAGTGCTTTCAAAGCTTGCGCCGGTGTTTCCCTTTTCGCTGAACGGCTGGGTCACGACAGATGCGCTGAGCGCGGCCTTTACACTCATCAAGAAGCCGCGCGCCCGGGTAAACAAGTCCTGCCCTCTCGAACGGTCTTACAGTTTCATCGTCGATGGGACGGTGGCCACGCCAGCGCAAATCGAACGGTAGCCGACCGCATGCTCGAATGGGCGCGCGACGCGGATCTCGAAAAAGCCCCTGCGCGAGCTATGCAGTCTCCAAACCAATGCGCGTTCGGCTTTCCTACGACCCCCGCTTCATGCCAGGCTCCCCGGCATGCACAAACTTCGCGCAACCCCTGCATTTCCGCGCCTCACACCATCCCTGCGCGCGCCGGAAAATTTGCGCTCAGGACTGTGTAAGACCTGTAAGACCTTGCATCAAACGCGGGCGGTCACATGCTCACGAGCCCGCTCGCCACCGCCAGGCCGAGGAAGGCGAAGAAGCCCATCGAGTCGGTGATCATGGTCACGAACACGCTGCTGGCGACGGCCGGGTCCTGATCCAGCCGTTCGAAGGCGACAGGCACGAGCACGCCCGCCATGCCCGACACGATGATGTTGACGATCATCGCCGCCGCGATCACCGCGCCCAGCGGCGGGGTATAGATGACGGCGACCGCCGCGCCGATCAGCACTGCGATGGTCGCGCCGTTCATAAGCGCCACCTTCAGCTCGCGCAGCAGGATGCGCCGGGTGTTGGATCGGGTGAGCTGGTTCATGGCGATGGCGCGCACCGTCACCGCCATGGTCTGCGTGCCGGCATTGCCGCCGATGCTGGCGACGATCGGCATCAGCACCGCAAGCGCCACCAGCGCCTCGATCGCGGCGCCGAAATAGGCGATAATGGCAGAGGCGACCACGGCGGTGCCGAGATTGGCGATCAGCCAGCGAACGCGGCTGGAATACGCATCGCGCAGCGGCTCGTTGATGTCGCCTTCGCCCGCGCCACTCATCAGTAGCGCGTCCTCGCCCGCTTCCTCGGAGATGATGTGGACGATGTCGTCGACGGTCAGTTGCCCGACCAGCCGCCCGCTCTCGTCCACCACCGCGGCGGAGATCAGCGCGTATTTCTGGAAACGGAGCGCGACCTCCTCCTGGTCCATATCGACCGGGATCAGCGTCTGGTCGCGCTGCATCACGTCGGCGAGCGCGATGTCGCGCGGGGTGCGCAGGATCCAGCTGAGCTGGCAGGTGCCGACGGGGTGGTAGCGGTGATCCACCACGAACACCTCGAAGAACTCGGTCGTCAGCTCGTCATGCGCGCGCAGATAGTCGATGAGATCGCCGACGGTCATGCTCGCTGGCACGGCCACCAGCTCGCGCTGCATAAGGCGGCCGGCGGTCTCTTCCGGATAGGCGAGCGCGCTCTCGATGGCGGCGCGGTCCTCCGCCTCCACCTCGGCGAGGATGGCACGCTGGTCCGCGTCGTCGAGATCCTCGATCAGCTGAACGGCGTCGTCGGTATCGAGCTGCTCGACGATCCCCGCGACGGCGGCCGCGGGCAGTGCCTCGACCATGTCCTCGCGAACATAGTCGTTGAGCTCGGCAATGACCTCGCTCGACATCAGGTCGGTGATCGCGTCTGCCAGTTCGACGCGCTCGTCCCGCTCGAACAGTTCGAACAGGTCGGCGATATCGGCGGGGTGCAGCGGCTCGACGAGGTCGTAAGTGCTGTCCTCGTTGTCGTCGCGCAGGCTCTCGCGCACCTGCCGGACGAATTCGGGCTTCAGCCGGTTCTCCTCGTCGAACTGCGCGCCTTCGCCCTGCGCCTGCGGATCGGCATCCGGATCGAGCGTGGGGAAGACGGTGTCGGCCATGGGCTGCGCTCTATGCAGGTGAGCCGCAAAAGCAAGCTGGCCGTGACATCGCGGACTGCATCCCTATGTAGGCGCGCAGTAACTCACAGGAGAACGAACACATGGCCGACCAGAAGCTCACCTTCACCATCGACACCGGAGACGGCGAGGGCAAGGACGTGGTCATCAAGCTGCGCGACGACCTCGCGCCGAACCACGTCGCCCGCATCACCGAACTGGCGAAGGACGGCTTCTACGACGGTGTCGTGTTCCACCGCGTTATCCCTGGCTTCATGGCGCAGGGCGGCGATCCGACCGGCACCGGCATGAGCGGCAGCGACAAGCCGAACCTGGCGCAGGAGTTCAGCGACGCGAAGCACGTGCGCGGCACTTGCTCGATGGCCCGGACGCAGGACCCGAACAGCGCCAACAGCCAGTTCTTCATCTGCTTCGACGACGCCGGCTTCCTCGACCGGCAATACACCGTCTGGGGCGAAGTCGAGAGCGGCATGGAGCACATCGACGCGCTACCCAAGGGCGAACCGCCCGCCAATCCGGGCAAGATAGTGAAGGCGAGCGTCGCCTGATCACTGCGGAAAGTGCGGGACGCTAAAGCCCCGCCTTCACCAGCCAATCGTGGAAGATGCGCACTGGGCGGGCCTCCAGGTCCGCGCGGCGGCAGACGAACCAGTAGGAATAGGGACTGGCGACCGTCTGGTCGTATAGCGGCGCGAGCCGCTCGTCGCGGTTCCGGGCGAGGTGATCGTCATGCATGATGGCGATGCCGATGCGCTGGGCAGCGGCTTCGAGGATCAGCTGGCCCGAATCGTAATGGTCGATAGCGGCGGGCTGCATCCCGGAAAGACCGAGGCCCGCCTTCCACGCTTCGAAGCTGGCAGGCATGTCGGTGTGGACGAGGAAAGTCTGCTTCGCCAGCTCGCCCGCATCGGGCGTGCCGCCAAGCTCCTTCGCCAAGTCTACATTGGCGATGGCATGGATTGTGTTCCGGTCGAGCTGGACGGAGTGGAGATCGGGCGCGGGGTTCTGCGCCAGG
Source organism: Alteraurantiacibacter sp. (assembly GCA_049646405.1). Lineage (GTDB taxonomy): Bacteria > Pseudomonadota > Alphaproteobacteria > Sphingomonadales > Sphingomonadaceae > Alteraurantiacibacter. The sequence goes on from JBARVT010000065.1 coordinate 13,496, forward strand.
ACGATGGCAGCATCCAGCGTGTCGCCGACCCGGTCCACCAGGTGCGGCCCGGTGTCGATATCGAGATGCAGGCGGGGATGGCTGGTACGTAATTCGCCGAGCCGCGGAAACAGGCGCTGCGTGCCGAAGAGCGGCATGACGCCAAGGCGCAGGCGCATGAGTTGCAGGTTCTCGCTCTGCGATTCGACCGCGGCGGCGAGCGCTTCCAGCTGCGGCGCGACCGATTCGTAAAAGGCCCGGCCTTCGTCGGTAAGCCGCATGGTCTGGCCCGAACGCGAGAAAAGCTTGCGTCCGGTAAAGCTTTCCAGATTGCCGATCCGCCGCGAGAGCGCCGATGGGCTGAGACCGAGCTCATCCGCCGCCGCGCGCGCCGACCCGAGCCGGACCACGCGGATAAAAGCCTCTAGGGCGCGCAGGGGCGGAAGGCGTCGCATCCGCTATATGTCGCGAGGCGAAGCGGCGATGTCGAGAGGCAAATGCTGCATTGAAGCAGAATTACGTTGCATTGCAGCAATAGCGGCTTAGCCATCGTCTGCGGAATCGCCATCCTCTTCGGGCCGGTGGAGGCGCAGGCGAGTGACATGCGTTTCATCGCCAGCCGTCACCTCGATCTTCCAGCCGCTTGGATGGTCAAGCACAGCGCCGGGCTGCGGCACCTCCTCGGCCAGAACGAAAGCGAGGCCGCCCAGCGTGTCGACCGCTTCCTCGACCTCGGCCAGCTGTGGATCGCCGACCTTTTCGGCCACGTCGTCCAGTTCCGCGCGGGCGTCGGCGTCCCACACGCCGGGCGAAATCTCGACCAGCTGTTCGATAGGAGCTTCGTCGTGCTCGTCCTCGATTTCCCCGACGATCTCTTCCACCAGATCCTCGATGGTAATGATGCCGTCCGTGCCGGAGAACTCGTCCACCACGATGGCGAGGTGGGTGCGGCGTGCACGCATGTCGGCCAGCACGTCGAGCGCGCCGCGCGCCTGCGGCACGTAGAGCGGCTGGCGCATCAGTGAAGACCAGTCCTCGGGCGGCGGATTGCCGGTGGCGAGGAAGGCGAACACATCCTTGATGTGCATCATGCCGATCACATCGTCGAGCTGCTCGCGATAGACGGGCATGCGGCTGATGCCATGCTCGGCGAATACGGCAACCATCTCGCTCCAGCTCGCATTGACATCGACCGCGATAATTTCGCCACGCGGAATGGCGACATCGTCCGCATCGTGCTCGCTGAAATGAAGAAGGTTCCTGAGCATCGTAAGCTCGACGGCGGACAGGTCACCCTTGTCGCGCTGTTCCGCGCCGTTCCGCGCGGTTTCGTCCTCGTGCTCGTCGATCGCTTCCTCCAGCTGCGCGCGCAGGCTGGTTTCGCTCTCTTCCTCGAACAGGCCGCGAAGCTTGGTCCACAAGCCGCCGCTACTCTCCGCTTCTCCCGCGGGAGAGCCGTCGCTTCTGTCAGTGTCGGGCATCGCCCTGTCGCTTTTCCCTATGCTGCGTCAATGGCGGTATATGGGTTCGCAATACCCATCAGCGCAAGCGCCTTTACTTCGAGCGCCTCCATTTCCTCCGCGTCTTCGTCCGAGGTTTCGTGATCGTAGCCTGCAAGATGCAGCAGTCCGTGGAGGATGAGATGCGCGGCATGGTCGGCCAGCGCGATGCCCTTCGCCTCAGCCTCGCGCGCGCAGGTTTCATGGGCGAGGGCCAGGTCGCCCAGCATTTCGGGCGGGCCGTTGTCCGGGTCGAGATGGACAAGATCGGACCGCTCGAGCATCGGGAAGCTGAGCACATTGGTCGGCTTGTCCTTGCCGCGCCATTCGCGGTTGAGTTCGTGCACCCGTGCATCGCTGGTGATGAGCATGCTGGCGACGAGCCGCTGATTGGCTAGCTCCGGCGCGACCTGCGCAGCGGCCTCGGCCACGCGCTCGGCAAGCTCTGGCCAAGCGCCATCGGGCCAACTTTCGATGTCGATTTCGAGGTTCAATATCCCTCCACCCCGTTTGCCCGCATCGTTTGCCGCCAGATGCAATAAGGATCGGGTCCGATGGGGATCGAAGCGGCCCAGATATGAACTTTTTCAAAGCGTTGCGGGCAGATGATGGTGTCGCCGGGTTTGGTGAATACGACGACTGAAGTCAGTGCGAGCCAACCGGCGATGCCTGCCGCAAGCATCGTCTTGTGGCCACTACCGATGTCTCCGCCTGATGCCCGCCATGCGAGAAGAAATACGCTACCGGTCCAGAACACGGACAGAATGAGAAACCACGTCGGCTCTTCAAGGAAGACGATGAAAACGAAGAATTGCGGAAAGAAGAACAGCAAGCTGTAACGTGCGAGCCAGATGCGCTGCCAATGCCTCGGCCCGATGGATGCGTCGCGCATGGCCGTGGCCTAGCTTCCTTCGCCCTCGTAGGCCTCGACGATGCGGCCGACGATCGGGTGGCGCACCACGTCGGCTGCGGTAAAGCGCGTCACGCCGATGCCCTCGACGCCTTCCAGTCGCTCTACCGCATCGGCAAGGCCGCTCATCCGGTCGCCACCGGGAATGTCGACCTGGCGCGGATCGCCGCACACCACCATGCGGCTGTTCTGGCCGAAGCGCGTGAGGAACATCTTCATCTGCTCGCGCGTCGTGTTCTGCGCCTCGTCGAGGATGACGAAGGCATCGGCCAGCGTGCGGCCGCGCATGAAGGCGATGGGGGCAATCTCGATCTCCCCGCTGGCGATGCGGCGGTCGACCTGTTCGGGCGGCATGCAATCGTAGAGCGCATCGTAGAGCGGGCGCAGGTAGGGATCGACCTTTTCCTTCATGTCGCCGGGCAGGAAGCCGAGCTTCTCGCCTGCCTCCACCGCGGGCCGCGAAAGGATCAGGCGCTGTACGCTGCCGGTGATGAGCTGGCTGATCGCCTGCGCGACGGCGAGGTAGGTCTTGCCCGTGCCCGCCGGGCCGAGCGAAAAGATGATGTCCCGGCTCACCAGCTGGCGCATGTAATCGGCCTGCATGGCGCTGCGCGGGGTGATCGTCTTCTTGCGGGTGCGGATCATGATCGGCGGCGACTTGGCATCGCCGGTGATGATGCCTTCCAGCGTCGGCTCGTCCGCCATCGCGATCAGCGCGTCGATCGCGCCTGCGTCCATCTCTTCGCCTGTGAGCAGCTTCTCGTGCATCGCGAGGAGCACGTCGCGGGTGCGAGCGACTTCTTCTGCCTGGCCTTCGATCACAACCTTGTCGCCGCGCGCGGCGATGAAGACGCCGA
>JBARVT010000066.1:0-9781 GCA_049646405.1 Alteraurantiacibacter sp.
CCACCGCATCGCCCGAGCAGAAGCGCGAACGCCGCCTCCGCCGTGCCGCCGCCGCGCGCGGGCTGCACGAGGCGGTGACGTGGAGTTTTCTTCCCGTCCCCGAAGCCGAGCATTTCGCGGAAGATGGCGAGAGCCTTTGGCTCCTCGACAATCCGATCAGCGAGGACATGAAGGCCATGCGCCCCTCGCTCCTGCCCGGCCTGCTGGCGGCTGCGAAGCGCAATGTCGATCGCGGCGCGAAAGGCCTGCGGCTGTTCGAGATTGGCCGCCGATACCTGCGCGGCAAGGACGGCGCGAGCGACGAGCGTTCGACGCTTGGCGTACTGTTGGTGGGCGAGAAGGCCGCTCGCGGCTGGGCGACCGGCAAGGCAGCAATGGTCGATGCCTACGACGCGAAAGCAGAGGCCGAGGCATTGCTCGCCGAAACCGGAGCGCCGGTCGACAGGCTGATTGTGATGGGCGAGGCAGGTCCGCAATTCCACCCCGGCCAGTCGGGCACGCTGCGGCTCGGCCCCAAGAACGTGCTCGCTCGCTTCGGCACGCTGCACCCCTCTACGCTCGAAGCCTTCGATATCGATGGCCCGGTGGCGGCGGTCGAAATCTATCTCGACGCTATCCCGGCGAGAAAAGGCAAGGCCGGCTTCGCCAAGCCCGACTACGCGCCGCCCGCGCTGCAGGCCGTCACCCGCGATTTTGCCTTCCTAGTCCCTGCCGAGCTACCGGCAGGCGACCTGCTGCGCAGCGTGCGTGGTGCAGACAAGGCGCATATCGTCGACGCGCGCGTGTTCGATGTCTTCGCCGGGCAGGGCGTGCCGGAAGGCCGGAAATCGGTCGCCGTAGAGGTGACCCTCCAGCCGGGCGAGAAAACGTTCAAGGACGAGGAGCTGAAAGCGATCTCGAACGCCGTGGTCGGGGCAGCGGCAGAGCGAGGTGCGGAACTGCGCGGTTAGATGGACTTGCTATTGTTCCTGTTCGCCGCGCTGGTTCCGCCGATTGCGCTGCTTTTCGTGCCGCGGACGGTGCTGCGTCGACAGTGGGTATCGTGGTCGTCATTTCGGCACTCGCCGCATTTTATAGCTGGCAGCTCAACGATAGCTGTTTCGGCGATAGATGCATCGGTGCGCTCATCCTTACCGGGTTCACCGTGCTGATGGTGATCGCGTCGCTGATTGCAGGAGCGATACGCTGGGCCGCAATCGATATTAAAGAACGCCGCGACAGCGGCTGGAACGCCGATCTATGACAAATCCCCGCCGCACCTTTGCCATCATCTCGCACCCCGATGCGGGGAAGACCACGCTGACCGAAAAGCTGCTGCTGCAAGGCGGCGCGATCCATCAGGCGGGGGCGGTGAAAGCGCGCGGGGAAGCGCGGCGGGCGCGCAGCGACTGGATGAAGATCGAGCAGCAGCGCGGCATCTCCGTCACCTCCAGCGTGATGACGTTCGAGAAGGAGTTCGACGGTGAGACGATCACGTTCAACCTGCTCGACACGCCGGGGCACGAGGATTTCTCGGAAGACACCTACCGCACGCTGACGGCGGTCGACAGCGCGATCATGGTGATCGACGCGGCGAAGGGCATCGAGCCGCAGACGCGAAAGCTTTTCGAAGTCTGCCGTCTGCGCTCGGTCCCCATCATCACTTTCGTCAACAAGGTGGACCGTGAAGGCCGCGACCCGTTCGAAACGCTGGACGAGGTGGCCGACATGCTGGCGCTCGACGTCTCACCGCAAATGTGGCCCATCGGGATGGGTGGCCTGTTCGAGGGCCTGCTCGATTTCCGTACCGGCGAGGTGGCGCGGCCCGAAGGTGGATCGAAGGAGTATCTCGGCAAGCGCGATGGCGATGACAACATTCCCGCGAATTACGAGGAAGAATACCAGCTGGCGCAGGCAGGCTATCCCGAATTCGATCTCGAAGCCTATCGCAACGGCGACCTGACCCCGGTCTATTTCGGTAGTGCGCTCAAGAATTTCGGGGTGGAGGAACTGATCGACGCCATCGCCCGCCACGCCCCGCCGCCGCGACCGCAGCCTGCGGGCGAAGACACGATCAAGCCTGACCGCGATGAGGTGACGGGTTTCATCTTCAAGGTACAGGCGAACATGGACCCGAACCACCGCGACCGCATCGCCTTCATGCGGCAGGTGTCGGGCACTTTCAAACGCGGCATGAAACTGACGCCGTCGGGTCTCGGCAAGCCGATCGCGGTGCATTCGCCGATCCTGTTCTTTGCGCAAGACCGTGAGATCGCCGATACCGCCGAGCCTGGCGACATCATCGGCATCCCGAACCACGGCACGTTGCGCGTGGGCGATACGCTGTCCGAGAAGAACGACGTTCGCTTCACCGGCCTGCCCAATTTCGCGCCCGAAATCCTGCGCCGCGTGCAGTTGCAGGATCCGACGAAGACAAAGCAGCTCAGGAAGGCGCTGGACGACCTGTCCGAAGAAGGCGTGATTCAGGTGTTCTATCCGGAAATCGGCGGCAGCAGCATCGTGGGCGTAGTCGGGCAGCTGCAGCTCGATGTGCTCGTTTCGCGGCTGGCAGCGGAATACAAAGTGGATGCTGCACTCGAAGCCTCGCCTTTCGCGACCGCGCGCTGGCTCAAGGGACCACAGGCCAAGCTCGACGAGTTCGAGCGGTTCAATCAGGGCAACCTCGCTCGCGACAAGGATGGCGACCTCGTCTTTATGGCGAAGAGCGCATGGGATGTGGGTTATCAGGAAGAGAAAAACCCCGAACTGGCGTTCTCGGCGACGAAGGAGCGTTAACTCCACCTTCGCGGGAATGGCGAAATGATATACTAGCGCCGTATGGCTGACTTCACCGACACGCTTACCGACGATCACATTGCGATGCTGGCAAAGCAGCCGGTTTTTTTCGTTGCCACCGCCGCGCCGGATGCGCGGATCAATCTGTCGCCAAAGGGATACGACGCCTTGCGCGTCCTCGCGCCCGACCGGGTCGCCTATCTCGATCTCGCGGGATCGGGCAACGAAACCAATGCGCACCTGCTCGCGGATGGGCGCATCACCATCATGGTCTGCAATTTCGAACAGCCCGCGCTGATCCTGCGCATATACGGCACTGGCACGCCCGTCCTGCCGGGCGACGAGAAGTGGGACGCGCTAGCCGAGCATTTCGAGCTGTTGCCCGGCACAAGGCAAATTTTCGATATCGCGGTGGAAAGCGTGCAGACGAGTTGCGGCTGGGGCGTGCCCTTCATGGATTTCGAAGCCGAGCGCGCGACGCTCAAGAAATATCACGCGCAGGCGCAGCCGGAAAAGTGGGTCGCCAAGCAGCAGGCGCGGGGCACCAGCATAGACGGCCTGCCGACGCGGGCGACCGACACCTATATCGCGGGAACAACGGCCTCGCCCGACAGCTAGTGGGGCGATGCGCCTCACTTTCGCCAGCTACAACATTCACAAGGGCATCGGCGCGGACCGGCGGCGCGATCCCGACCGCATCGTTCAGGTGATCGGCGAGCTGGATGCCGACATAGTCGCCTTGCAAGAGGTGGACGAACGCTTCGGCAGCAGGCGCAGCGTGCTCGACAGGCGCGCGCTGGAAGCTCTCGACTGGCAGATCGCCTCAATCCCGATCAAGCCTGCAAGCATGGGCTGGCACGGCAATGCCCTGCTTGTTCGCGAAGGGTTGGACATCGTCGATGTAGAAGCGGACCATCTGCCGAAGCTGGAGCCGCGCGGCGCGGTGCGCGCGACGGTGATGGCGGGTAGCCAGCCCATTTGCGTCACCGGCATGCATCTCGACTTGTCGGGGCTCAGGCGGAAGCGGCAGTTTGCGCATCTGTGCAATGCCAGCCGCGCGCCCGGTCTGCCTGCGGTTATGATGGGCGATTGCAACGAATGGGTGCGACCCCTCGGCGGCACGCGCGGGCTGGCTGCACATTGGGGAATGGTCGAGCCTGGCAAGAGCTTTCCCGCGCGCGGACCGCTGCTGGCGCTCGACCGGATCATGCACACACCGCATTGGCGACTGGAGCGGGCGGAGGTGCATGTGAGCCCGCTCGCCCGGCAGGCATCGGACCACCTCCCCATCCGCGCGACGCTTACCCTGCTGTAAAATTGAGCGCGCCTGCCTAGCGATTGTGCGCTGCAAAATCGTCGCACGCCTCCTCCGCCGCTAATCTCCCGTAATTTCTGCCCTTAGCCCTTCTGGCACAACGCTTGCGTAGCCTTTGCCGCCGGGGGCTTCTCGCCGGTGCAGGACAGGGATCGGGCATGAAATTCGTCATAGCAGTTATCAAGCCGTTCAAGCTCGACGAGGTGCGCGAAGCGCTCGCGGCCGTGGGCGTTGCCGGGATGACCGTCTCGGAAGTGAAGGGGTTCGGCAGGCAAAAAGGCCAGACCGAGATTTATCGCGGCGCCGAATATTCGGTGAACATGCTGCCCAAGGTAAAGCTGGAAATCGCGGTGAGCGACGCGCTTGCGCCCAAGGTGGTCGAAGCGATCCAGCAAACCGCCAGCACGCAAAGCATCGGCGACGGGAAGATCTTTGTGCTCGAACTCGCATCGACCACGCGCATCCGTACCGGCGAAACCGACGAAACCGCGCTTTGAGGGGCAAGGACATGACACAGCACATAACGAAATTTGCGAGCGCTGCAGGAGCCGTTTCCGCTGCGCTGTTCACCGCCACCGCCGCTCTCGCGCAGGAAGCGAGCGTTCCCATCGAGGCCGTGACCGGCACGGCCGATGCTGCCGCCACCGCTGCGGCAGCGGTGCCCAATCCGGGCAACAATGCCTGGATGATGACCGCAACCGTACTCGTCATGATCATGATCCTGCCGGGACTTGCGCTGTTCTATGGCGGCCTGACGCGTTCGCGCAACATGCTCAGCACGATGACGCAGATCGGCGCGACCGCCGCGCTGGCGATGATCGTGTGGATCATCTGGGGCTATTCCACCGCCTTCGGCCCAGAGGGCAACGCCTTCTTCAGCTGGGGCAATCTCTTCCTCTCGCAGGTCACGCCCGACAGCACGGCGGCGACTTTCTCCGACGACGAGGTCATAAGCGAATACGTTTTCGTCAGCTTCCAGATGACCTTCGCCGCTATCACCGCCGCGCTGATCCTTGGCGCAACGGCGGAGCGGATGAAGTTCAACGCCGTGATGGCCTTCGTGCCGATCTGGCTGACAATCGTCTATTTCCCGATCGCGCACATGGTGTGGGCGGGCGGCGGATTGCTGTTCGAAGACGGCGCACTCGATTTCGCGGGCGGCACTGTCGTGCACATCAATGCGGGCGTCTCCGGCCTCGTCCTCGCTTACCTGCTGGGCAAGCGCCAGGGTTTCCCGGCGGAACTTTCCCCGCCGCACTCCATGACAATGACCATGATCGGCACTGGCCTGCTGTGGGTCGGCTGGTTCGGCTTCAATGCCGGATCGGAACTCGAAGCGGACGGGACGGCAGGCCTTGCCATGATCAACACCTTCGTCGCCACGGCGGCCGGTGCGCTGACCTGGATGGTCGTCGAGAAGCTGGCCGGACACAAGGGTTCGGCGCTGGGGTTCTGCTCCGGCGTGATCGCGGGCCTCGTCGCCGTTACTCCGGCGGCGGGCAATAGCGGCCCGTTCGGTGCAGTGCTGCTCGGCATTGTCTCCTCGGTTGTCTGCTACTTCGCCGTCGCCAAACTGAAGCCCGCCCTTGGCTACGACGACTCGCTCGACGCGTTCGGCATCCACGGCGTGGGCGGCATCGTCGGCGCCATCGGCACCGCGGTTGTCTATCAGCCCTTCCTCGGCGGCCCGGGCGACGGCTCCACGGCGCTGGGCGCGCAGCTCTGGGTGCAGATTTTCAGCGTCCTCGTGACCATCGGCTGGGCCGGCATTGGCACCCTGATCGTCGGCCTGCTGGTGAAGTTCACCGTCGGCCTCCGCGTAGCCCCCGATGCCGAAGTCGAAGGCCTCGACATCGCCGAACACGGGGAGCGCGCTTACAATTAACACAAGTTTGGCGGGGGCGGGAACTCTCTCCTCTCCCTCTCGGCCCCGCCTCCTATCGTTCCTCCTGCGAACGCACACCTTACGAAGGGCCGGGGCGGCGACGCTCCGGCCCCTTTTTTGCCTCTTGCGCTTGGCCGTGCCGCCCCGCACAATCGGCGGCGCATTGCCAAGGGGGCCAGCACCATGAAACTCGTCATCGCCGTCATCAAACCGCACAAGCTCGACGATGTGCGAGAAGCGTTGGCCGAGCTTGGCGTCGCTGGGATGACGGTGTGCGAGGCGAAGGGATATGGGCGGCAAAAGGGCCAGACCGAAATCTATCGCGGCGCAGAATACGCGGTAAATATGCTGCCCAAAGTGCGGCTGGAAATTGCCACCAGCGACAATCTTGCCCCGCGCGTGGTGGAGGCAATCCGCAATGCGGCGAACAACAACCAGATCGGCGACGGCAAGATATTCGTGATGGAGCTGGGCGGCGTGACCCGCATCCGCACGGGCGAGCAGGGCGAACTGGCAATCTGAGGCTCACGGCCGCAGGTTTTACGATTTCCGTTTTCACAGGGCGCGATTGCCAGCGAATCGCTGCTGCATTACGGTGTTTTCTGTAACGAGCAGGGAGCGAAGCGATGCGGAACGGTCCATGGATACTGGCTCTGGCGGCAGGTGCATGGGCGACGCCCGCGCTGGCGCAGGACGATGCCGCCTATCTCGGCGTGGAGGGCGGCGTACTCTTCCCCGCCAATTCGGACATCGACATCGGCAACCGGGTCGAGCCGTTCGAGGTCGATCATGATACCGGCTGGATGGCAGGCGCGACGCTCGGCTATGACTGGGGCTGGCTGCGCACCGAAGTGGAAGGCACCTATCGCGACTTCGGCGTCAACGAGATCGTCGTCCCTGCACCCGGCATTCCGGTCGACACACTGATGCCGGAAACGGGCACGTTCGATTACGACGGCGATGTCGGCATCGTCTCGCTGATGGCGAATGCGCTGGTCGATTTCGGCGAGGCGGACGGCGCGGGCTTTGCCGTTGGCGCGGGCGTCGGGCGCGCGTGGATGGACCTGGAAACCAGCGCCTCGTCCACCGGCCCCGGCCATTTCGACGATAGCGCGAGCGCATGGGCGTGGCAGGGCATGGCGCAGGCGCGCCTGCCGCTGAGCGACCGGCTCTCGGCGAGCGCGCGCTATCGCTATTTCAGCACGCTGGAAGCCGATTTCATGGATACGCGCGGGCGCGAGAACGATGTCGAGTTCGGCATACATTCGGTGTCAATCGGGCTGGAGCTACGGCTGGGAGGTCGCACCGATGGGCTGATGGGCCCGCCTCTACCGCCCGAACCGCGCGCCCCCGAGCCGAACCCGCCACGCAACGTCGCGCCGCCTCCTCCCCCGCCCTTTGTCGATCCCTGCAATGTCGGCCCTTACATCGTATTCTTCGACTGGGACGAGGCCGAGATCACCGCCGAAGCACGCAGCGTGCTCGATACCACCATCACCGCCTATCGCACTTGTGGAGAGGCGCAGGTCATGCTGGCAGGCCACGCGGATCGCTCGGGCCCCACAAGCTACAACCAGCGATTGTCGGAACGCCGTGCAGCTGCGGTGCGCGGTTATCTGACACGGGGCGGTATTCCTGCGGGCACCGTCGTGAGCGAGGCCTTCGGCGAAACCAGCCCGCGCGTCGCCACCGCCAATGGCGTGCGCGAATCGCAGAACCGCAGGGTGGAGCTGCTCTTCGGTCCCGATTCCGGCATGTAGTGCCTAGTCGCGTTTGGCCCGGCGGGCGCGGATCATGTCGGAGGTTTCGCGGCTGCCGTCGTGGCTCCAGCCGGGCTCGCGCCAAAGATAGGACAGCTTGTGCCGCCAGGGCGCGCGCCATACGTCGCAGCCGATGGCCTGCCATTCGTGGAACACGCTCTTGATAAGGTTGAACGTGCCGAGCTGGCTGACGATGCCGTAGCGGATGCGGTCGGTGTCGTCCTCGCCCACGAAGGTGCCGAATAGCCGGTCCCACACGATGAAGGTGCCCGCATAATTCCTGTCTAGATAACGTGCGTTGACGGCATGGTGGACGCGGTGGTGGCTCGGCGTGTTCATGACCGCTTCGAACCAGCGCGGCATCCGCACGATACTCTCCGTGTGGATCCAGAACTGGTAGATGAGGTTGAACCCGCCGCACAGCAGGATCATCCCCGGCTCGAACCCGACAGCGGCGAGCGGCAGGCGGAAGATAAAGCTGGCCGCGATAAACCCCGTCCAGCTCTGCCGCAAAGCGGTGGAGAGGTTGTAGTGCTGGCTCGAATGGTGGTTCACATGGCTCGCCCAGAACCAGCGGACGCGGTGGGCGGTGCGGTGGAACCAGTAATATGCAAGGTCGTCGAGCACGAAGCATAGCGGCCAGGCCCACCAGGCCCAGCCGATGTCGAGCAGCGCAAGCCCGTGGACCCACACAAGCATTGCCAGCACGATACCGCCCGTCAGTGCGCCCGCGACCGTGCTGCCCAGCCCGATGGCGAGCGAGGTGGCTGTGTCGCGCGATTCGTAGGCCTCGGGCCGGCGATTCTTGGCCCACAGCAATTCGGCCACGATCAGCAGCACGAAGACGGGGATCGCATAGGTGACCGGGTTGAATGACATGCGTGTCAGTTAGCAGGCGCGCGGCGCTCCGCCCAGACCTGTGCAGGCTCGCCAAGTGCGAGTTCGAGGGTGCCACGTGGCAGGTCCGGCTGCATTACGTGCAAGGTTCCGCCCTCTGCCGAAAGCCGTGCTTCCGGGCCGAGCACGCGGGCGACGAACTCCCTGCCATGCGGAAAGAGCACCGCCAGCCGCCCGGCGTTATCGAGCGCGATGGCTCCGCGACCTTCGGCTCCGATGGCTACGTCGCAAGCATCGAACCCACCGACGGCCAACGCGAAGAGGTCGCGCGCTTCGTCCTCGTCCGCGATTCGCCCGCTGCGCGAGAATCCGAGCCAGTGTGCGAACAGCACCAGCGCGGCCACCGCCAGCAGGGAGAGCAGGAATTGCAACCCCGCCGCGCCCATGCAGTCAGTCCTCGCGGGCGGCGAGCATGTCCATCATTGGGCGGATGGACGAGAGGTCGTATCCCGCCTCCGCCGCGGCGGCCGCCAGTGCTTCAGGATCGTCTTTTGCACGGCTGCGGGCCAGCGCCCACAGGAATGTCGAGCGGGTGCCCGAGCGGCAATAGGCCAGAGCCTTGTCGCTCTCACCGAGTCCATCCAGCGCTTCAGCCATCGCCGTAACCTGCTGTTGCGAAAACCCCGAATGATCTACGGGAATTGCGACATAGCGCATCCCCGCTGCCTCTGCCGCTGCGGCTATCGAGCCGCCTTCCGGCTGACCCGGCTCCTCCCCGTCCGGACGGTTGTTCACGATGAGCGTGAAGCCTTCCTCCGCCGCCTGGGCAATTTCTGCCTCCCCGATTTGCGGGTTCGCCCACACACTGTCCGACAGCTTCCGAAATGCGCTCATCACCATGTGCTCCTCGACCGAATGTCCGTCCCGTCCCATGCCGCGCAACCGCCCTGCAAGGCAAGCGGCGTTGCGCAAAGGCCACTGTCATTTTCGTGCAATCTTAAAACGTTCGCGTCGCGCCCCGTTTACGGTTATACACCCGCAACTGGAGTGTGGGGATACGTCCAACGCTCCCGGCCCGGGCGCAGAATCGTCCGACGGTGCGGGCCGGTAATGCAGGACGGGATACAAGGTTCAAGAGTTACATGGGTTACGACAAAGGACGTCGCGGTCGGGGACGCGACAAGCGCGACGGTTTCGGCGAAGAGACAT
>JBARVT010000067.1:0-1661 GCA_049646405.1 Alteraurantiacibacter sp.
GCACGGTGGAGCAGGGCGCGTGGCTGCGCGCGCTCGGCATAGAGCAGCGCGCCGATGCGCTCGCCGATTTCGCCCCGCACCACCGCGACGCGCTGATGCGCGCAAAGGAGCGGCTGACCGCGCCGGACCAGATGGGTGCGCTGTTCAAGGTCATGGCCCTCGCCGCGCCCGACTGGCCCGACGGGGTGGGGTTCGAAAGCGACTAGCGCACCCGCTCCAGCAACCACGCCGCCGCTTCTTCGGGTGTTGCCTTGTCCACATCCCGATCGACCATGTAATTTGCCTTGCGCATCGTGCGCACGTCGACCGCTTCCACCAGCGGCTGAAGCGCCGCCACCAGCGCCTCGTCTTCCGCCACGCGGGCGGAGAGCAGCAGCACCGCATCGTAATTGGGAAACTCCCCGCGCGGATCGTCGAGCACCGTGAGGTTGTCCGCCGCGATGCGCCCGTCCGAGGTATAGGCCCCGATGACGTCGACCGCGCCGGAATCGAGCGCGGCATACATCAGCGTCGGCGAAAAATTGCGTCGTTCTCCAAACCGCAGCGAATAGGCATCCCGAACCGCGCGCCATTCGGGGCGCTCGAAGAATTCCGGATCGCCGCCGATGGACAGCTGCGGGGCGATATTGACCAGATCTTCGATGCTCACGATCTGCGCGAAGCGCGCCCGGTCGTGCCGCATGGCGAGTGCGTAGGCGTTCTCGAAGCCAAGCCGCCCGAGCACACGCGTGCCGCTCGTCTCGCGCTCCCACCGGCTGATGTCGGCATACATGGCGTCGCGCGCCGGAGTATCGTCGCGGCCCATCTCGTTGGTCCAGATCGTGCCCGTATAATCGACCAGCACGTCCACCTCGTCGCTCTCGACGGCATTATGCGCCACTGCCGACCCGAGGCTGTCGCGATATTCGACGGCGTATCCCTGCTCCTCCAGCAAGGCGCCGATCGCACGGGCGAGGATGTACTGTTCGGAAAAGCTCTTCGCCCCGATGACGACTGTGTCGCGCTCGCCATCGCCGCGCCAGTCGGTGAGCGAGAGCGCAGCTGCGGCGACACCGAGCAACGCCAGCGCCCCGCCCATGATCGCCAGCTTCGGGCGGCGCGTGGCGAAACCGCGCTCGACGAGACCGAACAGCGCGTCCACCGTCAGCGCCAGCCCTGCGCTCGCGATGCAACCGGCCAGCACCAGCACCCAGTTCTGCGTCTGCAAGCCGGCGAAGATCGGGTCGCCGAGGCTGCGCTGCCCGATTGTGGTCGCCAGCGTCGCCGCGCCGATGGTCCACACGCTCGCCGTGCGGATGCCTGCCATGACGTAGGGCGCGGAGAGCGGTGCCTCGACGAGGCGCATCCGTTGCCAGCCTGTCATGCCGAGCCCGTCCGCCGCTTCCAGCGCTTCCCGGTCGACATTGGCGAGAGCGGTTACCGCGTTGCGCAGGATCGGCAGCAGCGCATAGAACGCGAGCGCGAGCCATGCGGGCAGGAAGCCAAGCGTCGGCAGGATGTCCCCGAATACCGCGCGCGCGGCGAGCAGAATCGGGAAGAACAGCGCCAGCAGCGCGAGCGCGGGAATGGTCTGCACGAGGCTGGCGAAACCCAGTGCCGCGCGCGCAACCGGCGGCGAGCGGCTGGCCCAGACGGCGAGCGGCAGCGCGACCGCTATGCCG
>JBARVT010000068.1:0-4226 GCA_049646405.1 Alteraurantiacibacter sp.
CAGCTCGTTGGCAAAGGCGATATTGACGTCGAGATAGGCGTTTTCGGAAAGTTTGCAGAGCTCCGCCACCCGGCTGTCGGTAATGTAGCAGGTGCCCATCACGAAGCTCTGGTACAGCTGCGCCGCCTTGTTCGCGCAATCGGTAGTCAGCCCGCCGATGATGCGATCATTGCTGACGAGTTCACGCAGCATCTGGCCCGGCAGGATGCGTTCCGGGCAATGGCACAGCGCCACATCGGCTTCGCGGTCCTCGTCGCGGTAGCGCGGGAACGTCAGATCGGGGCGTTCCTCGGCGAAGATTTCCGCCAGCCGCTCGGTCGAACCGACGGGCGAGGTCGATTCGAGGATGACAACATTGCCCTTTTCAAGAACCGGCGCGATGGTGCGCGCGGCGGCCTCGACGAAGGCCATGTCCGGCCCCTCGTCCACCATCGGCGTGGGCACGGCGATCAGGAAGAATTCGGCAGGTTCGGGCGTGGTCGTGGCGCGGAGGCGCTTCGTGTCCACGGCGGCGGACAGCAGCATTTGCAAGTCCGGCTCCTGAAAATGCGCCTGCCCGGCATTGACCGCTTCGACCACGCTTTCGTTAACGTCGAGCCCGATCACCTCGTGCCCCCGGCTCGCCAGCATGGCAGCAGTCGGCAGGCCGATATAGCCGAGCCCTACGATGCAGACTTTCATCGGACAGTATCCTTCACGAAAGCGGCGACACTTGCGGCGATCTTTGCCGAAGCAGTGCCGTCGCCATAGGGAAAGACCTTGCGCGCGCGGCGTTCGTAGTGGTCCGGTTCGCTCAACAGGCGGTTGGCGGCGGCGAGGATGCCAACGCCATCGGTACCGACGAGCTGCGCCACGCCGGTCGCGATGGCTTCGGGCCGCTCCGTAACGTCGCGCATCACCAGCACCGGCTTTCCAAGTGCGGGCGCTTCTTCCTGGATGCCGCCGCTGTCGGTCAGCACGAAATACGCCGTTTTCATCAGCGCGACCATCTTCACGTAATCGACCGGCGGAATAAGGTGGATGTCGCCCATATCTCCGAGCCGCTGCTCTACCACATCCTTCACCTGAGGATTGAGGTGGACAGGATAGACGATCTGCACATCGCCGCGCTTTGCCAGTGCCTTCAGCGCATCGCAGATGCGGGCAAAGCCGTCGCCGAAGCTCTCGCGCCGGTGGCCGGTGACGAGAAGTAATCTCTTTGCCGGATCTAGCGACAAGCCGAGCGTATCCAATTCGTCGCCCTGCAAGCCATCCGCGACATGCAGCAGCGCGTCGATGCCGGAATTGCCGGTCACTTCGACATGCCGCTTGCCGCCCTTCTTCCCAGGCCGCTCATTGCGCAGGTTTTGCGCCGCAGTGCTGGTCGGCGCCCAGAGTAGGTCCGCCACCGCGTCGATGGAAATGCGGTTATATTCTTCGGGCCAGGGGCGCTGGATATCATAGCTGCGCAGCCCCGCTTCGACATGGCCGACCGGTATTCGGTTGTAGAAGGCGGAAAGCCCCGCCGCCATCGCGCTGGTCGTATCGCCATGCACCATGACGAGGCCAGGCGCATGTTCAGCGATCAGCCGGTCCATCTCGCGCATCACGCGCGCGGTGATGTCGGACAGCGTCTGCCCCGGCGTCATCAGGTCGAGATCGATATCGGGCGTCTCCCCGAACACCGCGAAAACCTGATCCAGCATCTGGCGGTGCTGGCCGGTAGTGACGACCTTGAGGTCGACTTCCGGCATCTGCCGCAAGGCGCGCACCACGGGCAGCATCTTGATCGCTTCGGGACGGGTCCCGATCACGAGCAATACGGGCGTCACCAAATGCGCGCCGACGATGGGTTCGGGAGACATTTCAACCACGCGCTTGCCCTAGCGCGTGCCCGTAAAAATAATGCTACCGACGCGTTCACCTTGTATCCGCGTCGATTGCCGCCTGCACGGCACGGTAGAAAGCATATCGCTCCGCGCCTGCACCTCCGCCGCCGGTCGCCTGTTCCCAGTTGGAGTTGATCGCAATGACGAGATTGCGGGCGGGATCGATATAGATGCCTTGCCCGAAGATCCCGTCGGCAGCGTAGATGCCATCGGCATAGGTCCACCACTGGTAGCCATAGCCGGAGCGATCACCATCGAGTTGCACCACCGGGGATGCGGCTTCGGCAAACCAGCCTTCCGGTACGATCCGCTCGCCGCCCGCCATGCCTCCTCCCAGCGTGAAGAGGCCGAAGCGCGCCATATCGCGCGTTGCCGCCTGGATGCAGCAGCCCGCGATCTCGTGGCCGCTTTCCCCCAGTAGCCAGGACGCGTCTTGTTGCATGCCGAAAGGCTGCCAGATTTTCTGCGAAAGATATTCGGCAAGCGGCATCCCCGTCGCCTGGCTCACCAGCACGCCGATCAAATTGGCTTCGCCCGTGCTGTAACGCCACCGCGTGCCGGGCTCGAATTCACGTGGCAGAATGCGCATGTAGCCCACGGTCGCATCCATCCCGTCTTCCGGCCGATATGCATTGAAGCGAGCGACGTCCGATTCTGGATCGGCGTAATTCTCGTTCCAGCGAACGCCGGACGTCATCGTCAGCAATTGCCTGATGCTGACATCGTCATAAGCCGATCCGGTCAGGTCCGGTATGTAGCGCGACACCGGATCGGAAAGACTTTCGATCGAACCGTCCAGCAAAGCTGCGCCGATCAGCGTCGAATTGATGCTCTTGGCAACGGAGAAGCTGGTCCATCGCTTGTCCGGCCCGAAGCCGAGGCCGTAGCGTTCGAGCACGATTTGCCCGTTATGCACCACGACGATGGCACCCGTCTGTTGGTTCGCCATGAAGGCATCGAGTTCGAAATCGCCGAGGTCGAGCGGAGCACCGACAGGCAAGGGATGGGTACGGTCGCCTGCCTCGATCACGCGCGATTGTGCAAGCTGGGGCATCATGTCGAGCGACTGGAAAGCCACCGCGCGCATCTCGCGCGGCCAGAAAAGCACATCTCGCGTGGTAGGCATTGCAGCCTGCGCCTCGACCTCTGCCACGGCGGCCGCGATTGTCGCGTCCTCTGCGTCGGCGGCCGCGATCGATGCGTCCTCTGCGTCGGCATGCGCGCAACCGACCAGCAGCACAGCGGACACCGCCAGCAAACTACGATGGATTTTCATGGACGTCCTCCCTCCGACAGATTCAATCTTTTCACCAGCGTCACCTGGCTAACCGTGATCCCGCCTCCACGAAAGCCACCTTCGCAATACATCAGGTAGAACCGCCAGAGGTCGCGGAAGCGCCGGTCGAAGCCTTCGGGCAGGCGATCCTCAGCCGCGGCGCGCTCGAAGTCTTCGCGCCAGACGCGCAGCGTTTCGGCGTAGTCGAGGCCGAAATCCTCCTGATCCGTCCAAGTCAGCCCGCGCTCATGGGCAAGACGCCGGAACTCACTCGTACGGATCAGCATACCGCCCGGAAACACATAGGCCTGGATGAAGTCGGCGCTCTTCGCGTAGGCGTCGAACAGGTCATCGCGCATGGCGATAAACTGAATCGCGGCGCGTCCGCCGGGTTTAAGGTTGCGCGCGAGGCAATCCATGAAATTCGGCCAATATTCGCGGCCCAGCGCCTCGACCATCTCCACGCTTACGACGGCATCGTATTCGCCTTTCGTATCGCGATAGTCCTGTTTAAGGTAGCGCACGCCCGGATGATGCTCCCGCGCCCAATCCAGCTGCTCATCCGACAGGCTGATGGCATCGACAATGACGCCCGAGGCCGCGAAATGCGCAGAGAGAGCGCCCCAGCCGCAGCCGATTTCGAGCAGCGTCTCGGGTGCGCCGACCCGCTCCGCCAACCGATCCCACTTGCGATGCTGGCTCGTTTCCAGATCGTCGCCATCAAGATCGTAGCCCGACGAGTAACTCATCGTCGGATCGAGCCACGCGGCGTAGAAGTCGTTGCCGAGATCGTAATGCGCGTGGATATTGCGCTCGGCCTGCATCTTCGTGTTGCGGTTGAGCGCGTGCAGCGCCCTGCCCGCCCAGCGCCACGGCCCTTTGGCCCGCGCCGTGTCGCCCAATGTCGGCGCATTGTCGACGAACAGCGCGAAGAAGCTGACCGGATCGTTGCTCGACCACTCACCCGCTTCCCATGCCTGATACAGCCCGACCGAGCCGCCCGTCGCCACGCGCAGCAGGCCGCGCCAGTCGTGCAGCCGTACCTCGCATTCGAAGCCCGGCGCGCGCCCGCCGAGCTTGCG
>JBARVT010000069.1:0-24146 GCA_049646405.1 Alteraurantiacibacter sp.
AGCCACATCGGCATAAAGCCGATCAGAAAGCTGACGATCACGATGGCCGGAATCTTCGTGTCGACCACGATATTGTCCCAGATCTTCACGGTCACGTCGGTCCAGTTGAAGATCGAGAACAACAGCAGGCCAACGAGCAGCAATACCCAGATGACGGTGCGGATGATTTGCATGTGCGTGCTTCCTCGGCAATTCCTGTTTCCGCCAATGCTAGGAGCATCGGCGCGGCTTGGAAAGGGTCAGCCGCCGTTGCCAAACACCCGATCGAACACCGTGTCGACATGCTTGAAGTGGTAATCGAGGTTGAACTTGTCCTCCAACTCTGCCTCGCTCATCGCGGAGGCGACCTCATCGTCGGCCTTGAGCAGGTCGAGCAGTGACAGCTTGCCGTCCGATTCCCATACCTTCATCGCGTTGCGCTGCACCAGGCGATAGGCGTTGTCGCGGGTGATTCCGGCCTGGGTCAGTGCCAGCAGCACGCGCTGCGAGTGGACAAGGCCGCCCATCCGATCGAGATTGGCCTGCATCCGCTCAGGATAGACCAGCAGCTTGTCGACGACGCCGGTCAGCCGGGCGAGCGCGAAATCGAGCGTGATGGTCGCATCAGGCCCGATGAAGCGTTCCACGCTGGAATGCGAGATGTCCCGCTCGTGCCACAGCGCCACGTTTTCGAGCGCGGGCATGGCGTAGGCGCGGATCATGCGGGCCTGCCCGGTAAGGTTCTCGGTCAGGATCGGGTTGCGCTTGTGCGGCATGGCGCTCGAACCCTTCTGGCCGGGCGCGAAGTACTCTTCGGCTTCCAGTACCTCGGTGCGCTGGAGATGACGGATTTCCACCGCCAGACGTTCGATGCTCGATGCGATCACCGCCAGCGTGGAGAAATACATCGCATGCCTGTCGCGCGGGATGACCTGGGTGCTGACCGGCTCGACGCTCAGGCCGAGTTGCTCCGCGACATATTCCTCAACCTCGGGCGCAATATTGGCGAAGGTGCCCACCGCGCCGCTGATGGCGCAGGTCGCGATTTCCGCGCGCGCGGCGACCAGCCGATGTCGGCAGCGAGCGAACTCGGCAAAGGCTTGCGCCAGCTTGAGGCCGAAGGTCGTCGGCTCTGCATGGATGCCATGGCTGCGGCCGATGGTGGCGGTGTATTTGTGCTCCTGCGCGCGCCGTTCGATGGCGGCGAGCAGCGCATCGATGTCCTCCAGCAGCAGGTCCGTCGCACGGGCAAGCTGCACCGCCAGAGTCGTGTCGAGCACGTCGGAACTGGTCATGCCCTGGTGCATGAAGCGTGCCTCCGGCCCGACTTGCTCCGCCACCCAGTCGAGAAAAGCGATGACATCGTGCTTCAGCACCGCTTCCTTCGCATCGATGGCGGCGACATCAATGCCGGGTTCGGTCTTCCACCAGTCCCATAGAGCCTTCGCCGCGCTTTCGGGCACGACGCCCAGTTCGGCCAGCTTCTGCGTCGCATGGGCTTCAATCAGGAACCAGATCTCGTATTTCGCCTCCGGCTCCCAGATCGCGGTCATAGCAGGGCGGGCGTAACGGGGGACCATCGGTGACTCCGGAATTGGTTGTACAGGATTCCGGCGCGGCTAGGGCGCGCATGCCGCTTTGGCAAGGAAACGTCTCGCTTAGATCACACCCTTCGCTCGAAGGCTGGCATGCCCCTCGCGCCCGACGATGACGTGGTCGTGGACGCTGATGCCCACGTGGCGCCCGGCTTCCGCGATGGCGCGGGTGATCTGGATGTCGGCGCGGCTGGGTTCGGGATTGCCGCTCGGGTGGTTGTGCACGAGGATCAGCGCCGATGCCCCGCAATCGAGCCCGCGACGGATGACCTCTCGCGGATGGATTGCGGCCTCGTCCACCGTGCCGTCGCCCACGTGATGATCGAGCAGCAGGCGGTTCTTGGTGTCGAGATACAGCACGCGCACCCGCTCCACCGTCAGATGCGCCATGTCGATGGCGAGATAGTCGAGCAGCGCCTGCCAGCTGCCCAGCACGGGCTTCTCCGCGATCTGGCTGCGCGCCATGCGCCGGGCGACGAGCGCGGCGATCTTGATCTGCGCGGCGCTGGCATCAGATACGCCTTTCACCTGTTTCAGCGCGCCGACCTCTGCGTTGAGCACGCCCGACAGCGAGCCGAAGCGCGCCATCAGCGCCTTCGCCATCGGCTTGGTGTCGCCGCGTGCCAATGCGCCGAACAGCAGATATTCAAGCACCTCGTAATCGGCCAGCGCCTCCGCTCCGCCAGTCAGCAACCTTTCGCGCAGCCGCGCGCGATGGCCGGCGCCCGGCGCTTGCGGTTTCCCCGGCGTGTCCAAAAACTGCGTCACGAAAGTGTCCGACCCCTTTACCGGTTCCTTGCCGCCGCGCCGATGACAGCGCAAGAGCGCGCGGCATGCCATTTCCAAAACCGCACCGGTTGACTCGCTCCATACCCCCTTCTAAGGGGGCGGCGCCCTTGGCGGGCACCTCTTTGCCCGTGCCATCCCCTCAATGACAGGAGCAGGCATGAGCGACGAGAAACCCGCACGGGAACCCATCGGCGAGGATGCGCGGATCGACGCGCTCGAGGAGCGGCTGCAGGCCGCGCGCGAGCGGGAAGAGCAGCGCAACCGGCCGCAGGTCAAAGGCTCCGATGCCAGCTACAAGGCGGGCAACAGGGTGCTGGCGGACCTGCTCGGTGGACTTCTTGGCGGAGCGGTCGTCGGATGGACCATCGGGTGGTTCTTCGACATCAATCCCTGGGCCCTGCTGGGCGGCCTGTTCCTCGGAATAGCGGTCGCCTTCAGGAACATTATTCGACTTTCCAACCAGCGCCCCGATCAGGGCGCCGACGACTGAAACACGCAAGGGATTAACAGACGTGGCAGCCGAGACGGCCAAAGTCGATCCGATGTACCAGTTCACCGTGAAGCCGATGTTCGGCACGGACGAGCTTGCCATCGGAGGCTACAACATCGCCTTCACCAATTCCGCGCTGTGGATGCTCATCACCGCCGTGGTGCTGTTCGTCTTCATGATCGGCGGGATGCGGCGCGAGCTTGTGCCCGGCCGCTGGCAGATGATGGTGGAAAGCTTCACCGGCTTCATCGAGGACATGCTGGACGCAAATATCGGCAAGGCGGGGCGCAAGTACACGCCCTACATCTTCAGCCTGTTCATGTTCATCCTGTTCGCCAACCTCCTCGGCCTGATGCCGCTGGGCCTTGTCGGCGTGCATCCCTTCACCTTCACCAGCCATTTCACGATCACCGGCGTGCTGGCCATCCTCAGCTTCGCCATCGTGCTGATCGTTGGCTTCTGGAAGCACGGCCTGCACTTTTTTAGCCTGTTTGTGCCTGCTGGCACCCCGCTGCCGATGGTGTTCGTGATCGCGCCGATCGAGTTCATCTCCTTCCTGTTCCGCCCCTTCAGCCTCGGCTTGCGACTGTTCGTTGCGATGATGGCCGGCCACGTCCTGCTGGAGGTCCTCTCCAGTTTCGTGATCGACGGCTGGGGCGCGGGTCTCGGCTTCGGCCTCTTGGTTGGCGTGCCGAGCTTCCTGTTGATGGTCGCCATATGCGCGCTGGAAATCCTCGTCGCAGGCATTCAGGCCTATGTCTTCGCGCTGCTCTCGTCGCTCTACATCAACGACGCCGAGAACCTGCACTAAGTTCGCTTTTTCATACTCTTACAAGTTCACTCGAAAGGAAATTCACATGGATCTCGAAGCTGCCAAGATGGTTGGTGCCGGTCTCGCCGCAATCGGTGCGGGCATGGCCGCGCTGGGCGTGGGCAACGTGTTCGGCTCGTTCCTCGAAAGCGCGCTGCGCAACCCGGGTGCCGCCGACGGCCAGCAGGGCCGCCTGTTCATCGGCTTCGCGGCTGCCGAACTTCTCGGCCTGCTCGCCTTCGTCGTGGCGATGATTATCCTCTTCGTCTGATACGACTTTTGCCGGTCGGACGATCCGCGTCCGGCCGGTTCCGACTGACCTGACCCGTTGCCGATAGGCGGAATCCGTCCATGCCCCAGATAGATCAAATGTTCGAAATCTGGTCCAGCCAGCTGTTCTGGCTGGCGGTGATCTTCGGTCTCGTGTTCGTCGTGATCGGCAAGGGCATGGTGCCAAAGGTTACCTCCACCGTCGGCCTGCGCGACAAGCAGATCGCGGACGATCTCGCTGCGGCGCAGTCGGCTCGCGATGCTGCCGATGCGCAGGAAGAGGCGTGGCGGGCGAAGGAGAACGCCAATCGCGAAGCGGCGCAGTCGCTGGTGAACGAGGCGAAGGCCAAGGCTCAGAAATCGACCGAGGCGAAGCTTGCCGAAGTGCAGGGGCGGATCGACACGCAGCTGGAAGAAGCGGAGGCCCGCATCGACGCGAGCCGCGCCATTGCCGCTGCCGAGATCGAGGCCGTCGCTGCCGACGCCGCGCAGGACATCGCCCAGCGCCTGGCCCATGTGTCGGTAAGCGAAACCGCCGCTCGCTCGGCCGTGCAGGAGGTGATGCATCGTGGCTAATTCGCAGGACAACCTCCCCGACGTGATCGCGACCAGCGAAGCGCAGATCGAGGTCGCCGACGATCACGGCGGCGCTAGTGTGCATGCCGAACCCGAACTGCTCGGATTCGCCCCTTTTCAGTGGGTCAGCGTCGCGATGGTGGTGCTGCTGCTGATCGCTTTCCTCGGGGCGAAGGTGCATAAGACCATCGCGGGCGGGCTCGATGACAGGATCGAGGCGATCCGCGACAACCTCGCCGAAGCCAAAGCGCTGCGCGCCGAGGCCGAGAAGCTGCGCGAGGAATATGCCGCCAAGATCGCCGGCGCGGAGAAGGACGCCGAATCGATGGTCGATAATGCACGGCGCGAAGCCGACGGTATCGTCGCGAAGGCAGAGGAAGACAGCGCCGCGATGATCACCCGGCGCGAGCGCATGGCGCAGGATAAGATCGCTGCCGCAGAGCGTCAGGCCGTCGCCGAGTTACGCGCCAAGGCCGCCGATGCCTCGACCGCTGCGGCCGCGAAGCTCATCGCCGCCAATCACGACGTCGTCGCCGACCGCGCGTTGGCGGACGAGGTGATCGGCCAGCTCTAGGATTTCGGAACAACGGCGCGCGCCGCACCTTGGTTGGATACCAGTCCAATCAAAGGAGACATGCCATGTCCGTCGCCAAGGTAACCGAAATCATCAGTTCCTCCACCGTCGGTATCGAGGATGCCGTCAAGCAGGGTGTCGTCCGCGCGTCGAAGACGCTGAACGGCATTTCCGGTGTGTGGGTCAGC
The DNA here is from genome assembly GCA_049646405.1 of Alteraurantiacibacter sp. Lineage (GTDB taxonomy): Bacteria > Pseudomonadota > Alphaproteobacteria > Sphingomonadales > Sphingomonadaceae > Alteraurantiacibacter. The sequence continues at coordinate 5,273 of JBARVT010000069.1, forward strand.
GACATCAAATGCGCCGTGAATGGCGAAGCCATCACCGAATGGCGCTGCACACTGAAGGTGACGTTCGTTTTGAACGACTAGATTTTCGCGGGGACTTCGGCTCGCCTTAGCCCGCAAACGCGTCCTTCGCAGTCCTCAGCGCAGCGAATGTGTCGCATGGTGTGTCGCCACCCCAACGGGCCATCATGTCGGGATCGTCGGCGCGCAGAAAGGGATTGGTCTCCAGCTCGCGCTCAAGACTGAAGGGAACCGTCGGTTCCCCGGCCTCCCGCTTTGCATCAATTTCGCGAGCGTAGTCCATCAGTGCGTCGTTGCCGGGATCGGCGTGCATCGCGAAGACGGCATTGGCCTGGGTATATTCATGCGCGCAGTACAGCGTAGTGTCGGCGGGAAGGGCCTTGAGCCGTGCAAGACTGGCCCAGAACTGCGCCGCTGTTCCTTCGAACATGCGCCCGCAGCCGAGCGCGAAGAGGCTGTCGCCAACGAAGGCGATGCCGTCTGCCGGAAGATGATAGGCAATGTGGCCGGTCGTATGTCCACCGACATCAATCACCCAGGCTACGTGCGACCCAAGGGTTACCCGGTCGCCATCGACAAGCACGGTGTCGATCGGACTCAGCTTCCCGACTTCCTCCGGCGCGAAGACTTTCGCATTCGCCGTCTCGACAATAGTTTTGTTGCCGCCCGCATGATCCGGATGCCAGTGCGTGTTCCAGATCTGCGTGATCCGCCAGCCCTTCGCTTCGGCCTGTTTCAGATACTCGGCACCGTCTGGCGTATCGATCGCCGCGGTCTCGCCGCTGTCGGGATCGTGCAACAGGAAACCGTAATTGTCGGAGAGGCAAGGGAACTGGTGGATTTGGATCGTCATGTCAGCCTTTCCTGCCGCGCGGGAAGCGCTGCGTTTCCTGTGGGACGGTAACCCAAGGGTGGATGCACTCCTCGAAGACGGAGCGCGCGGGCGAGGCGCTGTCGTGCTTCTCATGCGCGCCCACGGCTACGCCGATCCCGCCCTGATGCTTCGTAGTGCGAAGATAGAGCGGCGTGCCGCAAGTGGGACAAAAGCCATGGGTGAGCGGGTCGCCGCTATCGGCATGGCGCGTGTATTCGGTGGCCTCGCCCGAAAGTGCGACCTGATCTGCCATGTAGTAGATCATTAGGCCGTAGGGCGATCCGGTGCGGCGCTGGCAGGCCTTGCAGTGGCACATGACGCCGGAGCCTTCGCCAGCGATTTCGGCGCGGAGCTGTCCGCATTGGCAATGAGCGACCATCATGTCGCGCAGTTTACACGCTGGGCGAATGTAGGAAAGGCCAGCGTGCCGGTATGGCAAGCTGGCCTTTCCCAATCTCAGCAGAATCGCGCCTTACTTCTTGGCGTCGTCCTTCTTCAGGGCTTCGCCGAGAATGTCGCCAAGCGATGCGCCGCTGTCGGCCGAGCCGAACTGCGCCACGGCTTCCTTCTCTTCGGCGATCTGGTGCGCCTTGATAGAGAAGTTGGGCTTCTTCGAACGGTCGAAACCGGTAACCATGGCATCGACCTTCTGGCCGGCCTGGAAGCGGTCGGGACGCTGCTCGTCGCGGTCGCGGCCGAGGTCCGAACGCTTCACGAAGCCGGTCGCGCCGTCGTCGCCCACCTGCACTTCGAGGCCGCCATCGCGAACTTCCAGCACGGTGACCGTAACAACCTGGCCACGGCGCAGGCTGTCGCCCGTGCCGCCTTCGGCCGGTGCACCCTTTTCGAGCTGCTTCATGCCGAGGCTGATGCGCTCCTTGTCGGTATCGACATCGAGCACGACGGCTTCGACTTCCTCGCCCTTGCGGTGCAGCGCGAGCGCGTCTTCACCCGAGATGCCCCAGGCGATGTCGGACATATGGACCATGCCGTCCACGTCGCCCGGCAGGCCGATGAACAGGCCGAACTCGGTCGCGTTCTTGACTTCGCCCGACACGGTCGAGCCGACCGGATGCGCATCGGCGAACTCTTCCCACGGATTGCGTTGGGCCTGCTTGAGACCGAGCGAAATGCGGCGCTTCTCGGCGTCCACTTCCAGCACCATGACTTCGACTTCCTGCGAGGTCGAGACGATCTTGCCCGGGTGGACGTTCTTCTTCGTCCAGCTCATTTCGGAAACGTGGACGAGGCCCTCGATGCCCGGCTCCAGCTCCACGAAGGCACCGTATTCGGTGATATTCGTGACGGTGCCGTTGACCTTGATGCCGACCGGGTACTTCGCGCCGACACCTTCCCACGGATCGCTTTCCAGCTGCTTCATGCCGAGGCTGATACGCTGCGTTTCGGCATTGATGCGGATGATCTGCACCGTCACGGTCTGGCCGATCTCGATCACTTCGCTCGGGTGGTTGACGCGCTTGTAGCTCATGTCGGTGACATGCAGCAGGCCGTCGATACCGCCGAGATCCACGAAGGCGCCGTAATCGGTGATGTTCTTCACTACGCCATCGGTGATCTGACCTTCCGCCAGGCCTTCGATCAGTTCGCTGCGCTGTTCGGCGCGCGTTTCTTCCAGCACAGCACGGCGCGAGACGACGATGTTGCCGCGGCGACGGTCCATTTTCAGGATCTGGAACGGCTGCGGCATGTCCATCAGCGGGGTCACGTCGCGCACGGGGCGGATATCGACCTGGCTTCCGGGCAGGAAGGCCACTGCACCGTCAAGATCGACGGTGAAGCCGCCCTTCACGCGGCCGAAGATGCGGCCTTCGACGCGCTTGCCTTCGCCATATTCGCTTTCTAGCTTGTCCCACGCGGCTTCGCGGCGGGCGCGGTCGCGGCTGAGCATGGCTTCGCCATCGGCGTTCTCGACACGGTCCACGAAGACTTCGACTTCGCTGCCGACATCGAGGCCGTGATCGTCCTCGCCACGTTCGAATTCCTTGAGGTTGACGCGGCCTTCGCTTTTCAGGCCGACATCGATGATCGCCATGCCGTTTTCGATGGCGGTCACGGTGCCCTTGACGACGCGGCCTTCGAAGCCGCCCTCGGCGCCGCCGAGCTGTTCGTCGAGCATTGCCGCGAAATCGTCGCGGCTGGGATTGGCAGAAGTTGCCATAAGTTCAGAGTTCCTGTTCACATTTGCTACCGGCCACCGGTTTTACCGGGGTCTTGGTCCGTCTCCCGTGCACGATTGCGCGGACGTCCGGGGCAAGAGGCCGAGTGCCACGCGGGGCCGGATGCCGTCGCGCGGGTTCCTGTCCATCGTCGATGTCCGAGAACGGACGCGCGCCTAGGCGAAAGGAGCGCGAAAGGCAAGCGGCTTGGGGTGGGGCGGGAGTCACACGGTTGCGATTCGTGCAAGGTCTTACAGGCCTTACACAGTCCTGGCGAAGAAATTCCTCCGCGCGGTTCAAGGGCGTGATATGCAGCGGATGAGGTAGCAGGAGGAAGCATTTCGCCCGCTTGCCATGACGCCGCTTCTGTAGGAAAGTGCGGGGCAGGAGAGAAGTATGAGCGCGCTGGCGAAAACGCTTTCGGATTACGGCGAATATCACCGCGATCACCGCAATGTGCTGACCCATGCGGTGGGCGTGCCGCTGATCGTGCTGGCCGTGACCACCCTGCTGGCGCGGCCGGAGATCGCTGTGTTCGGCAAGGCGATCACGCCTGCGCTCGTGCTCGGCGGGATTGCGGCGATCTATTACACGCTGCTCGATTTCCGCTTCGGCATGCTGATGACGCTGCTGCTGGCAGCGTTCCTTTTTGTCGGCCACCAGATTGCGTCGGTTTCCACGCTGGCGTGGCTGGGTGGCGGGGTTGCGCTGTTCGTGGTCGGCTGGGCGTTCCAGTTCCTCGGGCACCATTGGGAAGGGCGCAAGCCGGCCTTTATCGACGATATAAAAAGCCTGCTGGTCGGCCCGCTGTTCATGCTGGCGGAAGGGCTGTTTGCGCTTGGGCTGGCGAAGGGTTTGAAGAAGGAAGTTGAAGCGCTCGACTAATCATCGAGGCCGCGCCGCGAACTTTACGAAGCCCGCGCGATCCGCTCCACCGCCTCGATCGCCCGCGCAACCGCCGTCTCGCGGTCCATCTCCGTCGTATCCAGCACGAAGGCATCGGGAGCCACGGCCAGCGGCGCGTCGGCGCGGCCTTCGTCGCGGGCGTCGCGGCGTTCGAGATCGGCCACCACCGTCTCCAGCGTCAGTTCGTCCTGCCCGCGCTCTCGCATCTCGGCAAAGCGGCGCGCGGCGCGTTCGGCGGTGCTGGCGGTGACATAGAGCTTCACATTGGCCTCCGGCGCGATGACGGCGCCGATATCGCGCCCGTCGAGCACGGCGCCGCCTTCCTGCAAGGCGAATTGCCGCTGCCGATCGAACAGCGCGTTGCGGACCTTGGTATGGACCGAAACCCGGCTGGCGAGGCCGCCGACATGCTCGTCCCGCAGGTCCGGCGTCGCCAGCAGCAGGTCGCGGAAATCGCAGGCGGCCAGCGCGTGCTCCTCGTCATCGGGATCGCCGCCATTCTGCGCTACCGTGTACCCCACGGCGCGGTAGAGCAGGCCGGTGTCGAGATGCGGCAGGCCGAAATGCGCGGCGAGTGCCTTTGCGATGGTGCCCTTGCCCGAGGCAGTCGGTCCGTCGACGGCGATGATCATTCGGCCTGTTCCTTTTCATCCATGCGGGAGAGCCAGCTACGCAGGATCGCCTCGACGATGGCCGGACGCTCACCGAACATCGCGTGGCTGCCGCCCGGCACCACGGCGAATTCCGCGCCCGGCGCCAGGGTAAGAAAATCCTGCACCGTGTCGATGCGCGCTTCGTCATACTGGCCGATGGCGAATAGGATGCGGGTGCCGTCCACGCGGGCGAGCAGCGGCGTGGCATCGTATGTGACGAGGCTGCCGCGCGCCGAAAATTCGCTCGGCCCCCACATCGCGTTGTAAAGTTCGCCATTGAAGCCACGGCCGTTGTATCGCTGGCGATAGGCGGCTGCTTGCGGCGGGGAGGGGGCGCGGTCTGCGCGTCCATTGAATTCGCGGTAGAACGCGCTGGTGGCCGGGCCGCACACCGATTGCGGCGGCGGCGCCGCACCCTCGCAAGCGATGATATCGGCTTGCACGTCGTCCGGCAGTTCGCGAATCAGCAGGTTCGTGCCGAGGATCCAGTGCGGGGTGGATATGAAGGTGCCGGCCAGCACTGCGCTCGCGGTGTGTTCGGGATAGCGGGCCGCGTATTCGAGCGCGAGCGCGCTGCCCCAGCTATGGCCGACGACATGCCAGCGTTCGATGCCCAGCGCCTGCCGGATCGCTTCCAGCTCCTCGACGAAACGTTGGACGCGCCAGTTCGCGGGGTCGTTCGGATGGTCCGACATGCCCGAATCTAGCTGGTCGTAGAGGATGACGGCGCGTTCGTCCGCCAGTGCGGTCATGCGGGCAAAGCCCATATGCGTGCCGCCAGGACCGCCATGGACGAACACGGCGGGCAGTGCCTCGGCGGTGAGGTCACCATTGACGCGCACCCAGACATCGCCGCCTTCCGCCGGCACGCGCAGCTCGCGCTCCGCCTCGGCATAGGGTGCGGGCGCTTGCGGCAACTCCTGCGCCAGTGCGGGCGCGGCGAGCAACGCGAGTGCGGCAAAACCTGCGAAAATCCTCATGCCTCGCGCATTCCCTCTTTCGTCTTGCTGCGGCCGCGCCATGCCTTGGCGAGGCCCCAAACTGCGATCGCCGCCCAGAAACCTTCGAGCACGAGGCTTGGCCAGTTGGTGTGGACCAGCAGCGATATGGTGAGAAGCGCGGCACCTGTCAGGTTGGTTCCATGAAGAACCCAGGCGCTCGGCTTCTCCACCGCCGTCAGGTAGAAATACGCGCCGATGATGCAGGCGGTGCCCGCGAAACCGACGATGGAATAGATGTCGAGCGGCGTGGTCATACGTGATGGTATCCTTCGAAACGCACCGAGCGCAGCGCGCCGTCCTTGTCGAATTCGACCGTTACCCAGCCGGGCACGATGGTCGCGCCGCAGCTTTCGATGGCGTCACCCGGGATGCAATCGAGGCCGGTGCCGTCGAGGAAGGTCTCGACGTTTTCCAGCACTTCGTCGCGCTGGCGGGCCATCCCGATGCCGAGCGCCGGAATCGGGCGGCCCTCGAAATTGCGTGCGGCGATGCCTTTCAGGACGACGGTCCGGTCGCTCTTCGTCGAACCGAACACGTAGTGATCGACCCCGTCCGCATCGCGCCAGTCGCATTCACCCCATTGTTCGCACTCGTCGCGGACTGATTGCTCTAGCGTGTCGGCGACACTGTCGAACGGCGTGTCGATGACAATGTCGGAAAAGCTCGCATCGACGCGCTGGTAAAGGTCGGAGAGTTCGGGCTCCGTCTCCTCCGGTTCGCTGGAGCAACCTGCCAACAGGGCAAGGACAGCGAGGGGCCAGAGCCTCACGAGGCGGCACGTTCGAGAAGACTGCCGAAGGTCGGGAAGCTGGTGGAGATGGGGGCGGTGTCATCCACCGCCACGCCGTCGCGGCTGGCGAGACCGGCCACGGCCATGCTCATGGCGATGCGGTGGTCGAGGTGCGTCGTGACTTCCGCGCCCTCGGGCGTGCCGGGCAGCGGATCGCCGCCAGTGCCGTGGATGAGGAGGCCGTTCTCGCGCTCTTCCACTCGCGAGCCTGCCAGCGTGAGTGCTTCGGCCATTGCGGTGATGCGGTCCGATTCCTTGACGCGCAGTTCCTCCAGCCCGCTGGTCGTGGTGGTGCCCTGCGCCAGCGCGGCGGCGACAAAGAGGACGGGGAATTCGTCGACCATCGCCGGGACGACGGCAGGATTGACCTCCACGCCGGTGAGAGCGGAATGTCGCACGCGCAGATCTGCCACCGGCTCGCCGCCGACCTCGCGCCGGTCCAGCTCCTCGATACTGCCGCCCATATCCCGCAGCACATCGAAAAGCGCCGCGCGGGTGGGGTTGAGGCCGACATTCTCGATGACGAGGTCGCTGCCCGGCACAAGCAACGCGGCGACGGCGAAAAAGGCGGCGGAGGAGGGATCGCCGGGCACGGTAATGTCCTGCGGCTGCAAGTCCGCCTCGCCGTGGATTCGGATGACGCGCGCGCCTTCGTCCTCTCCAATCTCCAGCTTCGCGCCGAAACCGCGCAGCATGCGTTCGGAATGATCGCGCGTCGGCACCGGCTCGGTAACGGTGGTGATGCCTGCGGTATTGAGCCCAGCCAGCAGCACCGCGCTCTTCACCTGCGCGCTGGCGACGGGCAGCCGGTAAGTGATAGGTACGGCGGGCGAGATGCCGCGCAGCAGCAGCGGCAGGCTGCCGCCGGAAGAGGCTTCGAAAGCCGCGCCCATCTGCGAGAGCGGCTCGATCACGCGGCCCATCGGGCGTTTGGAGAGGCTCGCATCCCCCGTGAACACCGCGCGGATCGGGTGGCTGGCGATGAGGCCCATCAGTAGCCGCGTGCTGGTGCCGCTATTACCCATCTCGAGCGCGCGTTCCGGCTGGAGCAGCGAACCGACGCCGACGCCGTGGATGTGCCACGTCCCGTCATCTTCGCGCCTTATGGTCGCGCCCATCGCCCGCATCGCGGCGGCGGTGGCGAGCACGTCCTCGCCTTCGAGCAGCCCCGTCACCCGCGTTTCCCCCACCGCCAGCGCGCCCAGCATCAGCGAGCGGTGGCTGATCGATTTGTCGCCCGGCACACGAATTCGCCCCGTCAGCGCGCCGCGAGAAGCGAAGCGTTCGGGGGAGGGCGGGTTGGAATGGCTCACGCGGGTTCCTAGCTTGGCGATGACGGCACGCGCTTTGACAGGGGGGATACCCTATGGCAAGGCGCGCCCCGCTCGCGACTCCGCCCCTGCGGAGCGCACCAGGATTTCTCGTAAGGATACGACACATGGCAAAGCCGGAATGGGGCACCAAGCGCACCTGCCCCAAATGCGGAGAGCGTTTCTACGATCTCGGCAAGGAAGACCCCGTCACCTGCATAGAATGCGGCAATGAATGGACGCCCGAGCCGGTGCTCAAGTCCAAGCAGCCGATCCCGTTCGACGAACAGGACGACAAGAAGAAGAAAGACGACAAGGAAGCCGATTCCGATCTGGCCGACGACGAGCTGGAAGACATCGACGAGGACGATGATTCGCCCGATAACGATGTCGACCTTGGCGGCGACGACGATCTCGGCGTCGATACCGGCGACGACAATAAGGAAGATGACAGCTAGTTTGCTTTTCGCTCACGCCTCCGCGTGAGCGTCCTCGTTAGACGCGTAGCAGAGCTGCGCCCGCTGCGGGCGGGCGTTCGCCCTTGCCGACCCGAGCGGGCCGGAGCTCCGCTACCAAGCTGAGAGTGAGCGCAAGTCTCGGTCGCGCCTAGCTACCACAGAGCGCGACCGCGCGACCGCAGGTGCTGCGTAGCGTAGCGAAGGGAATAGCACCGAGGACGAAACTGCGGAGGCGGCTTCGCAAAAGAAACATTCTCGCCACACGGCGTGAAATTTGTTACTTGAACTAACCGCAGCCTTTCCATAAAGGGCTGCCTCCGCGTCGCCGTGGCGGCGCAGACATGATGGTTACGGGGCCTTAGCTCAGCTGGGAGAGCGCAACACTGGCAGTGTTGAGGTCAGCGGTTCGATCCCGCTAGGCTCCACCATTTCATTGTCTTTCGGCCCTGGGTAGGCTGCAAATGGCGGTTCACTGCGCTTCCGGTGCTCATGGACTTGATGTCCATTCCGCTCCGGTTCTCGCGCCCCACCATTTTTGCTTCCACTCAGAACCGAAATCCAACGAAATGGATTTGTGGATTATACGGCTCGCTGTGAGTCGATCGACATTAGTCGGCTCCTTCTTGGAGCCGCACGCTGGCCGACGAGGTTTCGTCCGCCGGCGTTTTTGGCATTCGGCTTGCTCGCACCCATATCGGAATGCGGGACGGCTGAATTGAGGAGTTGAGACGCGCATGTTCGATACGCTGTCCGATCGTTTGACCAATGTGTTCGACCGCCTGCGCGGTCGCGGCGCGCTGGGCGAACAGGATGTGCGCGATGCCATGCGCGAAGTGCGCGTCGCGTTGCTGGAAGCCGACGTGGCGCTGCCTGTCGCGCGAGACTTCATCGCCCGCGTCACGGAACGGGCCGTTGGGCAGGAAGTCCTCAAATCGGTCACGCCGGGCCAGCAGGTCGTCAAGATCGTCAATGACGAACTGATCTCCATGCTCGGCGGCGAGGACGCCGATGGCGAAGCCCCGCCGCTCAACCTGAACGTCCCGCCGCCTGCCGTCGTCATGATGGTGGGCCTGCAGGGCTCGGGCAAGACGACCAGCACCGCCAAGATCGCCAAGCTGCTGAAGGACAAGCAGGGCAAGAAACCGCTGATGGCGTCGCTCGACGTGAACCGTCCCGCGGCGCAGGAGCAGCTGGCCGTGCTGGGCGAGCAGGCGGGCGTCGCCACGCTGCCGATCGTGCCGGGCCAGCAGCCGGTCGAGATCGCGAAGCGCGCGCTCTCTGCCGCGAAGCTCCAGAACATCGACGTGCTGCTGCTCGACACCGCTGGCCGCCTGCATGTCGACGAAGCGCTGATGGCCGAGATGAAGGCGGTCGCGGGCGCATCCGACCCGGCAGAAGTGCTGCTCGTCGTCGACTCGCTAACGGGGCAGGACGCGGTGAATGTCGCGCAGAGCTTTTCCGACGAGGTGCCGCTGACCGGCGTGGTGCTCACCCGTATGGACGGCGATGCGCGCGGCGGTGCGGCGCTTTCCATGCGTGCCGTCACCGGAAAGCCGATCAAGTTTGCAGGGACGGGTGAAAAGCTCGACGCGATCGAGCGGTTCCATCCCGCGCGCGTCGCCGACCGCATTCTTGGCATGGGCGATGTCGTCTCGCTCGTCGAAAGGGCCGCCGAGTCGATCAAGGCGGAAGACGCCGAAGAGCTCGCCAAGCGCATGATGGCGGGCAAGTTCGACATGAACGATCTGCGCAAGCAGTTGCAGCAGATGCAGAACATGGGCGGTCTGGGCATGCTCGCGGGCATGATGCCGGGCATGAAAAAGGCCAAGGCGGCGATGGCGAATGCGGACATGGACGACAAGGTCCTGACGCATATGGATGCAATCATCGGCTCCATGACGACAAAGGAGCGCGCACATCCGCAGCTGCTCAACGCCAAGCGCAAGAAGCGCGTTGCGGCAGGCAGCGGGACCTCGGTGCAGGAGGTCAACAAGATCCTCAAGATGCACCAGGAAATGGGCCGCGCCATGAAGCAGATTAAGAAAATGGGCGGGCTTAAGGGCCTTGCCGCCATGTTCGGCGGGAGCGGTGGCATCCCCGGCATGGGTGGCGGTGGCGGCCCCGGCGGTATGCCTGGCCTTCCCGGAGGCGGCGCGGGCGGACTGCCACCCGATCTCCAGAACCTTCTCAACAAGAAATGATTTCAGTTATTTAATTTCGAAAGGTAATCTATAATGGCAATCGCAATTCGCCTCTCCCGTGGCGGCGCCAAGAAGCGCCCCTATTACCGCATCGTCGCGGCTGACAGCCGCCGCGCGCGTGACGGCAAGTATCTCGAGCAGCTCGGCACCTACAACCCGATGCTCGCCAAGGACGACGAGAACCGCGTCAACCTGAACGAAGAGCGCATCCAGTACTGGCTGGGCGTCGGCGCGCAGCCGAGCGACCGCGTTTCGCGCTTCCTCGACGCTGCCGGCATCCGCGAGCGTGCGGCGAAGAACAACCCGAAGAAGGGCGAACCGGGCGAAGCCGCCAAGGAACGCGCCGAAGAGAAGGCCGCCAAGGCTGCCGAGGCCGAGGAAGCCAAGAAGGCTGCCGAGGAAGAAGCCAAGGCCGAAGCTGAAAAGCCCGCCGAGGAAGAAGCGCCTGCCGATGAAGCTGCCACCGAGGAAGCTGCCACCGAGGAAGCGCCTGCTGAGGAAGCTGCCACCGACGAAGGTGCCGCTGCCGAAGCCGCGGAAGCCGCCGACGAGGCCAAGGAAGAGGCTTCCGAAGAGAAGTCGGAAGGCTGATGTCTTATCCCCTCCCACTTGCGGGAGGGGCCGGGGGTGGGCGCGTATTGCAGTGACGCGCCCCGCCAGGCCCACCCCTAACCCCTCTCGCAAGCGGGAGGGGGATGTAGCGGGCGAACCGGTAACCCTTGCTGCCGTCACCGGTGCGCATGGGGTGGCGGGCGAGGTCCGGCTGAAACTGTTCGGCGACGGGCTGGACAGCCTGAAAGCGCATAAGAGCTTCAACGACGGCGTGCTGACGCTCAAGAAGGTGCGCGACGACACTAAGGGCGGCGCCATCGCCAGCTTCGCCGAAGTCGGCAGCCGGACCGAAGCCGAGAAACTGCGCGGCACTGTCCTCACCATAACCCGCGATGCGCTGCCTCCGCTGAAGGAAGGCGAGTATTATCACGCCGACCTCGTCGGTCTTGCGGCCATATCTGAATCCGGCGAGGCGCTCGGCACCGTCACCGCCGTCCACAATTTCGGCGCGGGTGACGTGATCGAGATCGCGCTGCCGGGAGAAAGCGGCCGCAAGGCGAAGACTTTCATGGTGCCCATCCGCGAGGAAGCCGTACCCCGCTGGGATGCGCAGCAGCTTGTCGTGAGCGAGGATTTCCTCGACAGCTGAGCCATGGCTCCCGACGATCCGCTCTGGTACCGGCTACAGGATTACGAGATCCGCCCCACCGATGCGCCGCTCACTTTCACCGACAGGCTGGCGTGCGAGAACCGCTGGAGCGCGGAATACGTCGCGCGCGTGGTGGGTGAGTATCGTCGCTAGCGCGTGCGCAGGAGAGGCACGCCCGGTTCCAGAGCGCTCCTATGCAAAGCGAGGTCGGGCTCGGCGTCGGACTGTTCAGAATGGGAGTGCTGGCAGGGACGCCTTATGCCCCGCTTCACGACCTTCGCCAGCAAAGCGCCGATGCCGGGAACGGCGCGGGTGATGGCGGGTGCAGCGGAGGCGGCTGCGGTGGCGGGGGATGCGGCGGGTGCGGCGGGTGATCAGCGCCTGATCGGGCGCTGCTCGGCAAGGTCGTTGCGGATTGTCGTTGCGGCGACACCTGCCTGCCCCATGGCGTGGCTGATCTGGTCCAACCCGAGCACCACGTCGCCTGCCGCGTAGAGGCCTGTGACGCTGGTTCGCTGGTGATCGTCGCATACCACGCAGCCCTTGTCCGTCGTCTCTGCGCCGCATGCTTCGGCAAGGGCGGAGCGCACATCGCTGCCGAGCGCCGGGTAAACGCTGTCGAATTCCCGCCAGCCCTGCGCCGTTTCGACCGCCAGCTTGCCGCCGCGCATTTCATACTGTCCGCAAGGCCCGTCGAGCCGATTGATCCCGGCATCTTGCAGTTCGGCGAGGCAATCACTGTCGAGGTCATGGTCGTCGGTCGGCGAGATCAGAGTGATGTCAACGGTGAAACCGCGCAGGAAGATCGCCTCAGCCGTTCCGTGGTCGCCTGTGCCGATGATACCGACGCGCTTGTCGGTTACCTCGTACCCATCGCAGACCGGGCAATAGCGCAGCAGGCCCTTGGCCAATGCTTCGTCGTGAAAGGCATCGTCCATGCCCGGCGGGTGCCGGTTAAACACGCCGGTCGCCAGCAGCACGGTGCGCGCGGTGAAGGTGCCTTCGTCCGTGCCGACAGTGAAGCGGTCGTCGGTGCGGGCGAGATGATCGACGCGCTTCTCCTCGTGAACCACGCCGTGTTTGCGCGCCTGTTCGGCCATGCGGGCGACAAGCTCGGTGCCCTGGATGCCGTCGGGATAGCCCGCATGATTGTGCGTGCAGGGGATCAGCGCTGCGCGGCTGGTGCCGCAGTCGAACAGCCGGATGTTGAGGTGATAGCGCGCAAGGTAGATCGCGGCAGTCAGTCCCGCCGGTCCGCCGCCCACGATGATGCAATCGTCGATTTCGTCTCCGTCCATGCCGCTCCAACGCGCGGGATGGCAAAGCGTTGCCCGCCGCGCTAGGTCCGCGCGCATGACGAAGCTCAACGTCGCCATCTGCCAGGCCGCGCCTGTCCCGCTCGCCATTTCGGACGGGATCGACAAGGCCGTGCGGCTGGCGCGGGAGGCCGTGGAGGGCGGGGCGCAGCTGGTCGCTTTTGGCGAGACCTTTATCGGCGGGTATCCGCTTTGGCTCGACGAGGCTCCCGGCGCGGCGCTGTGGGATCATCCGGGCAGCAAGGCGCTGCACCGCATTCTGTTGGAACAGGCGGTGGTGCCGGGGGACGAGCGGCTGTTGCCCTTGCAGGAACTGTGCGATGAAAGCGGCGCGGTGATTTCCATCGGCGCGCATGAGCGGGTTCGCCAGAGCCTTTACAACAATCAGATGACCATCCGCCCCGGCCTGCCGGTGCTGGACCATCGCAAGCTGGTGCCCACGCATGGCGAACGGCTGGTGTGGATGCGCGGCGATGGCTCCACGCTGGGCGTGCATCAGGCCGAATGGGGCAATGTCGGCAGCCTAATCTGCTGGGAGCACTGGATGCCGCTGGCGCGCGCCGCGATGCACAATCTGGGCGAAAGCGTGCATGTCGCCGCCTGGCCGACCGTGCGCGAAAGCTACGCCATCGCCAGCCGCCACTACGCGATGGAAGGCCGCTGCTTCGTGCTGGCGGCGGGGCTGGTGCAGACGAAGGATGATGTGCTCGACGGGCTTGAGCGCTGCGGCGATGATGCGGTGGCGAAGGAGCTGCTCGAAGCGATACCGGGCGATGTGCTGAACGTTGGCGGCTCGCTGATCGCCGCGCCCGATGCTAGCGTAGTCGCGCAGGCGGGAGAGGGCGACGAAACGCTGTTCGCCGAATTGGACCTGTCATTGCGCGACGAGGGGCTGGCAAGCCTCGATACCGACGGCCATTATTCGCGGCCTGACGTGTTTGAACTTTTTGTGGATACAAGGCCTAGGGAGGGCATAACATGGAACTAAAGCTATCGAGACCGCAGGAGAAATGGTTCTACCTAGCGGCCTTACCGATTGCGATTGCCATTGAATGGGCATTTGCCGCGACGCAGGACTGGTCCGCCTATCCCCGTAGTGAATGGGTAGCATTGATTGACCTGTGCCTGTTTATGCCGCTTGTCTATCTGGGGCTGTTCTCCAGCACCTTGCCGCGCAAAGCTCGGCTCATTCGCGCGCTTGGAATTGCCGGACTGGGTCTGTTTGCTGCCAGTTTCATCGTGCCCGCCGACAACCAATTCATAATCGGGAAGCTGTCGGAGATCCGGTACGCATTCTTGGCAATCATCCTGCTTTTCGAAGGTTGGCTTTTCTGGAAAATTCTGGGCGCAGTCTTTCAGCGCAATGCCGATGCTCAAACTCTTGAGCGCGAATTTGCCATTCCTCAGTGGATCGCAAAACTGATGGTGCTCGAGGCCAAATTCTGGAAAGCTGTATGGAGCTTCTTGCGCGGCAAATGACCTTCATCGCCACCATCCTCACGCTCTACCCAGAGATGTTTCCCGGCTCCTTGCGCATCTCGCTCGCGGGCCGTGCTTTGGAGGAGCAGAAGTGGTCGTGCGAGACGATCCAGATCCGCGATTTCGCCACCGGCAAACATCGTAATGTCGATGATACGCCCGCTGGCGGCGGGGCGGGTATGGTGCTGCGCGCTGATGTGCTGGGCGAGGCGGTCGATCATGCGATCCAGCGCCAGCCCAAAACGCCCATTCTCGCCATGACCCCGCGCGGCAAACCCATCACGCAGGAGCGTATCAGGGAGATCGCCAGCGGCCCCGGCATAATTCTGCTGTGCGGCCGGTTCGAAGGCTTTGACGAGCGGGTTTTCGATGCCCGGCCGCAGATCGAGCAGGTCAGCCTTGCCGATATCGTCCTTTCGGGCGGGGAACCTGCCGCGCTGGCCATACTCGATGCTTGCATTCGCCTGCTTCCCGGCGTAATGGGCGCGCCGTCCAGCGGGACCGAGGAATCGTTCGAGGACGGCTTGCTCGAATACCCGCAATATACCCGACCTCAGCAATGGGAAGGGCGCACGATCCCCGAAGTGCTGCGATCGGGGGATCATGCGAGGATAGCCGCGTGGAGGAAAGCCCGCGCGGAGGAAGATACACGGTTACGCAGGCCCGATTTATGGGAGCGCCGCGGTGGCACTCCGGGTCGGCCTGCCTCTGGCGAGCGGCATGAAAAGAAGGATACGGACCAGTGAACCTGATCCAGACTCTCGAAGCCGAAGCGATCGAAGCGCTCGGCAAGGACGTTCCGGACTTTCGCCCCGGCGACACGCTGCGTGTCGGCGTGAAGGTGAAGGAAGGCAACCGCGAACGCGTGCAGAATTTCGAAGGCGTTTGCATCGCCCGCTCCAATCGCGGGATGGGCAGCAACTTCACCGTGCGCAAGATGAGCTTCGGCGAAGGCGTGGAACGTGTGTTCCCGCTCTATTCGCCGATTGTCGACAGCATCACCGTGGTCCGCCGCGGCGTGGTGCGTCGCGCCAAGCTTTACTATTTGCGCGGCCGTACCGGCAAGCGCGCCCGCATTGCCGAGCGCCGGGAGAACGTCGCCTCGTAAGGCTGCGCTTTCTCGCTTGGAAATACGCGAAGGGCGGCTCTCCGGATCGGAGGCCCGCCCTTTTCGCTTGGCGAATGCTCGTCTCGAGACGAAAGTACCGCGATGACCCAAGTTCTTTGCGCCGCGCTGGCCGCCATCTTGCTCATCCCACTCGGTGCCTGCATGACGAGCGAGCCTGTCTCCATCGCGCAGGACCAATTGCGTCTGGAGTTTCCGCCTGCCAATCAAAAGATTAGCTTGCGTCCCTTGCTGGTCGTCCTGAGCGACGAGCGGGACCGCGCGGTCTTTCAGACGCAGGTAGCGCCGCCTGTCGTGACGCTGGCATCCGGGCAAAACGTTGCGGTGCGCGAGACTTTGACCGACATTCCAGTCTCTGCGCAGTTCGTGCAAATCGGCTGGACGCCCGAGTAACCGTCTCACCGGAAACCGCATTGCCTGTTGCACCTGCGAAAAGGGTCGCTAGCTAGCGCTCAGGAAAACGGAGCACAGCATGGGTTACAAGGTTGCAGTCGTCGGAGCGACGGGGAATGTCGGGCGCGAGATGCTCGCCATCCTGGCGGAACGCGAATTTCCTATGGACGAGGTAGCGGCGGTCGCCAGCGGGCGCTCGACCGGCACCGAGGTGGATATCGGTGACAGCGGCAAGACCGTCAAATGCAGGAATCTCGAGCATTTCGACTTCGCCGGCTGGGACTTCGCGCTGTTCGCATGCGGCAGCGAGGCGACCAGGATCTATGCACCCAAGGCCGCAGCGGCAGGCTGCGTGGTGATCGACAACTCTTCGCTTTATCGCATGGACCCGGACGTGCCGCTCATAGTGCCGGAAGTGAACCCCGACGCGATCGACGGCTACAAGGCCAAGAACATCATCGCCAACCCCAACTGCTCGACCGCGCAACTCGTCGTGGCGCTCAAGCCGCTGCACGATGCCGCGACGATCAAGCGCGTCGTCGTTTCCACCTACCAGTCCGTCTCCGGCGCGGGCAAGCAGGGGATGGACGAGTTGTTCGAGCAGAGCCGTGCCATTTTCGTCGGCGATCCGGTGGAGCCCGCCAAGTTTACCAAGCAGATCGCCTTCAACGTCATCCCCCATATCGACAGCTTCATGGATGATGGCTCCACCAAGGAAGAGTGGAAGATGGTGGTCGAAACCAAGAAGATCCTCGATCCGAAGATCAAGCTCAACGCCACCTGCGTGCGTGTGCCGGTGTTCGTCGGCCATTCCGAAGCGGTGAATATCGAGTTCGCAAACGAGCTTTCGGCGATTGACGCGCAGAACATCCTGCGCGAGGCACCCGGCATCATGCTCGTCGATAAGCGCGAGGACGGCGGATACGTAACCCCGGTCGAAGCTGCAGGCGACGGTGCGACCTATGTCAGCCGCGTACGCGAGGATCCGACCGTCGATAATGGCCTCGTCCTGTGGTGCGTCTCCGACAATTTGCGTAAGGGAGCGGCATTGAATGCCGTCCAGATCGCCGAACTGCTCGGCCGACGCCATTTGCAGAAAGGATAACCACATGCGCCGTCTCGCCCTGATCGCCCTACCTCTCGCGCTGGCCGCCTGCTCACAGGAGCCTGCCGAGCAAACCGCCGACGAGATCGCCGACGAGACTGCGGCAACGGATGCCGGGCAGCAGCGCCCGACCGATCTCGACCTGAGCGCCAACGGCATTACAATTCCGGCGCAAGGCGATTTCGAACAGCTTGACGTCCCCTTTGGCTCCATGCGCGCGGCGACGGAAACGACGCTTGCAAACGTGTTGGGCGAAGCCACTGAGCAGGGCGGCGAGCCGAACGAATGTGGGCTGACCTTCACCAGCTTCCCCGGCTTCACCGCCAATTTCCGCGACGACGAGTTTGTGGGATACTGGGCGGAGGAACCCTACGTCCCCGCACTCGACCGCGCGACCATGCTGGAAGACCCGGCGGTGGAGCCGATCGAGAGCACGCTCGACGGCGAATTCATGATCACGCGCAACGGCCAGGCGATCTCCGGTATCTTTTCGGGCGAAGGCGATGACGCGACCGTCGCGCGCCTCTGGGCAGGCGAAAACTGCATCGCGCGTTGATGTGAGCGGCGTCACCACCAGCCATATCGCAAGTTTCGACGGCACGCGGATGGCGGTGCATCGAACGGGTGAGGGACGCCCGGTGCTGCTGCTGCACGGGCTGTTTTCCGACGCGAATATCAACTGGATCAAATACGGCCATGCACAGCTGCTCGCCGATGCGGGTTTCGAGGCGATCATGCCCGAATGGCGGGTGCATGGCGGCAGCGACGCGCCGACGGTGGCCGATGCCTTCCCGACGGGCGTGCTTGTGCGCGACACGTGTCACATCGTCGAGGCGCTGGGGCTCGACGAATTCGACCTCGTCGGCTTCTCGCTCGGCGCGCGTACTGCTATCAGTTCGGTCATTGCAGGCCTCGCTCCGCGGCGGCTCGTGGTGGCGGGCATGGGGCTGGAGGGCCTCACCAACTGGCGCGAGCGGACAGCCTTCTTCATCGACATGATCGACCGCTTCGACGATATCCGCCACGGCGATCCGGCGTTTATCGCAAAGAGTTTCATGAGGTCGCAGGGCATCGATCCCGTCGCCGCCCGGCTGTTGCTGACCGAGGGTGTGGACGAAGTCGGGACAGACGGCTTGCACGCCATCGACATGCCCACGCTCGTGCTGATCGGCGAGGACGACCGGGACAATGGCTCGCCTGAGAAGCTGGCAGAGGCGCTCTCGGACGCGCGCGTTCAGACTGTGCCGGGCAACCATATGTCGAGCGTCATGAAGCCGGAACTCGGCCGCGCCATCGTGGACTTCCTTTCCGCGCCTTGATTGCTATTCTTCCCGGCGAAGGAGATCGACGTGCGGTTGCTGGCGTGTACCACATTGTCGCTTGTGCTGGCGGCTTGTGCGCAGACTTGCGAGATTCCCGGCCCGGTGATGTTGCAGCATGGCAGCCAGGGCACGATGTTCGTCGCCAACAAGCGCGGCGCCAGCCTCAGTCGTATCGACATCGCCAATGGCGAAGAAACACACAGCGCCGACACTTGCGAGAACCCGCATGAGTTGACCGTTTCGCCCGATGATACGCTGGTCGCGGTCGCATGTTATTCCGGGCGAACGCTGGAAGTATTCGCGACCAAGGACCTGCGCCGCATCGTCGAATTCGAGCTGGGCGAAAACGCCCGCGTGCACAGTGCGCTTTGGCTCGACGATTACAGTATCATAGCCGGAGCGGAGGGGCGCGGGTCACTCTACCGCATAGTCGATATGGAATCTGACGCGCCGCGTCCGCCCATTGAGATCGGCGGCGGCAGGACGGGGCCGCACCTGCTCGCCGTATCGCTCGACCAGCGCACCGCGTGGGGTACGATCATCC
>JBARVT010000070.1:0-4815 GCA_049646405.1 Alteraurantiacibacter sp.
GCGCCGGGCCTCGTCACCACCAACATCGCGGAAAAACGCCGCGCCGAAGCGCAGGCTCGCGGGCGCGCCCGTGCCGAGGAACAGGCCCGCCGCGAAGCCGCGCGTATTCGGGTGAACCGCTCGATCAGTTTCGACTGGAGCTGATCAGATGGCGTCGCCTCCCGGCGGTGCCTCATTTGTGCTCGTCTCCAGCCGCAGTGTCTCGGGAAACATATTGGTGACGATGGGGAAGGGGATGTCGATGCCGATGGCATCCAGTTCTTTCTTGATCGCCTTGATCGCCTCGCTCTTCGTCTGGCGCAGGTCACGCGCGGCGGACTGGGCAAACCACTGCACGAGGAAGTCGATCGAGCTTGCGCCGAATTCCTGCGCGTAGACGATGACGGGTCGGTCCTTCACCACCGCATCGACCGTGTCCATCGCGCGGTAGATCGCATCCTGCGCTTCCTGCAGGTCGCAATCGTAACTTACGCCGACGACCACCTCGTTGCGGCGAACGCTGTCGTCTGTAAGGATCTGAACCGGGTTCTTGAAAATCATCGAATTGGGCATGATCGTCAGCTCGTTCGAAAGCTGGCGGATATGCGTTTCGCGCAAGGTGATATGCTCGACCTTGCCCAGCACGCCCTCGACCTCGATCAGGTCGCCGATGCGCATCTTCTCGCGCAACATGATCAGCACGCCGGCGAGAAAATTCTCGAATATATCCTGGAAGGCGAAGCCAATGGCGACCGCGCCTATGCCGAGACCCGCGATTGCGCCCGCCGGGGTGAAGCCGGGAATGGCGACGGCGGCGGCGACAACAAGGCCAATCAGCCAGATGGCGAGCTTTACCAGCGTTTCGACAAGATTGCGCAGCGATGGACGCAGCGTGCTGCGCCCAATCAGCATCTCGGCAATCTTCAGCGCGAATTTCGCGACGATCCACGTGATGATCAGGACGACCAGCGCGATGGCTAAGTTGGGCAGGGCAGCGACGATGCCGCGCAGTATGTCCTGCACCTGATTTTGCAAAGTAGCGATATAATCCAAGATGGGCTCCCCGTCAGGTTGTGCTTTGCACCGTCAATGGCACAGCGCGCGCGGCGTTCCAAACATAGCCCTTCGTCCCGTACCCTCCCTTTCGCGCTTGCAACATCTTTTGCGCTCACGCATGGCCTGCGCCATGTTTGACCGCGACCTGATCGATGCCGCCCGCACGTCCAAGGCATGGCCGTTCCAGGAGGCGCAGCGGCTCGCCAAACGCTATCCGCAGGGCAAGCCCGACGGGTCGCCGGTGCTGTTCGAGACGGGTTACGGCCCGAGCGGGCTGCCGCATATCGGCACGTTTCAGGAAGTGCTGCGCACGACGCTGGTGAGAAAGGCCTACGAGATCGTGGCGGCAGCGGATGACGGCACGCCCGCGCCCACGCGGCTGGTTGCTTTCAGCGACGACATGGATGGCTTGCGCAAGGTGCCCGACAACGTGCCGAACAAGGCGCTGCTCGAAGCGAACCTCAACAAACCGCTGAGCCGCATCCCCGACCCGTTCGAGAAGCATGAGAGCTTCGCTGAGCACAACAATGCGATGCTGCGCGATTTCCTCAACCGCTTCGGTTTCGATTACGAGTTCGTCGCGGCGAGCGACCGCTACAATAGCGGCGCCTTCGACGATGCGCTGCGCGAGGTGCTGCGCAACAACCAGGCGATCCTCGACATCATGCTGCCGACGCTGCGCGCCGAACGCGCGGCGACTTACTCGCCGATCATGCCGATCAGTCCCACGACCGGCCATGTTCTTCAGGTCCCGGTCGAGGTGGTCGATGCCAATGCGGGCATTGTGCGCTTCACCGACGAGGACGGTAGTATGGTGGAGCAGTCGGCGCTCGGCGGCATGGCCAAGCTGCAGTGGAAGGTTGATTTCGCCATGCGCTGGGTTGCGCTCGGCGTCGATTA
The DNA here is from genome assembly GCA_049646405.1 of Alteraurantiacibacter sp. GTDB lineage: Bacteria > Pseudomonadota > Alphaproteobacteria > Sphingomonadales > Sphingomonadaceae > Alteraurantiacibacter. The sequence continues at coordinate 1,936 of JBARVT010000070.1, forward strand.
CGAGATGTATGGCAAGGACCTGACCGACACCGGGATCCAGTCGGGCAAGATCGCCAGGGTGCTGGGCGGGAGGAAGCCCGAAGGGCTGATCTACGAGCTGTTCCTCGACGCAAACGGGGAGAAGATCTCGAAGTCCAAGGGCAACGGCCTTACCATCGAGGAATGGCTGACCTATGGCAGCGAGGAGAGCCTCGGCTTTTACATTTTCCCCAATCCCAAGAGCGCGAAGCAGCTGCATGCGGGCGTAATCCCCCGCGCGGTCGACGATTACTGGCAGTTCCGCGGACGCATAGCGGAACAGGATCTCGACAAGCAACTCGGCAATCCGGCGTGGAACCTGTTGCGCGTAAAGCAGGACGCTCCTGCGCAGCCACCCGTGGGGTCTGGCGACACGCTGCCCGTCACCTATGCGCTGCTGCTGAACCTCGTCGGCGTGCTGGGGGCGGAGGCGGACCGGGAGCAGGTGTGGTCCTATCTCGGCAATTACGTCGCCGATGCGACGCCGGACGCGCATCCCGAGCTCGATGTCCTCGTGGACCGCGCGCTTGCCTACAACCGCGACTTCATCGCCCCGACCATGCATAAGCGCGCACCGCTGGCAAACGAAGCGGCGGCGCTACGGGCGCTCGATGTGCGGCTGGCCGAGGTTCCCGCGGACATGGCGGCGGAAGACTTGCAGACCATTGTTTACGAGATCGGCAAGGACGAAACGTTCGAGTTTAACAGCTTGCGCGACTGGTTTCGGGCCCAATACGAGACGCTGCTCGGCAGCGCACAGGGGCCGCGCATGGGCAGCTTCATCGCGTTATATGGCATCGACAACACCCGCCGCCTGATCGCGGAGGCGCTTGCCCGCTAGGCTAGTGCCACTTCTTGGTGCGGTACCATTTGGTGATGATGTATTTGGAACCCTGCTGCACCGGGCGCCCGGCATGCATGGTCTTTGCGTTGGTCAGGCCTTCGGGCGTCGCGTTATTCCAGGCAATCAGTATGCCGGGTTTCGGTTCAATTGAAATGCCGAGCTCGGTGAAATCGGTCGTCCCGCCTGCTTCGACTTCGTTGAGGAAGGCCATCGTCGTCCAGCTGCGCTGCCCGCCACGGGTCATTTCGAGGTCCCAGTAGGTGGTGCCGGGATGGAACCAGTCGTGATGGGGCTGGAACTCCTGCCCCGGCATGTATCGCTGGCCCTGGATCGTCTCGCCCCATTCAGGGGTGATATCCATCAGATCGTCGATGCGGCGGCTGATCTTGCGAACGAAGGGATCATGCGGATCAACATCACCCGAATAGGATGTGCGGTAGCCGCTCGAGTAGTCCAGATCGAAGACCTTGCTCGGCACGGCGGTGGTGTCGATCAAGTCGCGCATCTTGGCGCATTCGGCCTCGGTCATGAAGTCGCCGATGGCGAACAGCTCAACCTCGTCGCTCGGGACCTTGTAGGCGGCAGGATTGGCCGCCAGCCTTTCGCGCACCTGCTGCCCTAGTCTGGCGAGGCCCGCCTTGTCGGCATCGAAGGGAATGTCTCTTGCAGCACCGCTGGTCATGACCTCACGCTTTTCCATTGCCTCACAGGCAATGCAAGAGCAGCTTGCCGCGCAAGTCGGCAAGGAGACCTGTATGAACAGCCGAGCCGTTATTCCGCCGTCGCGATGGCGTTCCACTGGATCATTGCGGTGCTCGTCATCTGGAACTGGCGGCTGGCGGAGGCGGCCGAGCATGCGTCGGGGCCGGAGAAGGGCGCGCTCTGTGCCGATGACAAGGCCATCTGCATCACCATCCTAGGCCTCACGCTGGGGCGGCTGGCGTGGCGGCCGACTCATGCGGTGCCGCCGCTTCCCAACAACTATGCGCCGTGGGAGCGGATGCTGGCCCGCGCAACGCATGTCGTCTTCTATACCCCTGTTGATCGGCCTGCCGGTCGGCGGCTGGCTCGCCAATTCGCTGGCGGAGCGAAGCGTGGACATGTTCGCCCAGTTCACCATCGCGCCGCTGCCCATCGGTACGAACGAGGGGCTGGCAGAGACGATTTTCGATGCACACAAGCTGGGCGGCAGCATCATGGTCTACCTCATCGCGCTGCACCTCCTCGGCGCGCTCAAGCATACCTTTATCGACCGGGACGGCGGCATCTTCCGCATGCTGCCGTTCGGCAAAGTGAAGCCGGTCCGCTAGGAACGGCGAAACCCCCCGCCCTCTGGAGGACGGGGGGTCATTGCCGGCCACTCGCTCCGGCAATCTCTTACCAGAAAAAGTCGTGAATTACGTCGACCACTTCGCCACTGTAGATATCGACCAGCAGCACGTCGTCATAATAGCGGACCCAGCGATAAGGACCGTAGACCTGCGGCAGGCGATAGCGCCATGGATCGGCGATATGATACCGGTTGCCATAGAACAGCCGGTCCAGCCGGAAGCCGACGTTCAGGCGGCGATAGCGGTAGTTCCGATAGGGTGAGTAGTAACTGCCGATACGGAAAACGTTGCGATTGTTGTAGCGATAGCGGTTCCAGTCGTAACGACGGTCCCGACGCCAATTGTTGCGATCCCACCGGCGATAGTTGCGCGTTTCGCGCCGACCGTCGCGATAGCCGTCGCGATAGGAGCCGTTGCGGTCGCGATAGCGATCGTCGCGGCGCTGGTCGCGATTGCGATAGCGGCGGTCGTTATTGTCGATGTCGCGGCGGATAACCCGCGCGGCTTCGCGGGCGCGCCGCTCGCGGGCACCGTAATCGCGGTTGCGTTCACGCGAACGGTAATCGCGCCGTTGTTCTGTCCGGCGCTGCTCCGCGCGGCGTTCCTGCCTGCGCTCCACTTGCCGACGCTCGGCACGGCGCTGTTGCTCGCGAGCCTGCTGGCGGTTGTCCTGACGTCGCTCGACAC
>JBARVT010000071.1:0-2835 GCA_049646405.1 Alteraurantiacibacter sp.
TCGCTCTACCTCGTCGTGCCGCCCTCGGACATCTCGCGCACCAAGCCGCTGATCCGGCTGGTGCTCAACCAGGTCGGCCGACGACTGACCGAGAAGCTGAACGCGGAGGGCCGCCGACACCGGCTACTGCTGATGCTGGACGAGTTCCCGGCACTCGGGCGGCTCGACTTCTTCGAGAGCCAGCTCGCCTTCATGGCGGGCTACGGCATCAAGGCCTTCCTAATCGCGCAGTCGCTAAACCAGATCGAGAAGGCCTATGGCCAGAGCAACGCCATCCTCGACAATTGCCATATCCGCGTCGCCTTCGCGACCAATGACGAGCGGACCGCGAAGCGAGTGTCCGACGCCCTCGGCACCGCGACCGAGATGCGGGCGATGAAAAACTATGCGGGGCATCGCCTCTCGCCATGGCTTGGGCATCTGATGGTCTCACGGCAGGAGACGGCGCGTCCGCTCCTGACGCCCGGCGAGATGATGCAATTGCCATCGACGGACGAGATTGTGCTCATCTCCGGCGCGCCGCCGATCCGGGCACAGAAGGCCCGCTACTACGAGGATCGGCAATTGAACGCGCGCATTCTCGCGCCGCCGATACTCAGCGACGTTGTCCCGGTCCGATCCCAACCCGCGGCCAAGGATGACTGGAGCGGACGGTCCCCGATCAAATCCCCGGTCCCGCCATCCACGAAGACCCCCGATGACGAGGACAGCGATGGCGGCGTCCGCCGCGAGCCGGAGCTTCCCGAGCATGAGGAGATAGCGCCCGACTCGGCACCGGCGCGCGAAGAGTTCGCCGACCTCGATGATGGGCCTGATGACGATGCGCAGCGCGCAAGGGCTATGCAGAAAAGCCAGTTCCGGGCCGTCGCGCGCCAAGTGTCGCTCGATCCCGATGACGGGATTGAGCTGTGAGGAGGCCGGTATGAGGAAAGACAGGTTGAACGTGTATTTCGACGCGGCGCTGTCTATGGAGTTGGACGCGCTGGCCGCTCGTCGCAAGGTATCGAAGTCGCAGATCGTCGAAGCGGCGCTGGCCGCCTTCCTCTCGCCCGATGCCGCCGACCAGCGCGAGGCGGCAATCGTGCGTCGGTTGGACCGGTTGACCCGCGCCATCGAGCGGCTGGAACGCGACCAGACCATCGCCGCCGAGGCGCTGGCCCTCTTCGTGAAGTTCTGGCTGACCACGACGCCGCCGCTGCCGGACGCGATGCGCGACGCCGCCAATGCCAAGGGCCGCGAACGTTACGAGGGCTTCGTCGACGCGCTCGGGCGACGATTGGCAAAGGGCAAGACGCTCACGAAAGAAGTGTCACAAGACGTACAATCCCCGGGCGACCTGCCGAACGGTTGATAAATTTGGACGGCTCTTTCCGCGGATTGACCGAGCGGACATTCAGCCAACCCGCAGCGAATTCACGCTGCGAGCCCACACCGGAAGTATCAAAGTCTTGCTGCGCGCGCTCGCAGCGCGAGAAAATGCCGCAACTGCGCCACTCAAGGTGGTGCTGCGCGGAGATGAATCCGGTCATTCACGCAGTGTGCAGCGAATCTGAAGCCGCGAATTCACACAACGCGGACGACGCTCCAATCCGCTGAAAGCAACGCCTTCATCTCTTTAGCCTGTGCAAATCTACAGGCCGAGGTATGACTGATGGCCGCTCCGTTCACGAGATTCGAAACGCCTCTGGGCATCATTGTCAGGAGGTCGTCTTCGCGGCGCGGGCGATGTCGGCAAGGGTTGTTGTCGCGTAACGGTTCAGCATCATCTCGGTAATGGCATCATCGACTTCGGCCAATGCCACGTTGACCGCTGCCTCGACGGAGCAACCTAGATGATCCCGGGCAGCGCTGGCAACATTCAACCCAGGGCGATCCAAGGTATCGAAGATGTCTCGCAGGGTCATGGCGTCGAGCGCTTTGACGACCCGCCAGCCGCCGCCGGGTCCCTTTGATGTCTCAAGAAACCCGCCATCGCGCACACCTGCCAGCATCCGGCGCACCACGACGGGGTTCGTCGTCAGCATCTGAGCGATTTCGGCCGACGACATGACCCTGTCGCGCAGGGCCATGTGGATCAGGACGTGCAGCACACGCGGAAAACGGCCATCACGGTTCATATTTGCCCCCATAACGTAACAGATGGGGTTACATCTTCTGCGTAACCCGCTATAGGTAACTATACATGTTACATACAGGGGGCGCCATCATGAACCGTCGGAATCTCCTCACGCAATTGGCGGCCCTCCCGGTCATAACCCTTGGTTTGCCTACGCGCGCAACCAGTCGGTCAAAAGGAAACGAGAAGATGCAGGAAGTACCGTATCGCGACGTCGAAGCGAATGGATTGCGGATGCGTATTGCAGACCAAGGCACTGGCCCTCTGGTGTTACTCTGCCACGGATTTCCGGAATCGGCCTATGCTTGGCGGAATCAGATCATGGCGCTGTCGGCACAGGGGTATCGCGTGGTCGCACCCGATCTGCGGGGCTTCGGCGGCACCGACGTACCAGAGGCCGTCGAAGCCTATGCCCTCCAGACGCTGGTCGGCGACATGATTGCCTTGCTCGACGTGCTGGGTGTCGCGACGGCGGTCATCGTGGGCAACGACTGGGGGGCTACACTGGCCTGGCAGGCCGCTTTGCTGCGGCCGGACCGCTTCAGCGCCGTCGCGGCGATCGGCGTGCCGATGATGGGGCAGCCGCCAGTGCCACCGACCCAGATTTTCCCTGCGACGGAGGAAGCGGTCTTCTACGCGCTCTATTTCCAGGAGCCCGGCATCGCTGAGGCTGAGTTTGAGCAGGATGTGCGCACAACCCTTCTGAAGATTATCCATGC
>JBARVT010000072.1:0-4297 GCA_049646405.1 Alteraurantiacibacter sp.
GGCGCGATCTGCGCGGCGCGTTCGCGGATGGTCCGGTCGGTGAGGGCGGGGGACAAGGCTGGGGCAGGCGCGGACGGGGCGGGCGCAGGCCGGGCCTCTTCCTTGCCGGCACCGACCAGCCCGAACACCGTCCAGCCGGCGACCATCGTGGAAAGCACCTTCAGCACCATGAACATCAGCGCAAGGTGCACCGCGCCGATCATGAAGAAGGCCATGGCCGGCCGCACGTCGATCTCGCCCGGCGTCGTGGCGAGGCTGGAGAGAACCGGCACCGCAAGCTCCAGCATCAGCGAACCGCCGAGCACCGCGAAGAGCGGGGTCATCGCCATGAACACCACCGCTTTCAGCCAGCCGGTGAACAGGCCGCGCGTCGCGTCGAACAGGGCGGCGACGATGAAGAGCGGGCCGAGGCCCATGAGAATGGCGAGAGCGATCTTGCTGGTGGCCAGCACCCCGACCGTCCCGAGCAGCAACATCGTGCCGCCCGACCAGAGCAGGCCCGGCGGCGAGAAAATCGAAGTGTTCGCGTCCATCGCATCGTCGCCCGATGCCTCCATCAGCGCGAGCATCACCGCGTCGAGCTTGTCGGCGAAGATCGTGGTGGCGGAGCCGTTCGTCTGCATCAGGCCGGTCGCGATCCAGTCCGGCCCGAGCACGGCGAGGTTCCAGAACACCTTCTGGAAAATGAACCAGCTGGTGGCAAATGTAATGACCAGCACCAGCGTCAGCATGCGCGGCGTGAGCGAAGCAAGGCCGATCCGGGTACGACCGGTGATGAGCGCGAAGCCGAGTAGCGCAACGAAAATCGTCATCACAACCGTCAGCGTCGGACCTAGAATACCGCCTTCGCTGAAAAGATTGTTGAACGCTGCCTCCGCCATGGCGTTGGCCGCGCAGTCCACACCGCGCAAGCTCGCGCCGATGCCTGCACCGACAGCTTCCATGTCACGCTGGCACGCGGCGGCGACGTTGGAGATCGCGCTCATTCCGCGGCCTCCCAGTTCCGGTCGTCCTCGACCTCTTCGCCGGTCGGGCCGGGCCAGGGGTGATTGGTGAGCGCGGGATACCACTGCGCGGGATCGTTACCCACCGACTCTCGCAGCAGGTCGAGCCGGCGCACGCTGCTTTCGCGGCCCGAAAGGATCGTCAGCACTTCGGGCGCGCCCGACAGGTCCAGTCGCACGACGACGCTCGCATCCGGTTGGCGCACGAGGAAGCAGCGGCTATGCGCGGGCAAAGTCTTGATGAGCGCGAATTCGTGCTCGGTCAGGCCGAAGCCGTCGCAATAGTCTTCCACCCGCGCGCGGGCATTGGGCATGAACACCATCGTCGCGGTCTGCTCCACCAATGCGGTGGAAATGCGGCTGTCGAGCGCATCGCGCGCCGACTGCGTGGCGAAGCCAACCAGCGCGTTGCGTTTCCGCAGGGTTTTGAGCCAGTCGCGAATGCGCGCGGCGAACACCTCGTCGTCGAGCGCCTTCCAGCCCTCGTCGATCAGGATTATTGTCGGCTCGCCATCGAGCCGCTCTTCGATCCGGTGGAAGAGATACATCATCACCGGCGTGCGCAGCTTGGCGTTTTCCAGCAGCGCGGTCATGTCGAAGCCCATGACGCGGGTGGTGAGATCGAGATTGTCGGTAGCGTTGTCGAACAGCCAGCCATGCTCGCCATCCTCGATCCATGCCGAGAGGCGGTCGGCCAGGTCGCCCGGCTGCGGACGGCGCGCACCGCTGACCAGTTCCTTGAAATGCCTGAGGCGGCGCAGCGAGGGATCGTTGGCGTAGGCGGCGTCCACCGCGCTGGCGATGGTGCTCGCCTCTTCCGGCCCGTCCGCCTTCAGAAGGACGGACAGCCAGTCGCGCAGGAAGCCGCGATTGGTCGGCGTGTCGGGCAGGGCAAGCGGGTTGAAGCCCGTCGGCATGCCCGAGGCGATCCGGTCGTAATTGCCGCCAATGCCGCGAATGAACAGCTCCGCTCCGCGATCCTTGTCGAACAGGATTGTGCGCGGCTCGAACTTCTGGGCTTGCGCGGCGAGGAAATTCATTACCACCGTCTTGCCCGAACCCGACGGCCCGATGACCGAGAAATTGCCGAGGTCGCCGTGGTGAAAATTGAAGAAGAACGGCGTCGCGCTGGTCGTCTGTAAGAGAGTGACGGCCTCGCCCCAGTGATTGCCCTCCGCCTGGCCGAGCGCCATGCCGTGCAGTGATCCGAAGCTGGCCATATTGGCGGTGGAAATCATCGCGCGGCGCACGAGGTAATGCTCGTTGCCGGGGAATTGGCCCCAGAAGGCGGGCTCCAGATTGGTATCCTCGCGCACCACGATGGCGCCGGTATCGGCAAGGCTGGCGGCGACCGATGCCGTCGCATCGTCGAGTCGTTCGAGAGTGCGCTCGCGCACCATGACAGTCAGGTGATGGTCGCCGAAGCCGACGCTGCCCGCGCCAAGTTCGTCGCGCGCGGCCATCATGTCGGCCCGCTCCGCCTGCGCGTCCTCGTCCGCGCTCTTCAGGCGGCGGATGGCAAGATCGATCCGCTCACGCGCGGTCTGGCGTTCCTGCGGCGCGAAACTTTCCGAGACGATCATCTCGTGTGGCAGGCGCAGCATGGCGTCGAGCAGGCCGGGACTGGTCGCCTCAGGATAATCCTTCAGGCTCAGGATGCTTGCGAAATCCGCGCCGCCACTGCCGCGCAGTTCCATCGCGTCGAGCCCGAAGCTGGCGCGGCGATAGGGCAGCATGCCGCCGATATCGGTTTCGAGATCGGGGCGGCGCACAGGGCGCATTTCGCCATTGTAAAGTGCGCTCAGGAGTTCGAGCAGCTCGTTATTGATCTGCCCCGACACGCCGCGATAATCGCCGAGCGGCTCCGCCCCGTAATCGCCGAGGCTGGCAGCCAACGCCTGGATCGCGCCGCGCAGGGAGCGCAAGTCCTTGGGGTCGATGGTCTCCGCATCCGAGGCACGACGGCGGAATATCCTGCCCATCTTTTCGGCCAGCCCCGCCTTGCCGCGCGCCGGGCGGCGCACCAGCGTCAGAAACTGGTCGTTGACGAAAAGCGAGCCTGCCGAAAGCTTCTCGCGCCAGTGCCTGTCGATATGCGCGGACAGCGGATCGCCGAATTCGGCCTCCAGCTCCACGCTCACCCGGCGACGGATGATGTGGTGATACATGACGAAGCGCGCATCGAGGTTGGAGCGCAGCATCACTTCGCGGGTCGTCGCATGGGCGTTTAGCGCATCGGTATCCTCGGTTTCGAACAAAAGGCCAGGAACCTGCAGCGCAGACATGAGCGAGCCGTCGCGCAGCAGCAGCACGCCGTCATCGAGCAGGCGCGCATAGGGCAGGCGATCGCCCGCCTGCGCCTCCTTGGCGCTCCATGCAGCGGCTCCAAGCCACTTCTTGCCCATCGTCTTGCTCCCGGCCGCGCCCATCGCGGCCCAGTATTGGCTACGCGCTATGCGGCGTAGGAATTGCATCCCCAGCGCGAATAGTTCTTCACGCGTGGACACCTGCTGACCCTGGTCAACCAGAGATCGAAAAAGCGCGGTTCGCGCAGGCACGCGAAATAGCCGACCAGATGCATGATGATCGGGATCGGCAGGATCCAGAAGCTCTTCAAGATCAGGAATGCCTCGCCCGTCACGATCAGGTTCACCACGAAATAATTGAGCGTCACGCCGCCGAACATCTGCGGGCGGGTGAGGGCGCGGTGGACGGGGTGGCGGGTGAGTTGCATCGCGTTACGCCGCAGCGCCCTGGATACCGGCGACGATGCTGGCGGCGCCGAAGATGATGAAGACGCCGATGATCACGGTCGCGCCGAAGCGCCAGTTGACCCGCCCCGTCAGCATCATGAAGCCGACCGCAGCCACGGCCATCACCGCGACGGTGGTGGCGACCGTGCCGAGCATGGTTTGCTGCATCCAGGCAAAAGCGTTGTTGATCGGACCGGACCCTTGAGGATCCTGAGCGAACGCCGTGCCGGGCAGCAATGCGGTAAAGAGGGCGGCCAGCATGGCAAGGCTGGAGCGAAGGTTCGTCGTCATCGTCAATTATCGTCCCGGGAATGGTTTGCGAGGCGGCCCATAATGGCAGCTACGTAGGTTTGGGTCTCGCGGATGCGCGGGATGCCATTTGCACGGATGACGCGCCCGGGGCCCGCATTGTAGGCGGCGAGCGCGCGCTCAAGATCGCCGTCGAACCGGTCCAGCTGTTCGCGCAGGTAGCGCGCGCCGCCTTCGAGATTGGCGAGCGGATCGTCGGGATTTACGCCGAGATCGCGCGCGGTGCCGGGC
>JBARVT010000073.1:0-7794 GCA_049646405.1 Alteraurantiacibacter sp.
GCTTCGAACATCGGCGACAGGCGGCAGTCCATGAACACCCCCGCCGTCACCATGGTCGCGGCGTGGATGAGCGCGGAGACCGGGGTCGGCCCTTCCATCGCGTCGGGCAGCCAGGTCTGCAGGCCGAGCTGCGCCGACTTGCCCATCGCACCGACGAACAGGAGCAGGCACAGGATCGTCATCGTGTCGAGCCGCATGCCGAGGAACCCGATGCTGCTCGCCCCTTCCATGGCGGGCGCGGCGGCAAGGATTTCGGGAATGCTCGTCGTCTGGAAGACCAGGAAGGTACCGAAAATGCCCAGCATGAAGCCGAGGTCGCCCACGCGGTTCACCACGAAGGCCTTAATCGCAGCGGCGCTGGCGCTGGGCTTGCGGAACCAGAAGCCGATCAGCAGGTAGCTGGCGAGGCCCACGCCTTCCCATCCAAAGAACATCTGGACAAGGTTGTCCGCCGTCACCAGCATCAGCATGGCAAAGGTGAACAGCGAGAGATAAGCGAAGAAGCGCGGTTGGTCCGGATCTTCGTCCATATAACCCCAGCTATAGAGGTGGACGACCGCGGAGACGGTGGTGATGACCACCAGCATAACGGCGGTGAGCGTATCGACGCGCAGCGCCCAGTCAAAGCTCATCGCCCCGCTTTCGACCCATTTCATCACCGGCACCACAGCGGCGCTCTCGCTGCCCGACAGGAAGCCGAGGAAGATCGGCCAGCTGAGCGCGCAGCTGACGAACAGCGCGCCAGTGGTGATCGCCTTGGCCACCGTGTTGCCGAGCGCGCGGTTGCCAAGCCCGGCGACGATGGCCGCGAGCAAGGGCGCGAAAACGATGATCAGGATGGAGGTCTGCAAGGGTTATCCCTTCATCCGGTTGACGTCGTCCACCGCGATCGTGCCGCGCGAACGGAAATAGATGACGAGGATGGCGAGCCCGATGGCCGCCTCCCCCGCCGCCACGGTAAGCACGAACATGGCGAAGACCTGCCCCGTCAGGTCGCCGAGAAAGGCACTGAACGCGACGAGATTTATATTCACTGCAAGCAAAATGAGCTCGATCGCCATCAGGATGACGATAATGTTCTTCCGGTTGAGGAAGATGCCGAGCACGCCCGTCACGAACAGGATCGAGCTAACGACGATGTAATGTTCGATGCCGATCATCAGAGTTCGACCCCCTGCCCGATCTCGGGCCGCGTATTGCGCGTTGCGTCTTCGGGACGGCGCGAGACCTGCTTTGATATGTTCTGGTGGCCGCGCACGCTGCGCTGTTCGCGGTGGGTGAGCACGATGGCACCGATCATCGCGACGAGCAGGATGAGGCCTGCCGTCTCGAACAGGAACAAGTAATCGGTGTAGAGGATTTCGCCCAGCGCCGCCGTGTTGCTCACGCCTGCCATCGGCGCGGCGTCGCCCAGCGGCGTGCCAAGATCAAGCGCGCCCGCGCGGTAGGCGCCCACGCCCAACACCAGCTCCGCCAGCAGCACCAACGCGATCAGCAGGCCGAGCGGCGCGTTGCGCATGAAGCCCGCGCGCAGTTCCGCAAAATCGATATTGAGCATCATCACGACGAACAGGAACAGCACCGCGACCGCGCCGACATAGACGACGACCAGCAGCATCGCGAGGAACTCCGCCCCCACCAGCACCATCAGCCCCGCCGCGTTGAAGAAGGCGAGGATCAGCCACAGCACCGAATGAACCGGGTTGCGCGCAAGGATCACCAGCGCCCCGGAGGCGATGACGAACGCGGCAAACAGGTAGAATGCGAAGGTGGTCAAAGGTGGTCCCCGTCGAGTCTTGCGGCGCGGTTAGCGGTAGGGCGCATCGGCTTCAAGGTTCGCGGCGATGGCGCGTTCCCACTTGTCCCCGTTCGCCAGCAGTTTCGCCTTGTCGTAGAGCAGTTCCTCGCGCGTTTCGGTCGCGTATTCGAAATTCGGCCCTTCGACCACGGCATCTACCGGGCAGGCTTCCTGGCAGAAGCCGCAATAGATGCACTTGGTCATGTCGATGTCGTAGCGCGTCGTGCGGCGACTGCCGTCTGAACGTGGCTCGCTTTCGATGGTGATCGCCTGCGCGGGGCACACCGCCTCGCACAGCTTGCAAGCTATGCACCGCTCCTCGCCATTGGGATAGCGACGCAGCGCATGCTCGCCGCGAAAACGCGGGGAGATGGGGTTTTTCTCGTAAGGATAGTTGATCGTAACCTTGGGCTTGAAGAAATATTTCAGCGTGAGGGCATGCGCCTTCACGAATTCCCAGAGGGTGAACGATTTGACGAGTTGGGCGACGGTCATTGAATCAGTCCTCTAGCAGTAGCCGAGTCCGATGCGACACACATTCCCCCGTCCCATGTGCCGCGTTCGATTGTGATGCGCAAATCCTCGCCGCTTCGTTCAACGTCGGTTGCCTGAACCCAGACGCCGTCGCAATCATACCTGGTCAGCATAAGCCAACCCGAAATGAGGACTACAAAACCAAGGCTCATCGGCAGGAAGACCTTCCAGCCAAGCCGCATCAGCTGGTCGTAGCGGTAGCGCGGCACGGTCGCCATGACCCAGCTGAACATGAAGAAAAAGAACAGCGTCTTCAGGAAGAACCAGACGAAGCCCGGGATGTCGAACCACGGGATCAGGTCAATATTCAAGGGTGGCAGCCAGCCTCCGAAGAACAGCAGGGTGTTGAGGCTGCACATCAACAGGATGTTGGCATACTCGCCGAGCCAGAAGAGAGCGAAGCTCATGGACGAATATTCGGTTTGGTAACCGGCGACGAGCTCGCTTTCCGCCTCCGTCAGGTCGAACGGCACACGCTGTGTTTCAGCCAGCGAGCTGATGAAGAACACCACCCACATCGGGAAGAGCAGCAGGTTGAACGCATAGGCGTTGACGATGCCGAAGCCGTGCCCGACCTGCGCGTAAACGATTTCGCTCAGGTTGAACGTGCCCGCATAGAGAACCACGCAGACCAGAATAAAGCCGATCGAGACCTCGTAGGAAATCATCTGCGCGGCGGCGCGCATGGCGGAGAAGAACGGGTATTTGGAATTGGACGCCCAGCCCGCCATCGTGATGCCGTAGACGCTCAGCGAACTGATCGCGAGGATGTAGAGCAGGCCGACATTGATGTCCGCCAGCACGACACCCGCGTCGAACGGGATCACCGCCCAGGCGAGCAGCGCCACGGTAAAGGTGACGATCGGCGCGAGGATGAAGATGCCCTTGTTCGCTGCCGAGGGGATGATCGTTTCCTGCAGGAATACCTTCAGTCCGTCGGCGAAGCTCTGCAGCAGGCCGAACGGGCCCACCACGTTGGGCCCGCGTCGCAAGTTGATCGCCGCCCAGACCTTGCGGTCCATATAGATTACCATCGCCACGCTGAGCATCAGCGGCAGCGCGATCAGCAGGATGCCCGCCACGATACCGACGCCGAGCGCCCATTCGTAAGACAGGCCAAGAGACATGAAGAAGTCGGTCATAACCTTACTCCCCCGTTCGTCATCCCCGTGAAAGCAGGGATCCGGAATGGAAAAGCGCCGAGGCCAGACTGGATTCCCGCCAAGGCGGGAACTACGAGGCGCGAAGAAACACTCACTCCGCCGCCTCCTTCAGTTCGTCGCCGTGCAGCAATTCGTCCGAGCAGCGCTGCATCACCACGCTGGCGCGGGCTATGGGGTTTGTGAGGTAGAAATCCTTCACCGGATAGGCCGAAATTGCGCCCTCCGCTTTCGTATCCGCCCGGGCATCCGGCAGCGGGCCGAAATCGGCGATCATGCCTTCGTCGCCCAGCGCGGGCACATCCGCCACCATTGCAGCGCGCAACTCGGCGAAGCTGTCAAACCCGACTGTCACGCCCAGCGCATCGGCCAGCGCGCGCAGGATCGTCCAGTCCTCGCGCGCGTCGCCCGGCGCGAAAATCGCCTTGTCGGCCATCTGCACGCGGCCTTCGGTATTGACGTAGGTCCCGGCTTTTTCGGTGTAGGCGCTGGCGGGCAGGATCACGTCCGCCACATGCGCGCCCTTGTCGCCATGATGGCCGATATAGACCTTGAGCGAGCCGTCGAAGGCGCTCCAGTCCACCTCGTCTGCGCCGAGCGCCAGCACGACCTTCGGCTTGGCATTGGCGATATCGGCAATGCCGCCTTTCTGCGCGAAGCCGAGCATCAGCGCGCCCATGCGTACGGCGGAGAAATGCAGGACGTTGAAGCCGTTCCAGCCATCTCTGACGAGGCCGAACTCGCTCGCGAATTTCAGAGCTGCACCGTGCGCGCCCGCCCCGAGCCCTGCCCCGCCGAGAATGATCGCAGGCCGCCTGGCCGCGCGGAACGCATCGACGATGTGACCCGGCAATTCTTCCAGCACGGCAAGATCGTTGCCAAGAAATTCCGCCGGATAGGTCGTCTCCCATTCCGGGCCGACCACGAAGACCTTTGCCCCGCGCTTAGCCGCCTTGCGCAGGCGGACGTTCACGAGCGGCGCTTCCCAGCGGATGTGGCTGCCGACGATCAGGACGGCGTCCGCATTCTCGATCTGCTCGAAGCTGGAGTTGAAATTCACCGCCGCGAGATTCGAGCAATCGTAATTCATACCCGTCTGGCGGCTCTCGATCAGGTCCGACCCGCTTGCCTTCAGCAGCGCTTTCGCAGCGAACATCGTTTCGCAATCGACCATGTCGCCCGCGATTGCGGCGATGCTCGCGCCCGGCCTGGCTTTGGCGATCAGCTTGAACGCTTCGTCCCAGCCCGCCGCTTCCAGCTTGCCGCCACGCCGCACGAACACCTTGTCTAGTCGGCGGCGTGTCAAGCCATCGACCTGATAGCGCGCCTTGTCGGAGATCCACTCCTCGTTGACTTCATCATTGATGCGCGGGAGAACGCGCAAAACTTCGCGACCGCGGGAATCGATGCGGATATTCGCGCCGACCGCATCGCTGACGTCGATCCCCATGGTCTTCTTCAATTCCCACGGGCGGCTCTCATAGGCATAGGGGCCGCTGGTGAGCGCGCCGACCGGGCACAGGTCGATGACATTGGCGGAAAGCTCGTGCTTCGCTGCCTGCTCCAGGTATGTCGTGATCTGCATGTCCTCGCCGCGGTAGAGCGCGCCGATCTCGTCCACGCCCGCGATCTCTTCGGAAAAGCGCACGCAGCGCGTGCAGTGGATGCAGCGGGTCATGATCGTCTTGATCAGCGGGCCCATGAATTTTTCGGTCACCGCGCGCTTGTTCTCGCGATAGCGCGAGCCGCCGCGGCCATACATCAGGCTCTGGTCCTGCAAATCGCATTCGCCGCCTTGGTCGCAGATCGGGCAGTCGAGCGGGTGGTTGATGAGCAGGAATTCCATCACGCCTTCGCGCGCGGTTTTCACCATTTCGGTGTCGGTGCGGATTTCCTGGCCTTCGGTTGCGGGCAGCGCGCAGCTCGCCTGCGGCTTGGGCGGCCCGGGCTTAACCTCGACCAGACACATGCGGCAATTCCCGGCGATGGACAGCCGCTCGTGATAGCAGAAGCGCGGGATTTCCTTCCCCGCCAGCTCGCACGCCTGCAGGACGGTGGCGCCGTCGGGAACGTCAATTTCGGTGCCGTCCACGGTAACTTTAGGCATTACTCTGCGGCCTCCTGCAACCGGTTTTCTCTTTCCGCGATGCGACGTTCGAGTTCGGGGCGGAAATGCTTGAGCAGGCCCTGGATCGGCCACGCGGCGGCATCGCCCAGCGCGCAGATCGTGTGGCCTTCCACCTGTTTCGTGACCTGGTAGAGCATGTCGATCTCGGCTGGCGAGCTTTCGCCTTCGCGCAGCCGCTCCATCACGCGCCACATCCAGCCTGTGCCTTCGCGGCAAGGCGTGCACTGGCCGCAGCTTTCATGCTTGTAGAAATAGCTGAGCCGGCTGATGGCGCGCACGATATCGGTGGACTTGTCCATCACGATTACGCCCGCTGTGCCGAGGCCGGAGCCGAGCTCTTTCAACCCGTCGAAATCCATATGCGCGTGACGGATCTGATCGGCGGGGACGAGCGGGACCGAGGAGCCGCCGGGGATCACCGCGAGCAGGTTGTCCCACCCGCCGCGGATGCCGCCGCAATGCTTCTCGATCAGTTCCTCGAAGGTGATGCTCATCGCTTCTTCGACGACGCAGGGATTGTTCACATGGCCGCTGATCTGGAACAGCTTGGTGCCCTTGTTCCCCTCGCGCCCGAACGAGCTGAACCAGCTCGCACCGCGCCGCAGGATGGTGGGGACGACCGCGATGCTTTCGACATTGTTGACGGTGGTTGGGCAGCCATAGAGGCCCGCACCCGCCGGGAAAGGCGGCTTAAGACGTGGCTGGCCCTTCTTGCCTTCGAGGCTTTCGATCATCGCGGTTTCTTCGCCGCAGATATACGCGCCTGCACCGCGGTGCATGAAGACATCGAAATCATAGCCCGAACCGGCGGCATTGTTGCCAATCAGACCAGCATCGTAGGCCTCGTCGATGGCGGCCTGCAGCGTCTCCGCCTCGCGGATATACTCGCCGCGAATGTAGATATAGGCGGCGCGCGCGCGCATCGCGTAACCGGCGATAAGCGCGCCTTCGATCAGCTTGTGCGGATCGTGGCGGATGATCTCGCGGTCCTTGCAGCTGCCCGGCTCGGATTCGTCGGCATTAATGACGAGGAAGCTCGGTCGCCCATCCTTGCTTTCCTTCGGCATGAAGGACCACTTCATGCCCGTCGGGAAGCCCGCGCCGCCGCGACCGCGCAGGCCGCTGGCCTTGATCTCCTCGATGACGTCGTCCTGCGACTTCGCCATCAGGCCCTTGGTGTCGTCCCAGTCGCCTCGCTGGCGCGCGGCACCGAGCCCCCAGTCCTGGAAGCCGTAGACGTTGGTGAAGATGCGGTCCTTGTCAGCCAGCATCGTTCTTGCCCTTCTTGTTCAGGCCGCCGATGGCGGCCGAAAGCGCAGCGCAGCTTGCACCGATCGCCATCGCAACGATACCGACCGCATTGTCCTGCACGAAGACGAGATAAGCGCCGAGAGCGATAGCCACGAGCGCCAGGCCGAAAGCGACTTTCTGGATCGTCGTCATCCCATGGCTCCAAACACCCAGACCGCCGCCGCGATCAGGATCGCGACGAGCACGACGGTCTTGATTACGCCTTTGAGAACTTTCCACGCGATCACGACGAGGATCAGCGCGATGATAATGGGCAGCCATTGTTCCATCACCATTCTCCCCGGTAATCGTGATTGGCGTCGACCATTTCCTTAAGGCTGGTCGGGCCGCCGGCAGGCTCGCTGGTGTGACGACCCGGCTCCTGCGTGCCCACCTTCGGCATCTCGCCAGCGGCCAGTGCGTCGAGCACGGCATTGAGACGCTCGGCGGTCAGATCTTCGTAATTGTCGTCGTTGATCTGCACCATCGGTGCGGTGGCGCAATTGCCCATGCATTCGACTTCGGTGAGGGTCCACAAGCCATCCTCGGACACCTTGCCCTTCGCCATGCCGCGTTTCTTGCAGGCCTCGAACAGCTCGTCCGATCCGCGCAGCATGCACGGCGTGGTGCCGCAGACCTGCACGTGAAATTTGCCGACGGGCACAAGGTTATACATGAAATAGAAGGTCGCGACCTCGAGCACGCGGATCACCGGCATGTCGAGATAGGACGCGACATATTCGATCACCGGCAGCGGCAGCCAGCCCTGCGTATCCGTCTCCTCGCCCACCTGCCGCTGCGCGATGTCGAGCAGCGCCATGACCGCAGAGCGCTGGCGACCCTCGGGATACTTCTTGATATGCCTGTTCGCCGCGGCCGTGTTG
>JBARVT010000074.1:0-3418 GCA_049646405.1 Alteraurantiacibacter sp.
GCGCACAAGGGCGCGGCCTTCATCGAGATTTTCCAGAACTGCATCGTCTACAACAAAGACGTTTTCAACGATTTTGCCGCGCCCAAGGGGGCGGAGGATAGCCAGCTCTGGCTGGAAGACGGCGAGCCGATGCTATTCGCGAAAGGCGCGAAGGGCATCACGCTCAACCGCCAGACGCTGCGGCTCGAAGTGGTCGATGTCGTCGACGGCGATTGGGAGGCAGCGGGCATTATCCGTCACGACATCACCAATCGCGCCATCGCGCATATGTTGGTGGAACTGCCGTTCGGCCCGTTCCCGAAGGCGCTAGGCGTGCTTTACGACGATCCGCGTCCATCCTACGAGGAGCAGGTCGTGGAGGAGAACCGCCGTTTGAGCGAAGGCAAGGAGCCCAACCTAGCCGCGCTGCTCGCCAAGGGCCAGACCTGGACGGTCGACGCCTGACCGGATTGCGGCGCGGAGCACGACGCCGCATCCATCGTTCCTCGCTTTGCAACCAGCCTTGCTACTTGCCAGCCGGGCGAGTAGGACGCGCTATCTCGCAGCCGCAATAGAGCGCGGGAGCCGAAGCATACAGGCGCATGTGGGGGAACTTCGCCGATGTTGATGGCGGCACCGAACGAGCTGATTCAGGATGGGCGGAGCCTTTACCGCTCCTTCAGCCTTCAGGTGCTGACATGCCTGGTACTCGGCTCCATCCTGCCGCCGCTGCTGTATTTCGGCGCAGACTCCGCCTTCTACAACACCGGCCCGGTGCGCAATTCTGTGATCGGGACGATCGTTGCCAGCGTGCTCGGCATCTTCTTCGCGCGGCGAGTGAACCATTACCCGGGCGTGAAGCAGTTCGGCGCGGTTATCCCGGCCTTCATCATGAGCTTCGGCGTTGTCGCGATCGCCATTCTCGCCTTCCGATTGCAATATTCGATCCCGACCTTCGGGGTGAACATGGCCGCCTCGCTGTCGGTCTATCTCGTCGTGGCGGTGGTCGCGATGCGGACCGACCAGAACATTTTCTATACCATTCCCGGCGGGCGGATCGGGCGGCTGCGCGATATCGGCCTGCAATCGCGGCAGTTGTCGCAGCCGATCTTGCCGAACCATCGCGGTGCCATCCTCGTTGCGGACCTGCACGCTGATCATGAGGATGTGTGGGAGCGCCTGGTCGCCAATGCTGCGCTGCAGGGTATCCCGGTGTTTCATTACAAGCAGGTGCGCGAAGCGGCGACGGGCAAGGTCCAGGTCGAACACCTTTCCGAAAACAGCTTCGGCTCGCTTCTGCCCAGCATGTCCTTCATGCGCTTGAAGCGGATTGCGGATATTGCGCTTTGCCTTGTCCTGCTTCCGATCATGATCGTTCCGCTGGCCCTGGTGGCGTTGCTGATCAAGCTCGATTCGCCTGGGGGTGCATTCTTCCGCCAGCAACGCATCGGCTATCGCGGGGAGCCGTTCCACGTGCTCAAGTTCCGCACAATGACGGTACGCAGGGCTGCAGCCAGCGAGGAAGACCGGCGGCGCGAAGCGATGACGGGCGACGGCGACGTGCGCATCACGAAGTTCGGCGCATTCCTGCGCAAGACCCGCATCGACGAGCTGCCGCAGATGTTGAACATCCTTACCGGCCATATGAGCTGGATCGGCCCGCGACCCGAGGCGCTGGAGCTGTCGCGCTGGTACCAGCAGGAAATTCCGTTCTACGATTACCGGCACATCGTGCGCCCCGGCATCACCGGCTGGGCGCAGGTGAACCAGGGGCATGTGACCTCGCTCGGCGAGATCGACGACAAGCTCCAGTACGATTTCTATTACATCAAGAATTTCTCGTACTGGCTCGACTTCCTGATTCTCGCGCGCACCGCGATGGTCGTGTTCACCGGCCACGGCGCGCGCTGATCAGCGGGCGAAGCGGGCGGCGAATTCGTCCCATTTTGCAAATACGGCGCGGCGGTTGAAGCCACTCTCGACCAGCGCGCGGGCATTCGCACCGTCTGCCCGGCGGCGATCGGGGTCGTCGGCATAGGCGATCAGCGTTTCGGCGAGCGCCTTCGAATCCCCGACCCCGATCACTGCGCCGCTTCGCGATTGCGGGACGATGTCGCCCAACTCGCCACCGGTCGCGCCAATGAAGATGACAGGTCGCCCGCTCGCCGCCGCACCGTAAAACTTGCTTGGCACGATCAGTCCTTCGAGCGCGGGCAGCAGGCTGACCCAATGCACGTCCGGCACGGTGAGTGATAGTTGAAGCTGCTCGCGCGGTTGGTAAGGCTTGAGTGTAAAATTCGCCAGCGAACGTGCCGCAATCTCTCGCTCCAGCGCTTCGTGCAGATAGCCGCCGCCGATGACGAGAAAGCGGATGTCACTCCGCCCGGCCGCCTGCAACCTTTCGGCTGCCCCTAGCACGGTGTCGATCTCGTGCGCCCGGCCGAGATTGCCCGAATAACCGATCACGAGGTCGTCCGGTCCGTATCCCCAATCGGCGCGCAGCGGATTGTCGGGCGGCGCGATCGGGCGAATGCTTTCGTCATCGGTCATGTTGGGGATGATGGCGATGCGGCTTTCTTCGACGTTGGCCTTGCGCAGCAGATCCGCCATACGCGCGCCGATGGCGACATTGAGGTCCGCCTTGCGCAGCGAGCGGTCGCGAAGCGCACGCACGACGCGGGCGGGCAGTCCGTTCTCTCCCATCACGCCAAATGCTTCGGCGACCTCGGGATAAAGATCCTGCAACCAGTTCGCCCGCCGCGCGCCTTTCCACCGAGCAGCGATGCCAATGGGCCAGGACAGCACCGGCGGATCGGTCTTCGCTACCACCACGTCGCCTCGCCGCGCGACCGACAGCGTCTTGCCGAAGGAGCTGGCGTAAAAGCCGAGATAGTCCGCCAACCGCCCGGCTAAGGAGCCGCGCCCAAACCTGGGTGTCGCCACCCGGTGGATCGTCACACCGCGATGCTTTTCACGCGCCGGATACGGTCCTTCGTCGCTTTCGTAGGACAGGCGGCTGGCGATCACTTGCACGCGGTGGCCCTGTTCGGCGAGATGAACCGCGACATCTGTCAGGATTTGCGAGGTCGCGCTGCGGTCCGGCCAGAAATAGCGGTTGACGAAGACGATGCTGGCGGCAGGCTTGGGCATGAGGCGGCGCTCTATAAGCGGGGCGGCAATGCGTCTATCGCCAATCGCGCCGGCGCGTTAGGACGGGTGCGAACGCGAGGAGGGCAGACTGGACAATCTCACCCATTCGCTGGTCGGCGCGCTGATCGGCCAGACTGGCCTCAAGCGTAAGACCGGCAGCGCCATGCCCGCGCTGATCATCGGTGCGAACCTGCCTGATGTGGATGCGGCGTGCTTTTTCTGGTTGGAGGGTGTCGAGCATCTCGCTTTCCGCCGTGGCATTACGCACGGGCCACCTGCGCTGGTGCTG
>JBARVT010000075.1:0-5415 GCA_049646405.1 Alteraurantiacibacter sp.
GCTGCGCAATGCGCTTCGCGAAGCATCGCGCTATGGCGAGGACCCGGCGCTTACGGGGCGCAGCGCGACCAACCCGACGCGCACCGGAGACGACCTGCCGGTTGACCCGCGGCTCGCAGGCCGGGCCGAGCGCGATGCCGATGTGCTGCTCACTCGCTTCGATGCCGCCGCGCTAATACCTGTCACCACCGGCGAGCAGCGCCTTTACGTCAAGGTGGAGCGCGCTGCGGACATCCTCTCCGTCCTCGCTCTGCGCGATGAATTCCCGCGCCTCGACATGGTGCTGGTCGGCGCGACCGAGGGCTGGATGGTCGCAGACCGGATCGCCGCATCGGGCGTGCCCGTCATCGCCGCCGCGCTCCGCGACTTGCCTGCCAGTTTCGAACAGCTCGCCGCGACGCAGAGCAATGTCGGGCGCATGGTGGATGCGGGTGTGGAGGTCGCCATCGGCCTGTACGACAGCAGTGGAGACCATCCGCGCGGCCTGCCGCAGCAGGCGGGCAATCTCGTCGCGCTGAACAACGTCACCGGCGCGACCGGGCTCACCTGGGGCGAGGCGTTCGCCGCCATCTCCTCCGTCCCGGCACGCATTGCAGGTATGGGCGAGGGTGCGGGCACGCTCGCCGCGGGCGCGGCAGGCGATCTCGTGATCTGGGATGGCGACCCGCTGGAGGTCAGCTCCGCCCCGGTGCGCGTGTTCATCGACGGGGTCGAACAGCCGCTGGAGAACCACCAGACGCGCCTGCGCGAACGGTACCGCACGCTGGACGAAAGCCAGCTGCCACCCGCTTACCGGCGCTAGTCTGCGATTGGGGGCAATGGACCCGGCGCTCACCTCCCTGATCGGCGCCAGCGTCACCTTCGTGGGCACGCATTTTGCGCTCTCGCATCCGCTGCGCGCGCCGCTGGTGCGTGTGCTGGGCGAGACGGGGTTCATGCTGCTTTATTCGCTGTTGGCCTTCGCCTCGCTCGGCTGGATGGTGCTGACCTTTCGCGCTGTGGAGGGCGGCACGCTCGGCGGGAGCGGTACGATCGGCTGGATCGTCGCTACCATACTAACGCTGCCTGCCATGGTCCTGCTGCTCGGCTCCTTCATCCGCAACCCCGCTCTGCCAGCGCCGTCACCCGCCACCCGATGATGTGGAGCTTCGCGCTCTGGGCCGCCGCGCATATCTCCCTGTGGTGGAGCTGGCGGACCAATGTGGTGGCCCTGGCTATACTCGTGCTGGCGCTGGTCGGCGCGCATCTGCAGGACCGCAAGAAGCAGACGCTGATGGGCGAGGCTTGGACTTCGTGGGAGGACCGGACGGGCTACTGGCCCCAGTTGAGGGGCTTTGCGCGGATTGGCATCAGCCTGTGGCTGGCGGGCATCGCGGGCTGGCTGCTCGCCACATGGGCACATATCCACGCGGGCGGAATACCGGCGGGCATCTGGCGTTGGGTGGTCTAAAAGCCACCACTGTCGAGCAAGCCGTCCGCCAGTACCTCCAATCGCTCCCGCCACGCCAGCTTGCCCAGCCAGTCATCCGGGATGCCACTTGCCGCGAAGAGCGCCCCTGCCAGCTGCCCGGTGATCGCCGCCGTCGTGTCCGCATCGCGGCCGAGATTCGCGGCGAGCAGGACCATGTCGCGGAAATCGTCGCCTCGGCCGATGCACCAGAAGCTCGCTTCGAGCGAATGCGCGACATAGCCGCTGCTGTCGATATCCTCGCGCGCCTTGCCCCGCCAGTCGCCAGCAAGGATCGCTGCGATTGCCTGGTCACTGGCTTCGACAGTCGATACCGCCGCGCAGCACTGGTCAAACGAGCCGCCGCCGATCGCTGTTTTCACCGCCATCGCCCAAACCTCGCATGCTTCGAGACACGCCTGCGCGCCATGCGTGATTCGGCTCTGTTCGCGAGCGGCGTGGCGCATTGTCGCATCAGGCGTCCGCACGCCGCGGATCGCGACAGGCGAGAGCCGCATCAGGGAGCCGTTGCCTGCGCTCATCGGGTCGGTATCCCCGGCGATCGGTTCGCCGCTCTCAAGATAGCGTATCAGCGCCTCGCGTGTGGTCGCGCCGATATCGAAGCACGCGCCTGTTGCCGAATACTCGCCCTCGCGCATCCACGAAACGAAGCGTACGGCAATGTCTTGCAGGTCAAGCGCGCCGCGCTCCACGAGGCTGTCCGCCAGCGCGAGCGCCATGGAGGTGTCGTCGGTCCACTGGCCCGCCTTCAGGCGGAACGGCCCGCCGCCGACCATATCCGTTAGCGGCTCGTAACTGTCTCGCGCGCTGAATTCGAGCGTGGTACCGACAGCATCGCCGACCGCGAGGCCCAGCAGCGCGCCCCGCGCCCGGTCACGCAGGGGAGCATTTAGCGCCAAGCCTAAGCCCGCGCCTCTTCCACCCCGGTGCTATTGTGCCGCAGCGCGGAGAGCACGGTTTCGACGATATGCGGAGCGTTGAGCTTCGCCTGGTCGTATTGCTTTGCGGGATCGTCCTGGTCGATGAACATATCGGGCAGGCGCATGGTGCGGATCTTCAGGCCCCCCGAAGAACTATCCGGGTCGGTCAGTCCCTCGTCGCTTGCCATGGTCAGGACATGCGCACCGAGGCCGCCAATGCTGGCTTCCTCCACCGTCACCAGCACGTCGTGCGTGGCGGCGAGCTTGCGGATCAGGTCCTCGTCCAATGGCTTGGCGAAGCGCATGTCGGCGATGGTCGTGGCAAGACCCTTGGCCTCGAGCTGGTCGGCGGCCTTTTCCGCTTCGCCCAGCCGCGTGCCGAGCGAGAGGATGGCGACCTTGCCGCCATTAGCGTCGCCACGAACGATGCGACCTTTGCCGATCTCAAGCTGCTGCGGTTCTGCGGGCATGTCGATACCGGTACCGTTGCCGCGCGGATAGCGAAAGGCGATGGGGCCGCTGTCATGCTCGGCGGCGGTATAGGTCATGTGGACCAGTTCCGCCTCGTCGGCGGCTGCCATCACCACGAAATTGGGCAGGCTGGCGAGATAGGTCACGTCGAAGCTGCCTGCGTGGGTCGCTCCGTCAGCGCCGACCAGCCCTGCACGGTCGATCGCGAAGCGCACGGGCAGGTTCTGGATCGCCACATCGTGGACGACCTGGTCGTAGGCACGCTGGAGGAAGGTAGAATAGATCGCCGCGAAAGGCCGCATGCCCTGCGCCGCGAGGCCGGCGGCAAACGTCACGCCGTGCTGCTCGGCGATGCCGACATCGAAGGCCCGTTCGGGATGCGCCTGCGAAAACTTGTCGACCCCGGTCCCGCTCGGCATGGCGGCGGTAATGGCGCAGATGCGCTTGTCCGTTTCGGCGAGCTTCGCCAGCGTTTCCCCGAACACGTTCTGGTAAGCGGGCGCCTTGGCGGAGGACTTCGCCTTTTCGCCTGTCACCACGTCGAATTTCGGCACGCCGTGATATTTGTCAGCGCTCGATTCCGCAGGTTCGTAGCCTTTGCCCTTGGTCGTCACGACATGGACCAGCACCGGCCCCTGCTCGCTGTCGCGGACGTTCTCGAGCACCGGGATCAGGTGATCGAGATTGTGCCCGTCGATCGGACCGACATAATAGAAGCCCAGCTCCTCGAACATCGTTCCGCCGGTCACCATACCGCGCGCATACTCCTCGGCCTTTTCGAGGCCCGAATGGACCTTGCGATGCAGCTTGCGCGCGACCTTGGATGCGAGGCTGCGCAGGCCGAGATACTCGCTGCTCGACACCATTCGAGCGAGATATGCGGAAAGGCCGCCCACCGGCGGAGCGATCGACATGTCGTTGTCGTTGAGGATCACGATAAGGCGATTGCCCGCCTGTTCGGCATTGTTCATCGCCTCGTATGCCATCCCGGCGCTCATCGCGCCGTCGCCGATCACCGCGATTGCCTTGCCCGGCGTGCCCGCCAGCTTGTTCGCCACCGCGAAGCCGAGACCGGCGGAGATCGAGGTGCTGGAATGCGCCGCGCCGAACGGATCGTATTCGCTCTCGCTGCGCTTGGTGAAACCCGATAGGCCGCCGCCCTGGCGCAATGTGCGGATGCGGTCGCGCCGCCCGGTCAGGATCTTGTGCGGATAGGCCTGGTGGCCGACATCCCAGATCAGCCGGTCGTCGGGCGTGTTGAACACGTAATGGATCGCGGCAGTCAGTTCGACCACGCCCAGCCCGCTTCCAAGATGCCCGCCGCTGGTGCTGACCGCGTCGATCATTTCGGCGCGCAATTCATCGGAAAGTTGGCGAAGCTGCTCGGGCGCGAGCTTGCGAAGATCCTCTGGCGTGTCGACCGTGTCGAGCAACGGCGTCGCGGGGCGTGATGCTGTCATTCGCAAAGTCCTACACGCGAAAATCTGGCGTGTCGATGAACGCTTTGTCGACAAAAATGCACGGCTGGGCGCTGAGTTCAGGCGGCACAGTCCCCGCACAACCCGCGCAGTTCTACCACAGGGCTGACATTGGCATAGCCGTGGGCCTTGCCGGCATCGCGGAGCGCGCCGGTCAGCGCGTCGTCGTCGAAATGGTCGGCCTGTCCGCAATCGTCGCAAATCAGGAACACGCAATCATGGCGGCAGCCCGGATGGGTGTTGGCGAGATAGGCGTTGGCGCTCTCGATCCGGTTGGCAAGGTTGGTGCGCACAAACAGGTCGAGGATGCGATAGACGCTGTTGGCGGCGACGCGCTTGCCGCGCGCTTTCCCCACATCCTCGGCAATGTCGTAGGCGCTGGCGGGCCGTTCGTGCGCGGCAAGGGCGCGGAACACGTCCTCGCGCATTCCGGTCCATTGCTCCCCTGCATCCTTCAAGACGCTGGCGGCTTCCTCTACGAGGCGGTCGCCCGAATATTCGTGATGGTGGTTTTGTTCGGCCATGGCGCGGATATAGGCGCGCCTGCCGCGCCGGGCAATCAGCCGGTGCGGAAGGTCGCGCGGTACAGGCCGGGGAACTGCGCGCGCAGTGCGCGGATCTTGGGCGCATCCCAGCGGCGGATATAACCGTGGTTCGGGTTCCGCTGGGCGAAATCCTGGTGATACGCCTCGGCCTCGTAGAAGCGGCGCTGGTTCTCGATGCGCACGGCGATTGGATCGCGCCACACTCCCGAGCGGCCCATTTGCCGGACATAGGCCTGCGCGACGGCGCGCTGTTCCGCGGTGAGCGGGACGATGGCCGCACGGTAATGTGCGCCCCGGTCCGGGCCCTGCCGGTTCACCAGCGTCGGGTCCGCCCCGACGGAGAACAGGATTTGCAGCAGCTGGTCGTATCGCACAACACTCGGGTCATAGGTGACGCGCACCGCCTCGGCATGACGCGTGAAGCCGCCGGAGACGCGCGAATAGGTCGCATTGTCGGCAGTGCCGCCGTGATAGCCGGAGACGGCGCTCGTCACGCCGCGCGTGTGACTGAAGATCGCCTCAATGCCCCAGAA
>JBARVT010000076.1:0-9585 GCA_049646405.1 Alteraurantiacibacter sp.
AGCCTTCTCCCGCGCCCGCTGGCGAGACGCCACAGGAACGCGTTAAGCGCCTCCAGCTTGAGGCCGAGGAAGAGCGGTTGCGCCTTGCCCAAGAAGCGCGCAAGCGCGAGGACGAGCAGGCGAAGCAGGCTGTCGAGGACGAGAAGAAACGCGCCGAGGACAACGCCAAGGCCAAGGAAGAGGCCGAGAAGCAGGCCGAAGCCGATGCGAAGGCCGCAATCGAGGCGGAAACCGAAGCTGCGAACGAGGCCGCCGATGCCTCTGCCGCGCCTGCCGATGACGGCTCGCCCGCACGCCCTGCCGCGCGCAAGTTCACGCCGGTTGCCCGGCCCGAACCCAAGCGTCCGCCGAAGAAGGAAGAGAAACCCAAGCGTGGCGGCACTACCGGCGCGCCCGAGCGGACCGACAAGCGCCGCAGCGGCAAGCTGACGGTCAACCGCGCGCTGAACGAGGACGAGGGCCGCCGTGCGCGTTCGCTCGCAGCATTGAAGCGTGCGCGCGAGAAGGAACGGCGTGCCCAGGGAGGCGGCTCCAGCCAGCCGCGCGAAAAGCAGGTCCGCGACGTGGTCGTACCCGAAGCCATCACCGTGGGCGAACTGGCCAAGCGGATGGGCGAGAAGGGCGCCGATCTCGTGAAGGAACTGTTCAATCTCGACATGATGGTCACCGTCAACCAGACGATCGACCAGGACACGGCGGAGCCGCTCGTCGAACAGTTCGGCCACACTATCCAGAAGGTCTCCGAAGCCGATGTCGATATCGACACGAGCGGTGACGAAGATCCCGAAGAAACTCAGAAGCCGCGTCCTCCGGTCGTCGCCGTCATGGGCCATGTCGATCACGGCAAGACGAGCCTGCTCGATGCACTGCGCAAGACCAATGTCACGCGCGGCGAGGCGGGCGGCATCACCCAGCATATCGGCGCATACCAGGTGACGACGAAGGACAAGTCCAAGGTCACCTTCCTCGATACGCCGGGCCACGCTGCCTTTACGGAAATGCGTGCGCGCGGGGCGAATGTCGTGGACATCGTCGTGCTGGTGGTGGCTGCCGACGACGGCATCATGCCGCAGACGATCGAGGCGATCAATCACGCCAAGGCGGCGAACACGCCGATGATCGTGGCGATCAACAAGATCGACAAGCCCGAGGCCAACGCCCAGAAGGTGCGCGAGCGCCTGCTGGAGCATGAGGTGATGGTGGAGGCCATGTCGGGCGACGTGCAGGACGTGGAAGTCTCCGCAACCAAGGGCACCGGCCTCGACGAGCTGATCGAGAAGATTGGTCTGCAGGCCGAATTGCTCGAATTGAAGGCGCGTCCCGATCGCGATGCCGAGGCGACCGTAATCGAGGCACAGCTCGACAAGGGCCGCGGCCCCGTGGCCACCGTGCTCGTCAATCGCGGCACACTGAAGCGCGGCGATACTTTCGTCGTCGGCACGCAAAGCGGCAAGGTTCGCGCCATCGTGGACGACCAGGGCAAGCAGGTGAAGGAAGCCGGACCGTCCATGCCGGTCGAAGTGCTCGGCCTCGGCGGCGTGCCGTCGGCGGGCGACATGATGACCGTGGTCGAGAACGAACAGCGTGCCCGTGAAGTCGCGCAATATCGCCAGGAAAAG
This sequence comes from Alteraurantiacibacter sp., assembly GCA_049646405.1. Taxonomy (GTDB): domain Bacteria; phylum Pseudomonadota; class Alphaproteobacteria; order Sphingomonadales; family Sphingomonadaceae; genus Alteraurantiacibacter. The sequence goes on from JBARVT010000076.1 coordinate 1,620, forward strand.
GCGACGGAGAAGCGCACCGCACTGGCTCCGACGAGCTTCGACACGATGTTCAATACCGCCAAGGTCGTCGAATGGCCGGTGGTGGTGAAGGCGGACGTGCAGGGCTCTGTGGAGGCGATCACGAGCGCGCTGCACAACCTTTCCAATGACGATATCAAGGTCCGCGTGCTGCATGCGGGCGTGGGTGCAATCACGGAAACGGACGTGCAGCTGGCGGCAGGCTCCAAATGCCCGATCGTTGGCTTCAACGTACGCCCCAATGCCAAGGCGCGCGACCTGGTGAAGCGCGATGGCGTGCGGATGATGTATCACGACGTGATCTATCACCTGATCGACGAGATCACCGGCGAACTGCTCGGCGAACTCGGCCCGCTCAAGGTGGAGAACGTCGTCGGCCGTGCCGAGATCAAGGAAGTGTTCAAGTCGGGCAAGCGCGACAAGGCCGCCGGCCTGCTGGTGGAGGAAGGCGCGATCCGCAAGGGTCTTCACGCCCGCCTCACCCGCGACGATGTCATCGTCTCGGCCACTACCATCGCCAGCCTGCGCCGCTTCAAGGACGATGTCGACGAAGTGCGTGCCGGCATGGAATGCGGCGTGGTGCTGGAAGACACGAACGACATCAAGCCGGGAGACCAGCTTGAAGTGTTCGAGGTGACCGAGGAAGAGCGTACGCTTTGATGTAAATTCCCCTCCCGGCGTGTGGGAGGGGCCGGAGTGGGCCAGTCCGGCAAGCGCCGCAATCCCACTCCGCTGCGACTAGGCACCGCTTTGCGGCACCAAGTCTCAACGCCCCTCCCGTGAACGGGAGGGGAATGGAGATCGAATGACCGAACAGCACCTCACCCCCTCATGGCCCTCCGCAAAGCTGATGGGCGCGGAGTTCGTCGGGTATGACGAGGACAGCCTCACCGTCGAAATGGCGTTCACGCCTCCGCCCGAATTCGCCTCCATGCGCGGGGTGATGCAGGGCGGGCTTATCGCCGGACCGATCGACGAGGCGATGGGCGCGGCGGTCTATCTCGCCAGCGGCGGGCGGCTGCAACTGACGCTCGACATCAACCTCTCGCTGCTGCGTCCCGTCGCGATGAAGCGCATGACGGTGAAGGCGAGGGCGGTGAAGTCCGGGCGCAAGGTCAGCTTTGTCGAGGCCGAACTTTTCGATCACGAAGGCCAGCTCTGCGCGCGCGCGACGAGTACGAGCCTGATGACCGACTGGCCCGGGCAGAACGACAAGGGACAGGAGAAGCCAGTGGAGAGTTCCGATGGCTAGGCATGGGAGCGGCGAAGACCAGTCCGTCCGACTTCTGAAGGTGGGCGAGCGCGTGCGGCACATCCTCTCCGAGCTCCTCGCCCGCGGCGAGGCGCATGACGAGGTTCTGCGCGCGCACAACATCTCCGTCACCGAAGTGCGCATGTCGCCGGACCTGAGGAATGCGAAGGTCTACGTGAAGCCCCTCCTGGGCGAGGACGAGGCCGTGGTGGTCAAGGCGCTGCGCACCAACACCGCTTTCTTTCAGCGCGAGGTCGCCGAGCGACTCGGCCTGAAATTCGCCCCCAAACTCGCCTTCCGCGCCGACGAGAGCTTCGACGAGGCAAGCCGCATCGACGAACTTCTCGACGATCCGAAGGTGCGGCAGGATCTGGGCGACAATGAGTAACCAACATTCGTGATACCCGAGAAGCCGGGAATCCAGCATTAGCTGACGTATGGTGCAAAACTGGATTCCCGCCTTCGCGGGGATGACGAAGTTGGGTAGCATGGCCCGCATGGCGAAGCTCTATTTTTACTATGCCAGCATGAATGCGGGTAAGTCGACCACGCTGCTGCAGGCCGATTTCAACTATCGCGAGCGGGGCATGGACACCATGCTGTGGACCGCCGCGATCGACACGCGCTCCAATTGCGCGGTAGCGAGCCGCATCGGGCTGGAGGCGGATGCGAACCGCTATACCCCGGGCACACATCTGTGGCGCGAGGTCATGGCGCGGCACGAGGAATACCCACTTGCCTGCGTGCTGATCGACGAGGCACAATTCCTCACCGCCGTGCAGGTGTGGCAATGCGCGCGGCTGGCGGACGAGGGGAACATCCCGGTGCTGTGCTACGGCCTGCGCACCGATTTCCGCGGCGATCTCTTCCCCGGCTCCGCCGTGCTGCTGGGCGTGGCGGATTCGCTGATCGAGCTGAAGGCCGTGTGCCATTGCGGGCGCAAGGCCACGATGAATTTGCGCGTCACCGCCAGCGGCGAAGCCGTGGGCGAGGGCGAACAGACCGAGATCGGCGGCAACGAACGCTACGTCGCACTGTGCCGACGGCATTTTGCGGAGGAGCTGGGGATGTATGCGCCAAAGGAAAATAAGTAGCCTTAGCGTTTGACACTTTGCTTTATTAACAACGATTTAAAGCGCCGCCATATTATCGCAAAACAATAAAATAGGACTTTTCCTACAGGCGGGATGTGACACGGTTATCCGGCGAGGCGAGAAAGCGTTGCCCGCGCTCGTTGTCGGAGTGGCAACGTGTCTGGCGTGAAAACCAGTGGTCTTGATTGGCTTGGAGGGTTCGACTCCCTCTCGGGTGCGGACTCTAAAACACCCCCATCTCAAGCCCGCTAGCCAGGGTGGCTCCCAGCTCACCTGCCTTTGCCAAGTCCGCCTTGCCGATCGCCTTCTCCGCAAGGATTTCCTCCCGCGTTTGCGCGCCGACGTTCACGATCAGCGTGTCCGCCACGCGCTTCAGCCGCCAGCCGGTGGCGATGCGTTCGAGTTGTGCTTTGGCGTTGTGCCCGTCGGAGCCGGCACAGATCATCGCGGCGTAGGGGCGGCCTTCGATGTGGCCCAGCACCTCGTAATAAGTGCGGTCGAAGAACGCCTTCATCACGCCCGCGACGGCGGCGAGGTTTTCCGGGCATGCGAAGATGTATCCGTCGGCGGTGAGCAGGTCTCCGGCTTCGGCATCCTCGGCGGCAAGGTGACGCACTTTTACGCCCCCTGCCTCGACAGTACCGTCCCGCGCCGCTTCCGCCAGTTGGCGCGAGCCGCCAGTGCGCGAATACCAGACGATGAGCAGCGTCTTCACGATGTCGGAGCGGGCGGGGATGCCGCCACCGGCAACTCTTCCAGAAACACGCTCGCTCCCGGCCCGAGCGGCAGGTCGAGCACCACCCATGTCACCGTGATCGCCAGCCCTGCCGCCAGGATGCCGAAGAAATAGGGCACCATCAGTGCGGTCAGGCTGCCGAGGCCGAAATGGCGGTTCCAGCGCTGGCAGAAAATCAGGATCAGCGGGAAATAGACCATTAGCGGAGTGATGATGTTTGTGGCGCTGTCGCCCACGCGATAGGCGGCCGTGGTCATCTCCGGCGAAACGCCGACCAGCATCAGCATCGGCACCAGCACCGGGGCCATGACGCTCCATTTCGCGCTTGCCGAGCCAATCAGCAGGTTCAGCATCGCGCCGAACAGCACGATGGCGACCAGCATCGCCCACATCGGCAGGCCGCTTGCCTTCAGCGCGTCCGCCCCGTCCACCGCCAGCACGATACCGATATTGGACCAGGCGAACATCGCCACGAAATGCGCCGCAACGAAGCTGAGGACGAGGTAATAGGCCATGTCCTTCATGCCCGCCGCCATCATGCCGATCAGCTCGCGGTGGTCCGCAACCGTCCCGGCTGCGCGGCCATAGGCCCAGCCGGGCAACAGGAAGACGAGGAGGAAGAAGGGCAGCAGGCTTTCGTAAAGCGGACTGAGGCGGCCCTCGGGCGGCGCGTCGGGTTCGACCAGCGGCTGCACCGGTCCCAGCAACAGGAACAGCCACAGCGCGATCAGGCCGAGCACGACCAGCCCGGCATTGCGCAGGCCGCGCTTCTGCTCCGGCGAGAGCGCGCCATCGGCCTCTTCCGCCGGGGCCTCTCCCGCCAGAGCGGGGTCGTACGCGCCCAGCCGCGGCTCGATCACGCGGTCGGTCACGAACCACACGACGGGGAGGTAAGCAAACACCATCGCCGCGATGAAATACCAGTTGCCCGCGATATTGGCGGTGTAATCGCCGAACACGGTCTGCACCGCCGCCTCGGTAATGCCGAGCAGCAGCGCGTCAAGCTGGCCGGGGAAAAGGTTCGCGCTGAAAGCGCCGGAAACGCTGGCGAAGCTGACCCCGATGCCAACGAGCGGGTGGCGGCCTGCGGCGTGGTAGATAATCGCGGCAAGCGGGATCATTACGACGAACGCGGCATCGGCCGCGTGGTTCGCCATCATGCAGGCCAGCGCAACGCTCGGCGTCAGCCAGAAGCGAGAGGCCTTGGCGACGCTCGCTTTCATCGCCGCGGTGAACAGGCCGGACCGCTCCGCCACGCCCGCGCCGAGCATGATAACGAGCACGAAGCCCAGCGGCGGGAAGTGTGTGAACGTTTCGGGCACGAGAGTCAGCAGGCGGCGAAGGTTCGCTTCGGACAGCAGGCTTTCGACGACGACGATGCGATTGGCGCCGGTTTCGACATCAATCTCGCCGGGATGCGCAGCGGACCAGCCCGCCATGCTCGCGGCGATGGACAGGACGATCAGGATGACGATGAAATAGACGAACAGCAGCACCGGATCGGGGAGGCGATTGCCCGTCCGCTCGACCCAGCCGAGAAAGCCCGTCTGCGTGCCTACCATGTCCGCCGTCGCCAAAGCCCTGTCCCCTTCCGCGCCCAGCATGCCCTTTACCCGGCGGCGCGCAAGCCCCATCTGGCGGGCATGACCGAAACCCTCCTGCTGGCGGCGATCCTGATCCCGTGCCTGATCGTAGCCATCGTCTTCCACGAGGTCGCACATGGCTGGGTTGCGCTGATGCTCGGCGATCCGACCGCGAAGGAGCGGCGGCGGCTGTCGCTCAACCCGATACGCCATGTCGATCCAGTGGGCACGCTGCTCGTGCCGGGGGGGCTAGCGCTTGCGGGCCTGCCTGTATTCGGGTGGGCCAAGCCGGTGCCTGTCATCAAGCAGCGGCTGAACAATCCGCGCTTCGGGATGATGGCTGTCGCGGCGGCGGGGCCGGGGACGAATTTTGTGCTTGGTCTGCTCGGCGCGGTGACGCTGGGCCTTCTGATGGTGCTCTTCCCGTTCGATATCGGCCCGCCCGAATGGCTGGCGCAGGCACTCTATTATTTCATTGCGATCAACGTCTTCCTCGCGCTTTTCAACTTGCTGCCGATCCCGCCTTTCGACGGGTCGCATATCGTGGAGGGCCTGCTGCCACCAGGTGCGGCGCGCACATACGAAAGGCTGCGGCCACTCGGCTTTCCATTGCTGTTCGTGGTGCTCGTTGCGATCCCTTATCTTTTTCCGTCGGCGAATATCATCGAACGTGTCGTGCTGCCCCCAGTCGAATGGATGATGAGCATTTATCTCGGTATCGCAGGGGCAATCGGTGGTTGATCCACTTCCGAAACTCAGCGGCTGGCTGCTGCTCGACAAGCCGCGCGGGCTGGGCTCGACGCAGGCGGTGGGCGCGGTGAAGCGGAACCTGCGCGAGGGCGGCTACCCCAAGGTGAAGGTCGGCCATGGCGGCACGCTCGATCCGATGGCAGAGGGCGTGCTGCTCATTGCGCTGGGAGAGGCGACCAAGCTTTCGGGCCGGATGCTCGATGCGGACAAGGTCTACGAATTCACGATCCAGTTCGGCGAGGAGACCGACACGCTGGACGCGGAGGGAGAGGTGTTGGCGCGTTCCGACCGCCGCCCTCCGCGCGCGGCGATTGCCGCCATCTGTGAGCATTTCATCGGCGAAATCGACCAGGTGCCGCCGAAATACTCGGCGCTGAAGGTGGACGGGAAGCGGGCTTACGATCTGGCGCGGGCAGGGGAAGAGGTGGAGCTGGAGACGCGGCGGGTTACGATTCATTCGCTCGAACCGCTAGGCGGCGGCGGGGGCCATAGACTGGATTCTGCCTTCGCCACCACCGCAGGCCGCCCTGATCCCTACGATCCGCAGACCCCGCTCGAACTCGCAGACACCGTTACCCTTGTCGCGCGCGTCTCCAAGGGGACATACATCCGCTCCCTTGCACGGGACATCGCGCACGCCCTTGGAACGGTGGGGTACGTCACCTATCTGCGTCGAACGAAGGCCGGGCCGTTCGCGGAGGATCAGGCGATTTCGCTGGACTTGCTGAACGAAATCGGTAACGGCGCGCGCATTCAAGACCACCTCCTGCCGCTGGAGGCGGGGCTGGACGGTATCCCGGCCCTGTCCCTCGATCCGGATAGCGCGCAGGCGGCCCGCCAGGGCCGGGTCGTTTCCGGATTGCCCCATCCCGACGGGCTGCACTTTGCGAAACTGGGCGGTGTCCCGGTCGCACTTGTGGAACTCGACGGAGGCACGATGAAAGTCGTGCGGGGGTTCAACCTTTAAAGATACTGCGAACACAAGGTAGGAATGACATGTCGGTAACGACTGAAAAGAAGCAGGAAATCATCAAGGACAACGCGACGAGCGAGGGCGACACCGGGTCGCCCGAAGTGCAGGTCGCGATCCTGACCGAGCGCATCCGCAACCTGACCCAGCATTTTAAGGGCCACCACAAGGACAATCATTCCCGTCGTGGCCTGCTGATGATGGTTAACAAGCGTCGCAGCCTGCTGGCCTATCTGAAGAAGAAGGATCTGGGCCGCTATAACGACCTGATCCAGAAACTGGGTCTTCGCAAATAAGAGTTTCCGAGGGGCGGCTCAAAGGGCCGCCCTTCGTTTATCCGGCTACCGCGCAATCCGGCGGGTGGCGGGCCATGGGGCGCGATTAGCCCCGCACCGGACCGGGCCGGCTTTCCCGGAAAATGCAGGCCCCGCACCGCAATGTGGCGTGCGGGATCGTGAAGGAAAATACATGTTCGACAAGAAAACCGTATCGATCGAGTGGGGCGGAAAGACCCTCACCCTCGAAACCGGCCAGATCGCCCGTCAGGCAGACGGCGCTGTGCTGGCGACTTATGGCGAAACCGTGGTGCTGTGCGCCGTGACCGCCGCCAGGAGTGTTAGGGAAGGGCAGGATTTCTTCCCGCTCACCGTCCACTACCAGGAAAAATTCTCCGCCGCGGGCCGTATCCCGGGTGGCTTCTTCAAGCGCGAAGGCCGCGCGACGGAGAAGGAAACGCTCACCTCCCGCCTGATCGACCGCCCAGTGCGGCCGCTCTTCCCGGAAGGTTTCTACAACGAGATCAACGTGATCTGCCAGGTCCTCAGCTATGATGGCGAGACCGAGCCCGATATCGTCGCCATGATCGCCGCCTCGGCTGCGCTCACCATTTCGGGTGTGCCCTTCATGGGCCCGATCGGCGCTGCACGCGTCGGCTTCCGCAATGGCGAATACGAACTCAACCCGAGCCTGCAGACCGCACTCGACGAAGACGGTCGCCTCGACCTTGTCGTCGCCGCCACGCAGGATGCGGTGATGATGGTCGAATCCGAAGCCAAGGAACTGACCGAGGAAGAAATGCTCGGTGCCGTAATGTTCGCGCATGAGGAAAGCCGCAAGGTCATCGGTGCAATCATCGATCTAGCTGAACAGGCCGCCAAGGACCCGTGGGAAATCGAACCGGCCGACGACCTGTCTTCCATGAAGGACGAAATCCGCGCCCTTATAGGCGACGACATTGATGCTGCCTACAAGATCACTGACAAGTCCGAGCGCCGGGATCGTATCGATGCCGCTCGCGAAAAGGTGAAAGCAAAGTACGAAAACGAGGACGGCCAGACGCAGTCAGCCGCCAACAAGATCATCAAGAAGCTGGAAGCGGAAATCGTTCGCGGCGCTATCATCAAGGATGGCACCCGCATCGACGGCCGTAAGCTGGACCAGGTTCGCCCGATCGAGGCAATGGTCGGTCTGCTGCCCCGCACCCACGGTTCGGCGCTGTTTACGCGCGGCGAGACGCAGGCGATCTGCACCACCACGCTGGGCACCAAGGATGCTGAGCAGATG
>JBARVT010000077.1:0-21613 GCA_049646405.1 Alteraurantiacibacter sp.
TCGATCCAGTGCCAGCCGCCGGCGCGCCGTTCGCGCTTCCAGAACCAGCTTTGCGATTTTAGGTGATCCATCGCGAAATCGACCGCCGCCAACGCATCGCGCCGGTGCCGCGCGGCGGCGGCGACGAGGACGATGGGCGCATTCGGGCGCAGGCTCCCGATACGGTGATGGATGAGCAATCCGTCGAGCGGGAAGCGCGCCTCTGTCCGCCCCGCCAGCGCCGCCATGCCCGGCAAGGTGAGCGGGGCATAATGGCTGATCTGGAGCACTTTGACGTCGCCGTCGGGCCGCACTTTGCCGACGAAGCTGGCAAGCGCGCCGCTTTCGGGATGCGCCTTTGCGAACAGACCGAGCGCCTTGCCGGGCGAGAAGCCCTTTTCGAGCAACCGGACATCGCGCATGGCCTCAGCCGCCACTGACCGGCGGGAGCAGCGCGATCTCGCTGCCTTCGAGCGCGGAAAGCGCGGCTTTGTCGGGGAGGACTTCACCGTCAACCGCAATCTTCGTGCGCTGGTTTTGCGCGGATGCGGCAAGGTCGCTGCCCAGCGCAGCCAGCAGCCCATCCCAGTCGAGCGGCCCCGCGACCTCGCGCTGCGGCTCACCCGCGACATCGGCCAGCTTGCCGAGGAAAACGATGCGAATCATCCCCCCGTCACCGACATATGCCGCTCGACTGTCGGCGCTTCGCCTGCGGCGATGCGGAAATGGTGGCGCTCGGGCTTCACGCGCATGGCCTCGTCCAGCGCTGCGGCCAGCCGCGCATCGGGATCGTCCGACCGCAGCGCGTCGCGCAGGTCGACACGCTCCACCCCGCCAAGGCAGGCGTAAAGCTGGCCGGTCGCGGTCACGCGCACGCGGTTGCAACTGGCGCAGAAATTGTTGGTCAGCGGCGTAATGAAACCGAGCATTCCGCCCGTCTCCGCCACGCGGACATAGCGCGCCGGGCCGCCCGTCCGCTCGGCGAGCGGCAGCAGCGTCCAGCGCGCTTCCAAAGCATCGCGTACGGCAGGCAGCGGCAAATAATGCTCGATCCGCTCGCCATCGACTTCGCCCAGCGGCATGGACTCGATCAGCGTGACGTCGTGTCCCTCGCCATGAGCCCATGCGATGAGCGAGGGAATTTCCGCCTCGTTTACGGCTTTCAGCGCCACGGTATTGATCTTCACCCGCAGCCCTGCCGCCTTTGCCGCCGCGATTCCCCGAAGCACCGCGTCCAGCCCGTCACGCCGGGTCAGCCGGTGGAACAGCGCCGGATCGCGCGTGTCGAGGCTGACATTGATACGGCGAACCCCCGCATTGGAGAGCTCGTCCGCGAAACGCGCAAGCTGCGTGCCGTTGGTAGTGAGAGTCAGTTCTTCCAGCCCATGGCCCAGCTCGCGCCCGAGAGCGCGCACCAGTGACATCAGGTCGCGCCGGACGAGCGGCTCGCCGCCGGTCAGGCGGATCCTGGTGACACCGCGCGCAATGAAGGCCCGAGCGAGGTCGCGGAGTTCCTCGAGACTAAGCACCTCGCGCCTTGGCAGGAATTGCATCCGCTCGGGCATACAATAGGTACAGCGCAAGTCGCAGCGATCGGTGACCGAGAGCCGCAGATACGTGATGCGGCGCGCGAAGCTGTCGATCAAGGGTTGCGGGGCGGGCATGGAAGTATCCTAGCGGTCAGGTTTCGCCTTGGCCATTCGTCGCGAGCAGCTGCCCGGTTACGCCTGGCGCCCTTGCAAGATAGGCGATAACCTCGGCTATCGCGCCTTCGTCCGACCCGACCACGGCGTTGACCCTTCCCGGCGCTGCCTCGCGGGCCAGCTCCTGCACCGTGGCCCTGCGCCATGCCTTGTGCGTGTGGTCAGCGGGATCGAACAGCAGCACGACATCGCGGGGAAGCGCGGTGCGCGCTTCGGCGAGATGGCGCTCTGCAAAAGCGGCAGCCGCATCGAGCGGAGCGTCGGGCAGCCCGCGCGCCGCGATGATCGTCGCGCTCACTTGCGCTGCCGGGTGAGCGTGATGCCGATATCCTCGCCCGCCTCGCTCAGCGCCAGCTTGACGATCTTGACCTGCACTTCCTCGACGCGCCCATCCTGCAGGAACAGCGTCTCGCACACGTGGTCCGCCACTGACTCGATCAATTTATAATGCCTGTTTCCCAACGCCTTCGAGCAAGCGAACTTCAAATCCATGTAATTCTTGCTCTGTTCGAGGGGCGTGTCGGGATCGTAGAAATCGCGCGCCTTCAGCTTTGCGCGCACGGTGAAGCGCAGCGGCTGCGGCTTGCCGGTTTCTTCGGAATAGATGCCGGTATGCACGTCGTGCTCGAAACCGGTGAGTTCGAGATAGAGGCTGTCACCCATAGCGCGCGGGATGGCAGCGGTGGAGAGGCTTGGCAAGCGAGAGGCGCGCGCGCGTGGCCATTGACGAACCCGACGCCCTTTGCGCATGGAGTCGCAGGACAGACAGGGACGCATCATGGCCGATATGAACGACACGCTCGCAACCAATGACGCAACCGGCAACGGAACGCGGAAAACCGGCATCCGCCACGCGGGCAAGGTGACCCGCGGCATCGGCATCTTCGCACTTGGCGGCGCGCTGATCGCTCTCGTCACTGGCTTGCTGGCGCTGGTGCTCGCGCGATATAGCATCGTCGGGAAGCTGGGCGGTTTTCGCACTTTCATGATGACGATGTGGCCCTTCGTCGCGCTCACCGTGATCGCGCTGGTCGGCATCGTCATTGGCTTGGTTCGCAAGACGGGGGTCGGCTGGCGCAACCCGCTTGCGCTGCTGGTGAGCATCGTGATGCTCGGCATCATGTACGGGCAGGTAATTGCCCCCGCCCGCGCGAATCCGCCGATGCACGACATCACCACCGATCTCGACCAGCCGCCCGCCTTTGCCGCGCTGACCCTGCCCGAAGACAACCTGCGCGGGTTCGAGAACGTGCAGGAATGGCGCGCCATGCACCGTGCGGAATATGGCGATATCCGCCCGGAGGTGATCGACAAGCCCCCGCGCGCCGTTCTTGGCGATGCGCGCGCGCTGATGGAGGAACGCGGATGGGACATTGTCGCAACCGATCCCGATGCGGGCCGGATCGAGGCGATCGCCTTTGCCGGTTTCATCCGCTTTCGCGATTACGTGGTGGTCGAGGTGACCCCTGTTGCCGATGGCAGCACTCGGGTGGACATGCGCTCGACCAGCGAGGTCGGCGTGTCGGATTTGGGCTATAACGCGGCGCGGGTGCGCGAGTTTCTGCTGGCGCTCCGCAGCGTCGACTAGGCGTTGCGCCAGCGGGCGAAGATAGCGGTTGGAAGCAGCCTGCCGCCCTCACCCTCTTCGCGCACCGCCAGCTCGCCGCATTCGACGGTGCCGGGCAGTTGCGCAAAGGCATCCGCCAGCAGGCCGCCGATGGCGAGCGCGCTCATGCGGACGGCGTAGACGGTGAGGAACAGAAAGCGGCTGTCGACATCGAGCAGCTGACGGCAATCGGCAATGAGGCTGGGGAGGTTGTCCTCCAGCCGCCATGTCTCGTTCTTCGGGCCGCGGCCGAATTTCGGCGGATCGAGGATAATTCCGTCATAGCGATTGCCCCGTCGCACCTCGCGCGCGGTGAACTTCGCCGCATCGTCGATCAGCCAGCGGATGGGCTTGTTTTCCATGCCGGAGAGTGCCGAATTGTCGCGCGCCTGCGCCACCGATTTCTTGCTCGCATCGACATGTGTCACACGGCCGTGGCGCGACAGGGCTAGCGAGCCGACGCCGGTATAGCCGAACAGGTTGAGCGTCTCTGCGTCCTCTCGCCCCTGCAACTGCTCGCGCATCCAGCTCCACACCGGGGCCATGTCGGGGAAGAAACCGAGATGGCGGAAGGGCGTGCATTGGGCGGTGAAGCGCGCCTCCTCCCAAGCCAGCTCCCAGCCATCGCGCGGTACGTCGCCGGTAAAATGCCAGCGCCCGCCGCCATCCTCGTCGCTGCCGGGGATGAACTCGCCATGCGCCTGCCAATCGGCGTCGGGCAGGCGCGGCGCCCACATGGCCTGCGGTTCGGGGCGGATGAAGCGGTACGGGCCGTAGCGTTCGAGCTTGCGCCCGTGGCCGCTGTCGACGAGGCCGTAATCGTCCCATGGCTCTCCGGCCATGACGACGGGATTGGGGGCGAGATCAGCCATGATCGTGAATCACCATCCCCTTCACGACGATGTCGTCGCTCGCTCAGCTACGTAGTCACGCACCGCCTCATATGTGCCCGGCAACGTGTCGAAGCGTTCCTCGCGCTTGAACAGGTCGCCGACGCGCGCCGGGAGCGTGGGGCGCATGCCGGTCGCGCGTTCGACGGCTTCGCGGAATTTCGCCGGATGCGCGGTGGCGAGCGTCACTACCGGCACACCCGCCGGGATCTCCGCCTGACGCGCTGCGTGGAGGCCGATGGCGGTGTGCGGATCGACGATCTGGCCGCAACGCTGTGCCGCATGGGCCATCGCCTGGCGCATAGCGTCCGCATCGGCCCTCGCGCTGGTGAACAGCGCCGCCGCACCCTGCCGCTGTGCATTAGTCAGCTGCATCGCGCGGGAGCCTTCGAAGCGGCGCATCTGCTCCGCCAGCGCCGCGCCGTCGCGGTCGGCGAGGTCGAACAACAGCCGCTCGAAATTGCTGGAAACCTGGATGTCCATGCTCGGCGCGTCGGTCGGCGTGACGGTGCCGGTCGAATAATCGCCCGAGGACAGCGCACGGTGGAGGATGTCGTTGACATTGGTCGCCACCACCAGCCGCTCTATCGGCAGGCCCATCTGCGCCGCGACATAGCCTGCGAACACATCGCCGAAATTGCCCGTCGGCACGCTGAAGGCGACCTTGCGCTGCGGCGCGCCCAATTGCAGGGCGGCGGCGAAGTAATAGACGACCTGCGCCATCAGCCGCGCCCAGTTGATCGAGTTGACCGCGCTGATGCGAAAGCGCCCGCCGTGGGAGGCGGCCATCTCCGCATCGCCGAACATGCGCTTCACCATGGCCTGCGCATCGTCGAAGCTGCCGCCGATCGCGACGTTGTGGACATTGGGCGCGAGTACAGTCGTCATCTGGCGGCGCTGCACCTCGCTCACCCGGCCTTCGGGGTGCAGCATGAAGATGTCGATATTCGCGCGCCCCGCTACCGCGTCGATCGCGGCGCTGCCGGTATCGCCGCTGGTCGCGCCGACGATAGTCAGGTGGTCGCTGCGCTTGCTGAGAAAATGTTCGAACAGCCGGCCGAGCAATTGCAACGCGACATCCTTGAAGGCGAGCGTGGGGCCGTGGAACAGTTCGAGCAGCCAGTGCTGCTGGTCCAGCTGGACAAGCGGGGTGACGACATCGTGGGCGAAGCTGCAATAGGCGGCGTGGCACAGTTCGCTCAGCGTCTCCTCGCTCAGCGAACCGGCTGTGAAGGGCGCCATGACGCGCACGGCCAGTTCGGCATAGGGCAGGCCCGCCATCGCCGCGATCTCGGCCTCGGTAAAGCGCGGCCATTCCTGCGGCACGTAAAGCCCGCCATCACCGGCGAGGCCCGCCAGCGTGACGCCTTCGAAATCCAGCGCTTCGGATGAATTTACGGCGCTGCCGCGGGTGGATACGTATCGCATATCGCCGCGCGGATTAGCTTCGGGGGCGCAGCTTGCCAAGCAAGCTGTGATTGCCGCGCGCGCAGTCAGCCTTGCTCGCGCCATTTCTTGCGCAGCGCGAAACTGTAGACAAGCAAGGCTGTCAGCGCGAAGAAGAACCACTGCCCGGCATAGGCGAGATGGTTGTTGGGGAGGTCGCCGGGGTCGGGCCGTGCGAGCTGATCGAGCCCGGCGACAGGCTGCGCCATGACGATGCGATAATCCTCTCCTGCGCGAGACAGCACGCCCTCGGCGCGCCCGCCACTCCACTCGGGGCGGTTTGGACCGGGCGACCAGCCGACCGCGGCGATGATTGCTGGCGTTACCTCGACATCGTCCTGCGCCCAGTCGATCCTCTCGCGGCATACAAATTGCTGGGCGTAGCCGGTGCGCCCCGCGCTGTTGCGGCCAGCGACTGCGGTCCACTCGGTCGGGTCCGGACACGGGTAGCTGACGGTCCGATACAGAAACCCGTCGAGATCGTCGTCACCGAGACTGACCGGTCCTTGCTGCCCCGCCGCCTCGTACCGCGCGATCAGTTCAGCCTTCTCATCCGCCCGGCCAAGCTGCCACACGCCTAGCGCCACCATCACCGCCGCCGCGGCCACAACCACTACGGTCGGGACAATCGGGATACGCCTCGCGCTCACAATTCGCGGCCCCCCGCCTCTCGCGCGCCGCGGCGGTATTCGGCGGCGAGCAGCCAGGCCTTGGTGGCGCGCAATCCCGCCATGACACCCAGCACGATGACCGGACCCCAGATAAGGACATGCACCCACCACGGTGGCTCGAGGGCAAGTTGCAGCCAGATCGCCAGCGCGGTCACTATCGTTCCGATGCCCAGAGTCAGGAACGCCGCCGGGCCGTCGCCGACATTGAAGCGCGTGAAATCGAGTCCGCACCTTGTGCAGCGATCGGCGAAACGCAGCACGCCCGCAAACAGCGTCCGCTCCCCGCAGCGGGGGCAGAGACCGGAAAGGGCAGCCTCGCGCATGGCGGGCTGCCCTTCAGCATGGTCCGGCGATGCGGCCATCGGACTAGTGTACTTCAGCGCCCCAGCCACCCCAGACATAGACGGCTACGAAGAGGAAGAGCCACACCACGTCGACGAAGTGCCAGTACCACGCCGCCGCTTCGAAGCCGAAATGCTGCTTGGGCGTGAAGTGCCCCTTATAGGTGCGCGCGAGGCAGACGATCAGGAAGATCGTGCCGACCAGCACGTGGAAGCCGTGGAAGCCCGTCGCCATGTAAAAGGCGCTGGAATAGGTGTTGCCGCCGAAGCCGAACGGCGCGAGGCCGTATTCATAGGCCTGGATCGCAGTGAACAGAACGCCGAGGCCCACAGTCAGCCACAGGCCCTGCTTCAGCCCTTCGCGGTCGCCATGGATAAGAGAGTGGTGCGCCCAGGTCACCGTGGTGCCGGACAGCAGCAGGATGATGGTGTTGAGCAGCGGCAGGCTGAACGGGTCGAGCACCTGGATGCCCTGCGCTGGGAAGGTGGCGAGCGAGGCCGCGCCTTCCTGTCCGATCAGGTTTTCCCATACATTCTCGCCGACCTCGCGGATCGGTGCGGGGAACAGCGCGAAATCGAAATAGGCCCAGAACCAGCCGACGAAGAACATGACTTCGGACGCGATGAACAGGATCATGCCGTAGCGCATGTGCAGCTGCACGACGGGAGTATGGTCGCCGCGCTGCGCCTCGTTCACCACCTTGGCGAACCAGCCGAAGAACGTCGCGATCAGGCCCGCAATGCCGAGACCGAGCACGATGCGCCAGCTCGTCTCGCCGATCTCGCCCGGGTCCGAATGCATGAACAGCACCATGCCGCTCGTGAAGACGAGCGCGGAAAGCGCGCCGACCAGCGGCCAGATATCGGGTTCGAGGATATGGTAATCGTGGTTCTTGGCGCCGGCCATGGGTCTGTCCTGGTCCTTGGTGTTCGTGCCTCGCCTCTATCGTCCGCGCGGGCGCGGGTCCAGAGGCTTAGCTGTCGTTTTCGTCGCGTATGGCTTCGTGGAAGGTATAGCTGAGCGTGATCTGTTCCACGCCCTCCATGTTCGGATCGTCCAGCGCCGCCGGGTCGACATAATAGAGGACAGGCATGCGCACCTCTTCGCCCGGCTGCAGCGTCTGTTCGGTAAAGCAGAAGCACTGGATCTTGTGGAAATAGCGGCCCGCCTGCTCCGGCTCGACGTTGAAGGTCGCGGTGCCGGTGATCGGGCGGTCGGAAGTGTTCCGCGCGGTATAGAATGCCATGTCGCGCCCGCCGATGGAGACGGCGTCGGTCACTTGCACGGGCCTGAACTCCCACGGCATTCCGCGCGCAATATTGGCATCGAAGCGGATCGAATAGGTTTTGCCGCCCGCCATCGCCGCCATGCGCTCTGCCGCAGACGCTTCCGCCTCGGTCGCGACCTGCGTGGTGCCGCCGAAGCCGGTGACGCGGCAGAACAGGTCGTAAAGCGGCACGGCGGCATAGCCGAGACCGAGCATGGCCAGCGCGACGCCGAACATGATCAGCATCGTCTTGCGATTGCGGTTTTCGAGGCTGGCTGCGCTCGCCATCATTGCGCTCCGATCCGCACAATGGTGATGGCGTAGAACAGCACGACGAAGCCGAGCAGGACGAGGCCGACCACGAGATTGCGGCTTTTGCGGCGCGCCTTGTATTCTTCCTCTTCTTCGGGCGTCATGCGACCACTCCTGCCTGCGACAGCACGCGATCCAGCACCAATGCCGCAAACAGCACGAAGAGGTAGAGGATCGAATACGCGAAGAGCTTTTTCTCCGGCTTCATCGCATCGCCTTCGCCCGCGCGGCGCATGCCGACGGGGACGGAGAGCGCAAGGAAGACGGTGGAGAGGGCGAGCGCACAAACACCATACAGCGCACCGGCACCGCCGATGAACCACGGCGTCGCGGAGAGGGGCAGGAGCAGCACGGAATAAGCGAGGATCTGGCGGCGGGTAGAGGCTTCGCCCGCAGCGACCGGCATCATCGGGATTTTCGCGGCGGCGTAGTCCGGCTTTACCCACAGCGCGAGCGCCCAGAAATGCGGCGGCGTCCACATGAAAATGATCGCGAACAGCAGCACCGGCATCCAGGTGATCTCGCCGGTGACGGCAATCCAGCCGATCAGCGGCGGAAACGCACCAGCCGCGCCGCCGATGACGATGTTCTGCGGCGTGTTGGGCTTCAGCCACATCGTGTAGATGACGGCGTAGAAAAAGATGCTGAACGCCAGGACACCGGCGGCCAGCCAGTGGATGGCAAGGCCCATCGTCGTCACCGAGATGCCCGAGAGCAGCAGGCCGAAATCGCGCGCATCCTCGCGTCGGACGACGCCTCTGGGCAAGGGGCGACCGGCGGTGCGCTTCATCTTCGCATCGATATCGGCTTCCCACCACATATTGAGCGCGCCCGCCCCGCCTGCGGCCAGCGCGATGCACAGGATGGCGGTGAAGCCGAGGACCGGATGGATGCTGCCAGGTGCAGCGAGCAGGCCGCACAGGCCGGTAAATACGACTAGGCGCATCACCTTGGGCTTGGTGAGCGCGAAAAAATCCTGCCAGCGCGCGGGCATGCGCGCCGCGCCGGGCGACGCGATCGGCGCGGCCACAGGGCTCACGGCCACGGCGGTCTGCTCGATATCACGGGCGCTAGGAGCGGCGATGGCGGTCATGGTCCTTTTCCAAGCGAAGGGGCGCCAACCGTTTCCGGCGCGCCCCTCCCCTGTTTTAGTGTCTCAGGCGAGCGACGGACCGTCAGGCAGTCGCCGGTTTCGCGCTGATATGGTCGTCGTGGTTGTGGTGATCCTCGATCACGGGCAACGTTTCAAACTGGTGGAACGGCGGTGGGCTGGAAAGACTCCATTCGAGCGTCGTCGCGCCTTCGCCCCAGTAATTGTCTTCCGCACGGCGACCGGCCACGAAAGCGTAGACGATGTTCACGAAGAACACGATCATCGAGATCGCCATGATCGAATAGCCCCACGCGCTGGCGATATGGTTCCAGTATTCGTAGGCGGCGGTGTAATCCGGATAGCGACGCGCCATGCCCTGCAGGCCGAGGAAGTGCATCGGGAAGAAGATCACGTTCACGCCAATGAAGAACAGCCAGAAGTGCACATGGCTGAGGAATTCGGAATGCCACCGGCCCGACATCTTCGGGAACCAGTAATACCAGCCCGCGAAGAGCGAGAACACCGCGCCCATCGACAGCACGTAGTGGAAGTGCGCCACCACATAATAGGTGTCGTGAAGATTGTCGTCGATGCCGCCATTGGCCAGCACCACGCCGGTCACGCCGCCCACGGTGAAAAGGAAGATGAAGCCCAGCGCCCAGACCATGGGCGACTTGAACTCGATGCTGCCGCCCCACATCGTTGCGATCCAGCTGAAGATCTTGATGCCGGTCGGCACCGCGATCACCATGGTGGCGGCAGTGAAGTACATCTTCGTGTTCACGTCGAGGCCGACGGTATACATGTGGTGGGCCCACACGATGAAGCCGACAACACCGATCGCGACCATCGCGTAAGCCATGCCGAGATAGCCAAACACCGGCTTGCGGCTGAACGTGGCAACGATCTGGCTGACCATGCCGAATCCCGGCAGGATCATGATGTAGACTTCGGGGTGGCCGAAGAACCAGAACAGGTGCTGGTACAGGACCGGATCGCCCCCACCCGCAGCGGTGAAGAACGTCGTACCGAAATTGCGGTCCGTCAGCAGCATGGTGATCGCGGCGGCTAGTACCGGCAGCGCGAGCAGCAGCAGAAAGGCAGTGACAAGCACCGACCACACGAAGAGCGGCATCTTGTGCAGCGTCATGCCTGGCGCGCGCATATTGAAAATCGTGGTGATGAAGTTGGTCGCGCCGAGAATTGAACCCGCGCCCGCGAGGTGCAGCGAGAAGATCGCGAAGTCGACGGCCGGCCCGACCGAGCCGGTTGTCGAGAGCGGCGCATAGACCGTCCAGCCCGTGCCCGCGCCCATGCCGGTGCCGCCGGGCACGAACATGGAGAACATCAGCGAGCAGAAACCCGCGACGGTCAGCCAGAAGGAAATATTGTTCATGCGCGGGAAGGCCATGTCCGGCGCGCCGATCATCAAGGGCACGAACCAGTTGCCGAACCCGCCGATCATCGCGGGCATGACCATAAAGAACACCATGATCAGGCCATGCGCGGTGATCAGCACGTTCCACATATGGCCCTGCTGGTCAAAGCTCGCGCCGTCGCCGCCGAGCACGTTCACAACGTCGCCCATCACCTGCAGGCCCGGCGCCGCGAGTTCCCAGCGCATCAGACCGGAAATACCCCCGCCGATGATCCCCGCGATAATCGCGAAGATAAGATACAGCGTGCCGATATCCTTATGGTTCGTCGACATGAACCAGCGCGCGATGAAGCCAGGCTTGTGATCGGCGTGGCTGTGCGCGTGATGCTGATCGCCTGCGTGAGCGTCGAAATTGTCGGCGGTGGTGGCCATGATCTTAGCGAACCTTGTCTTAGTCGTATTCTGTCGTGTCAGGCGGCGTCGGCGGCTTCCGCGTCGGATTCGGCATCCGCCTCGGCTTCTTCGGCAGCTTCCTCGCCCTGTTCGTCACCGGCTTCGGCGGCAGCGGCAGCGGATGCAGCATCCTCGGCAGCAGCCTGCGCCTCGGCAGCGCGGATCTGCGCCACCGTCCGGCCGCCCGGCTGCGACTGCACCCAGCGGTTGTAATCTTCAAGGCTGCGCGCCTCGATGGCGATGGGCATGTAGCCATGGCGGGCGCCGCACAGCTCCATGCACTGGCCGTAATAGATGCCGGGCTCATCGATCGTCAGGATCTTTTCATTGATGCGCCCGGGCACCGCGTCGAGCTTGAACCACAGCGCGGGGATGCCGAAGGAATGGATCACGTCCGCGCCGAACGTCTGCAGGCGGATCGGCACGCCGACGGGCACGACCATGCGGTTGTCCACCGCCAGCTGGTGCGGCTCGCCCGCGTCAAGCGCCTCTTCCTCTGTCAGCATGTTCGAGATGACCTCGAAACCGCCATTGTCGACATATTCGTAGCCCCAGTACCACTGGTAGCCATTCGCCTTGATCGTGATCGCGTCTTCGGGCGGCGACTGATACTGGCGCGCCAGCAGCGTGATCGAAGGAACAGCGATAACGACGAGGATGATGACCGGCACCACCGTCCATATAATTTCGATCAGCGTGTTGTGGCTGGTTTTGGACGGCACCGGATTGGCCCGGCGGCGATACTTGGCGACGACCCAGAACAGCAGGCCGAGCACGAACAGACTGATGATAGTGATGATCGGGAACAGGATGGCGTCGTGCATCCACAGCGCATATTCGCCATTGGCGGTGTGCTGCGGCTGGAACTGCATGGATGCGAGCATATCCTCGCGCGCATCGACCGGCTGGCCCTTTATCATGTCCGGCCCGAAATAGTCGAACGGCGCGGCCTCGGTGACAGTCTCTTCCGCGGTCAGGCTGGTCTGCTCGCCAGGCGCGGCGTCGGCTTCCTGCGCGGCGGCGTTGGTTTCCACCTCGCTCAGATTCTCGTTCAGCTGCGCAAGCGCGGCCTGCGAGCCGAAGACGAGCGAGACAGCCGCCGCCAGCACAGCGAGGAATTGCAGCTTCTTGCGGGCGAGTTCGCCGAGATTCATGGTTTTGATGCTTCCCATTGCATTTTTGCAGGCACAGGGGCCTTTGCAGCCTTGCGACAGGCCGCTCTCGGCGGGCCTATACGCATGGTTGCCCCGTGCCTCAAGCGGCTCTAGGGACTTTTTTCGACAACGTCGATGCGGCCTTACGTCCGCCATCGCGGCGCGAGCGAAAGGTGCGACCCGGGGGATCATGACACAGGACGACGTACTGACCGAATTCCGCGAGAGCGGCGCGCTGCTCGAAGGGCATTTCAAGCTGTCGAGCGGGCGGCATAGCGGGCACTATCTGCAATGCGCCCGTGTCCTGATGAATCCTGCCCGTGCGGCGCGGCTGGCCGAGGCGCTGGCCGCCAAGATACCGGCTGACATCCGCGACTCACTCGATGCCGTCGTCTCACCCGCCATGGGCGGCCTCATCATCGGGCACGAAATGGGCCGCGCGCTGGATCTCAATGCGATGTTCCTCGAACGGCCCGAAGGCGAATTCCACCTGCGGCGCGGCTTCGCGCTGGAGCCCGGGGCGAAAGTGCTGATGGTGGAGGACGTCGTCACCACCGGCCTTTCCAGCCGCGAAGCCATAGCCGCCGTGGCGCGCGAAGGCGGCGAGGTGCTGGCCGAAGTGGCGCTGGTCGACCGCAGTAACGGCTCCGCCGATCTCGGCGTGCCTTTCATTCCGCTGATCGACATCGACTTTCCGACCTATGCGGAGGACGAAGTGCCGGAGGACTTGGCCGCTATCCCGATCACCAAGCCCGGCAGCCGCAAATGAGGTGGCCCGGAAAGACATGGTTGGCACTCGCCGCGGCGCTCGCACTTGCAGGCTGCGCCACCGGGCCGCGGCTGATGGATGAGAGCGATCCGGCGACGCAGGCGTTTTACGGACTGGAGAATGCAGGCTTTACTGGCGATTTCGCGATTTCCCGCCCGGGCGAAGTCGATACGATTTTCTATGGCGGCAGCGAAGAGGATGCGGGCGACCGCGTGATCGAGGGTTGGCCCTGGGCGAGCGTCACCAAGCAGGTGATGGCGGTGCTCGTCATGCGCGAGGTTGAGGACGGTCGGCTCTCGCTCGACACCGATGTCGGGCAATATGTCCCGCGCCTGCGCCATGCCGGCGTCACCGTCGAAGACCTGCTGCGCCACCGCAGCGGCCTGCCGCAGCCGGACAAGAGTGCCACCGACGAGGAGGATTTTCCCTCTTTCTACACCGCCGAACTTGACCGGCTCGACTGGTGCACGCGCGGGCTGCGCCCGAGGCCCGACGCGGGGCTGTGGGAATACAATAATTGCGACTACATCGTGCTCAGCGCGGTGTTGGAGGCGGTTTCGGATTCGAGCGTCGACCTGCTGCTGGCGCAGGGCGTCGGGCTGGAATCGGGCTGGATCAACACGAGCTTCTTTTCGCGCGACGACACCCGCTATTTCGCCGGCCGCACGCCTATGGCGGCGAGCCGGGTGGCGGGGTACGAAGCGGCAGCAGGGCTGGTCGGACCGCTCGACGACATGCTCGCATTCGACCGTGCGCTGATGGACGGGCTGCTGCTGAGCGAGGAATCGCTCGCGGCGCTGTGGGATAGCGATCCGGCGCTCGGCTACATGGCGCTCGGTCAGTGGGTGTTCGAAGCGCCGCTGACGGGATGCAACGGGGCGGTGAAGATCGTTGAGCGGCGCGGAGCGATCGGCAAATATCAAGTGCGCAACATTATCCTGCCCGAAAGCGGAATCGCCCTCGCGCTCGCCACCGACCAGCCGGAATTCCAGTTCGGCGAATTGTGGAGCGGCGAGGGTCCGCTGCACGCCACGCTGTCGGCAGTCGCTTGCGACTGATCGGCGCAGCGCATAGGGGCGCGGCATGAGCCATCACTTGCGCCTCGGCGTGAATATCGATCATGTCGCGACCATCAGGAACGCGCGCGGCGGGGATCATCCCGATCCGGTCCGCGCGGCGCAGATCGTGGCCGAATGCGGCGGCGACGGGATCACCGCACATTTGCGCGAAGACCGACGGCATATCCGCGACGACGACCTGAGGCGAATCCAGGACGCGACCGACCTGCCGCTCAACCTCGAAATGGCTGCGACCGGGGAAATGCTCGCCATCGCGCTGGCGCACCGGCCTCACGCCGCCTGCATCGTGCCGGAAAAGCGCGAGGAGCGAACGACCGAGGGCGGGCTGGATGCAGCGGGTTTGCACAACGCACTCACATCGGTCGTAGGCCCATTACAGGATGCGGGTATCCGCGTGTCGCTCTTTATCGAGGCTGCGGAACGCCAGCTGGATGCGGCACTCAGGCTTGGTGTGCCGGTGGTGGAGTTCCACACTGGCGAATACGCCCATGCCGGGCTGGACGGCGACAGCGAGCGCGTCTCCGCCGAATTGAAGCGCATCGCCGATTTGGCAGCGCTCGCGGCAAAGAACGGGATCGAACCGCATGCCGGGCACGGCCTCACCTTCGACAACGTCCAGCCTATTGCCGCAATCCCGCAGCTCGCCGAACTCAATATCGGGCATTACCTGATCGGCGAGGCGATTTTCGACGGACTTGAGCCTGCGGTGCTCAAGATGCGCGAATTGATGGATCTGGCGCGGTGATTCACCCATGATAATCGGTCTTGGCTCCGACCTCTGCAATATCGAGCGGATCGCCAATTCGCTCGAGCGGTACGACGACCGCTTCCGCAACCGCGTCTTCACCGATGTCGAGAATGCCAAGGCCGCGCGGCGGCCGCACACGCAGGCGGGCACCTATGCCAAGCGGTTTGCGGCGAAGGAGGCGTTCTCCAAGGCGGTCGGCACCGGGTTCAAGCGCGGCGTGTTCATGAAGGATATCGGCGTGGTCAACGCCCCCTCCGGCGCGCCCACGCTGGCGCTGACAGGCGGCGCGGCGGCGCGGCTGGCGGAGCTGACGCCTGCAGGCCACAGCGTCACCGTTCACCTCACGCTCACCGACGATCACCCTTGGGCTCAGGCTTTCGTGATCCTGGAAGCACTGCCGACCGACTGATGGCAAAGGACAAGCCGAACCCCGCACCGGTGAACTGGTGGGCCGAACTGCGCGGGCTGGCGCTGATGCTGCTCGCCGTGCTCGCCTTTCACACTTTCCTTGCCAAGCCTTTCTATATCCCGAGCGTCAGCATGGTGCCCAGCCTGATGGTGGGAGACCGGCTGGTGGTGAGCAAGTACCCCTATGGCTGGAGCTGGGTCTCCGCGACCTTCCACGTCCTGCCGCGCGGCGACTGGCGCATCGCGCCTGCCACGCCGGAATATGGCGATATCGTCATCGCCGTGCCGCCCGACCGGGACGAGGATTATATCAAGCGGGTCATCGCCCTGCCCGGCGACACGATCGCGTTGGTCGACGGGCGCGTGGTGCTCAATGGCGAGCCGATAAAGCGCGAGATGGAGCCGCCCGTGCGCTTGCCCGCCGCCAACGACAACCTCTGCAAGGACGCGTTCGGCACGGACGGGGACTGCCTCGCCGCCTTCGCCTCGTTCCGCGTCCGGCTGGAGGATGGCAGCGAGGTGTACGAGCCACCGACATACCGAGAAACGCTACCCAATGGCGCGAGCTATCTCGTGCTCGACGATGTCGAGGACTCGCGGCTCGACAACATGCCGCCCGTCACTGTGCCCGAGGGCCACGTCTTCCTGATGGGCGACAATCGCGATCATTCGGCGGACAGCCGGGCCGAGATGTACGAGCAGGGCCTGGGCGGTCCCGTCCCTATCGCGAATATTGGCGGGCGGGCGGAATTCGTCACCTTCTCGCTCGACGGGACATCGAGCTATAACCCGTTGACATGGTGGGGAGCCTTGCGTCCCGACCGCGCATGGCGCAGCTTGCGCCCCGAAATCCGGGAGGGGGCCAGCCAATGAGCGAGACCGACGAACAGAACGAAGCGCGCGAAGACCGCGCCATGGGCGCGAGCCCGGCGCGCATTTCCGACCCGAAGCTGCGGTTCGAGGCCGCACGCGCCTTCGTCTGGTTCGCCGTTATTGGTGGCGTGGCGCTGGCGGTCTATATCTCCGAGAGCCTGCTCGTCATTTTTGGCGCGACCGTGTTCGCGGCAATGGTCGATGGAGGTTCCCGCCTGCTGGGCCGCGCACTGCCCATCGGCCGCGGCTGGCGCATCGCCATCGTGCTGTTTTCGGTCACGGCGTTCATAATCTGGCTGGCGATTTTCGCCGGATCGCAGATTTCGCAGCAAGCGGCGGAATTTCCCGATATCATCAACCGCCAGATCGGCGCGACCATCGGCTGGCTGCGCGAACAGGGGTTCGCCATCTCGTCCGGCGATATCCAGAGCCTTGCCAGCCAGATGGCGAGCGGTGCAGGCGCGATCACCAGCATGGTGGGCGGGATCTTCGGAGGACTGACGACGCTGGTGCTGATCGTCATCATCGGAATCTATCTCGCGGTCGATCCGCGACTTTACGAGCGCGGCGTGCGCTGGATGGTGCCGAGCACGCAGCGCGGCGATACGCGCGACATGCTGGACAAGATGGGCTTCACTATGCGCCGCCTCATGGCTGGGCGGTTGGTCGGAATGCTGTTTGAAGGCATGTTTACCTATCTGATGCTGCTCGGCTACGGCCTTGTCACCGGCGACGAAATCCCGATGGCGGCGCTGCTCGCCATACTCACCGGCCTGCTGGCCTTCGTCCCCAATATCGGTGCCATCGTGTCGGGCGTGCTGATGGTGCTGGTCGGCTTTTCGGGCGGCGCGCAGATGGGGATCTACACGATTTTCGTTTATTTCTTCGTGCAGAATATCGACGGCTATCTTGTCGTGCCGATGATCGCCAAGAAGACGGTCGATCTCGCGCCCGCGCTGGTGCTGGCCTTTCAGCTCATCATGGGCATATTGTTTGGCATTCTCGGCCTGTTTCTTGCCGACCCGCTGCTTGCCATGATCAAGGTCGCGCTGGAACAGCGGGCCGAGGCGAAGAACCGCGAGGATCGCGAGAACGGGGCTGAGAACGACAAGGCCATGGAGGCAGATCCTGCGTAAATTCCTGTACACGATCGTAATTCTGATCGTCCTCGCCATTGGCGCGGGGTTTCTGTTCAATATCTATGGAGACGAGCTGACCGAGGTCGCGCTGGTGCCGACGACCGAATTCGTCGAGCAGGATGCGCTCGACCTGAATGCCTATCAGGACCCGGACATGTGGTTCAGCCGCCCCGGCAAGGGCGTGAACGACCCGGCACGGTGGCAGCCGCAGGTCACGCAGGATCGCTCGCTCCTGCCCTCACCCGCCGAACCCGCGCCTTCGGCAGCCTTGGATGGAGATGCGGGCACGGAGGATGGCCAAGACGAGGCAGGCGACACTCCGCGCTTCGCCGTGTTCTTTGTCCACCCGACCAGCTTCTTCGACCGCAGCGCGTGGAATGCGCAGCTCGACCATGCGGAATCGCAAGGCCGCGCGCGCATCATGGTGCGAGGCCTCGCCAGCGCGTTCAATCAGGCGAGCGAAGTCTGGGTGCCGCGCTATCGACAGGCGACTTTCGGCGCCTTCCTCACCGATGCACCCGAAGCGACACAGGCGATCGACGCGGCCTATGTCGATATTGGCCAGGCCTTCGACTTCTTTCTCGACTCGATCCCGGAAGACATGCCCATCGTGCTCGCGGGGCACAGCCAGGGCAGCTACCACATCATCCGCCTCCTGCAGGAGCGCGGGGTCGATCCTGCGCTGCAATCTCGCATCGCAATGGTCTACGCCATCGGATGGCCGATCTCGCTCGAACGCGACCTGCCCGAATTGCGCCTGCAACCCTGCGCCCAGCCCGACCAGGCACCGTGCATCGTCAGCTATGCGAGCTTTGCCGAGCCAGCGGATCCCGGCCTGTTCTTCCGCCGCTATGCCATGACGCCGGGACTTGATGGAGAGCCGCGCGGCGAGAGCGCGATCCTTTGCGTCAATCCTCTCACCGGCACGACAGATGGCGAAGCGGAGGCGGAGCTCAACCTCGGCACGCTGGTGCCGAACGAGGATTTCTCGAGCGGCGAACTGGTGCCGGGCGCCGTGCCTGCACGCTGCGACGAGCGCGGCCTGCTACTGATCGGCGATCCGCCTGAAATGGGCAACCAACGGTTTCCCGGCAACAATTACCACCTCGTCGACATCCCGCTGTTCTGGAAGAATCTGCAGCAGGATGTGGTGACCCGGATGCGCGCATGGCAGACGGCCCGCTCCTGACCGAAAACGCCGCCGCCTTCCGCGACACGCTACCCGAAGGCGGCGTGTTGCTGGGGCTGGACCTTGGCACCAAGACCATCGGTGTGGCCACCTGCGATGCGGGCTGGAGCTTCGCCACGGCAGGCAAGACCCTGCCCAGGGGCAAGTTCGCCCGCGACAAGGCGGCGCTGGAAGAAATAGTCGCAGCACGCTGCGTGAAGGGCGTCGTGATCGGCCTCCCGCTCAACATGGATGGCAGCAGCGGCCCGCGCGTGCAGGCAAGCCGCAGTTTTGCGCGTAACCTGCTGGCGCTCGGCCTGCCGGTGCTGCTGTGGGACGAACGCTGGTCCACCACCACCGCGGAGCGCGACATGATCGCGCAGGATTTCTCCCGCAGCAAGCGCGCCCAGCGCATAGACAGCCACGCGGCCGCCGTAATCCTTCAAGGCGCGATCGACCGACTGGCAGGCGGGGTGCTTTAGACAGAAGCCAGCGCGCGCCGGTAGCGGATCGCTTCCGTCGTCACAAGGCAGCTGCCCGAGCCTTCGGCCCGGCGCCAGAGCATGTCGCGCTCTGCCACAGGCATGGCCCCGCCTGCGCCTCCAGTGCCACGGGCCGCATGGGATCGCTTGGATGGCGGGCCGCGAAACGCTCGGCGAGATCTTTCCCTTCCTCCCCGCCCAACCCTACGGCCGCGCGCAGGAACGTCTCCGCCCCGCCGCCATCATGACGCCCGCGACGGTGTCGCGCCGGGTGTCGAAAGTATTTTGGTCGATCCAGCCCTGCGCCCCGCCCGCATGCATGATGGTGATCGAAACCGATAGGCTTTCGGGCGGCATTTGCGAATGCACGTCGCGAGATGCGCATCAACTGTCCGGGCGAGAGCGTGGAACGTTCGACGAAGCGCAGCCCCACCTTTTCGCTCACCGCTCCCGCCACGCGCTCGTCATCGCATCCGGGAAGCGATAGCTCGCGGCAGGCGTTTCGCCCGGCTCGCACGTCTGCAAAACCATTTGCACACGCCCCGAGCGGGTTCATTTAGATTTCAGCAGCACGATAACCACGGTGCTGCCTTGGTCGGGAACGATAGAACCGGGCGGCAGCCGCACCGCATCGGCACGCGCGCGGGCGAGGATGGCGGCGGGCACATCCGCGTCTGCCATGACAGTATCCGCTGTGCCGAGCAGCCGGGCATCGCGCAGGGTAAGATCGTCGGGATCGTCGCTGCGCAGCGTGATGCGATGCATCGGCGGAAGCGGGGAACCGGCGCCGTCGAGCCATGCGGATAACCGGTCTCCTCCGCGTTCGCGCAATGGATCAAGCGCACCGTCCTCGCTCAGCGCCTCGTCGAGCGCACGGCGCCGCTCTGGCATGGCTGGGAATTTCGCCCTCAGCCTTTCGCGCGCCGCGTAAAGCGCCTCCGCCAGCGCACCGAGATCGGCGGGAAGCAGCTTTTCGAGGCGCAGGCGCAACTGCTTCGCCAGCCCTGCCGACGCACCGCCGGTTCCGACCGCTACCAGCACCGGATCGCGGTCCAGCACGCTGGGCGTCGTAAAGTCGCACAGGTCAGGCCGGTCCACGACATTCACCAGAAGCCCTGCGCAGCGCAGGCGGATGGCGTCGCTTTCGCACACTGCCGAATCTTCATGCGCGACGAAAGCGAGCCGCGCGCCTTCGTCCACGCCCTCCTGCAGATCGCGGACCACGCGCCCACCCGCCCGCTCGACCAAGCGCCGCTTGGGCTCTGCCATCTCGCCCTCGCCGAGTACGATGACCGGCTGTCCGACGATCGCGTGGAAGAGCGGGAGCTGGCGCACGGGTCAGTCGTCGAGGAAATCGGGCACGCGCTCGGCATCCATGATCGCGTCCGCCGGAATGCGATCCGCAACCACCGCAAAGCGATCCCCATCAACGAGCACCTCGGGCACGAAGCCGCGCGAGTTATAGCTCGAGGCCATCGTGGCGCCGTAAGCCCCGGCGGTGCGGAACACCGCGAGCTCGCCCGATTGTAGCGCGTCGCATTCGCGATTGCGCGCAAAGGTATCGCCAGTCTCGCAGATCGGGCCGACGATATTGGCGGTCATCCGCTCTCCCGTTGGGCCGACGGCGTCGAAATCATGCCACGCGCCATAGAGAGCAGGACGCGCAAGGTCGTTCATCGCGGCATCGACAATCACGAAAGGCGGGCCGTTGCCACCGCGCTTCACGCGGACCACGCGGGTCAGCAGCACGCCCGCATTGCCCGCGATCACACGGCCCGGCTCGAAGGTGAGATGCACGTCCCAGCCCTCGATAACGCGAGCGACCATCGCGCCATATTCGGCAGGCGTCGGCGGTGTTTCGCCCGCCTTGTAGGGCACCCCCAGACCGCCGCCGAGATCGACATGGGTTATGGCGTGCCCGTCCTCGCGCAGCTCCGTCACCAGCTTGCCGGCCTTGGCAAAGGCGGTCTCCAGCGGTTCGAGATCGAGCAGCTGGCTGCCGATATGCAGCGCGATGCCGCGAAGGTTCAACCCGTGCAGCGCCGCAAGCTCGCCAAAGGTTTCGCGCGCGCGGACGAGCGGGATGCCGAATTTGTTCTCGGCCCGCCCGGTAGAAATTTTTTCGTGGGTTCTCGCATCGACATCGGGATTGATACGCAGGGTCGCTTGCGCAACCAGCCCCTGCTGCGCCGCAAGCTCGGCCAGTTCGCGTCCTTCTTCCGACGATTCGATGTTGAACTGGCCGATACCATTGTCGAGCCCCAGCTGCAGTTCAGTCCGGGTCTTGCCGACGCCCGAGAATACGATGCGCTCCGCCGGGATGCCCGCCCGCATCGCCCGCACCAGTTCGCCGCCGGACACGACATCCGCCCCGCAGCCCTCACGCCCTAGCACGCGCAGCACCGCAAGGTTCGGGTTAGCCTTGACCGCGAAGGCAATCAGCGGCTCGCGGCCCGACCTTTCCTCAACCGGCGCGAGCCCCTAGCGGAATACCCGCGCATGCCGCTTCAGCGTGGCGCGCGAATAGACATAGACGGGCGTGCCGACCTCCTCCGCAATGCGCGACAGAGGCACTTCCTCTGCGTGAAGCTCGCCGTCTCTGAGCTGGAAATGGTCCATCAGCGTTCGGGAGGCAGATCGAACGGATCGTCCG
>JBARVT010000078.1:0-15927 GCA_049646405.1 Alteraurantiacibacter sp.
GTGCTTCTGCGCGCGGGCGACGGGCTCGACATCCTCGAAATGGGTGCAGGCGTCACCGATGCGACCGTCATTTTCGAAGATCTCGCCGCCACGCAGGTGCAGGTCCGCCAGTCGGCTCTCGACACCAACGATCTCATTATGCTGTTCGCCAGCGGGGATCACCTGCTGGTGCGCGGCGCGGCAAGCACCGGGGCGATGCCGACCTTCGAATTCGGCGACGGCGTTGTCTGGTCGCAGTCCGACCTTGTGCAGGCCTCCATCGCCTCCCAGCAGAGCGCGCTGGACGACAATGTTCGCGGTAGCGACCTTGCCGACACGATCCGGGGCGGGACGGGCGACGATTTGCTCCGCGGGCAGCGCGGCAACGACACCTATGTCTTCAATTTCGGCGACGGCAACGACGTCATCGAGGACAGCCACGGTGCGGATCGTCTGCTCGTCTCCGGCTATCGCGCGCCCGACATGCGCGTGGAGCGGCTCGACGAGAGCAGCAACGACATCCGCATCACTTTCGAAAATTCGCAGGACAGCATCGTCATCCGCGGCAATGCGGTGGAGACGGTGGAATTCGCGGACGGGAGCACGCTCTCCTCGGCGCAGCTGCTGGCTCTTGCGACACAGGGCGCGAGCGACGGCGACGACCTGCTGGTCGGCACCACCGGCAGCACGACCTATGACGGCGGCGCGGGCGACGACCTGTTCCTCGACGGGCAGGGCAACGACCTGTACCTATTCGCACTCGGCGACGGGCACGACCGGATCGGGATGCGTGCGGGCGCCGACGGCTTCGGCACGATCGCGCTTGGCGCAGGCATCACCGCCGGCGATATTTCCGCCAAGTTCAACACGGAGGGCAACTTCGTCATCCTGATCGGCGCGGGCGGCGATCGCATCACGCTGCTGCTCGATTCCGCCGTCGACCCGGATTCGCCGGTCGGCACAATCCTCTTCGCGGACGGCAGCATGCTCGGGATCGATGTGCTCGCGGCAGGCATCCTGCCGACCGAAGGCGACGACACGATCACCGTTCCGACGCCCGAGACCAATGAGAGCGGCGGTTCGGGCCAGAACCTGTTCGGGGCCGAGGGCGACGACCTGCTCGAAGGCGGCGCGGGCGACGACGTGTTCGATGGCGGTGCGGGCAACGACCTGCTTGTCGGCCACGACGGATCCGACACCTATTTCTTCGCGCGCGGGGACGGTCAGGACACGATCGTCGATATCGACGCGGACAGTGGCCTGGATACCGACACGCTGCGCTTCGGTGCAGACATCGCGCCTGCCGACATCGTCTTCCTCGAAGCGGGTCCGAGCGATCTGGTTATCGGCATTGCCGGAACCGAGGATCGTATCCGCGTCGTCGACTTTTTCGTGTCCGGCACGCCCGATCACGGGATCGAGAAGCTGGTCTTCGCCGACGGCACCGAATGGGCGGGTTCCGCGCTGATCGCCGAGATTGCCAAGGGCACGGCGGGCGACGACGATATCGACATCAGCGGCTTCACCGTCGACACCGAATTCCTCGGCACGGCGGGCGACGACAGGCTGGCTGGCGGCGCGGGCGACACGACCTACAATTTCGGCCCCGGCACCGGGCGCGACACCGTGATCGAAGGCACGTGGTCCGGCTCGACCGACCGCATCGTGCTGGCCGATGGCGTTACCACCGGCAATCTCGTCCTGACGCGTGACGGCAACGATCTCGTCCTGCGTCTAGTCGGCGAGGACGCGCAGATGCGGGTGGTGAGCCAGATGGCATCGGGCAATGCACGGGTGGATTCCATCCTGTTTGCCGACGGCACGATCTGGAACGCAGCAAACATCGCCGCCAATGTCATGTCCGAAGACGCGGCGCAGGCGAAGCTCGATCCGTCGGGCAGCAGTGCCGATCCGTTCGCCGACCCCGTCTTTGCAGGTGGCGGCGCAACGCCGACGCCTTCGCCCACCCCCACGCCCATTTCGAGCGGGTCCGGCGATCTCGGCGCGGACACTGTCACCGGCACGATCGGCACGACCGACATTTATCGCCTGTTCGTACCCGTTGTGGACGACTCCGCCGGGTACCCGGTCGTCACCGATTTCGAGCCCGGCGATGCGGGCGATGTCCTCGATATCCGCCTCGGCAGCGGACTCGAAGGCCAGCTTATCGCGCTGGCGAGCGGCAGCGACACCGTCATCTATTTCTCACCTGACGACGTGGTCGGCATACCCGGCTTGCGCGCCGTGGTGCAGTTGAACGGCGTTGCGCCGTCGCAGCTGACCATCGCCAACCTCAACGGTGCGGCCTTCATCGTGCCCTCCAGCCGATCTTTCAGCGGGGATTCCGGTGCCAACACGCTTGTCGGCGGGTGGGACAACGAGTCCATCAGCGGCGGCAACGGCAACGACCGGCTCGAGGGTGGGCCGGGTAACGATTTCCTGCAAGGCCAGAGCCACGCCGACACCTATGTCTTCGGGCGCGGGTTCGGGCAGGATGTGATCGAGGACAATGCCGGCTGGCGCGGCGAAGCATTCGACGTCGTCGAAATGAAGGCCGACATCGCGCCGGGCGACCTCTCGGTCACGCTGAGCGGCAACAACATTATCCTGTCTCTCACCGAAACAGGCGACAGCCTGACGTTGCGCAACTCTCTCGGCAGCTCGCGCGACTCTATCGAGGAAGTGCGCTTCGCCGACGGCACCGTGTGGACGAGCGCGCAGATGGTCGCGATGGGCCTTGAGAACCGCTATACGGAAAATGCCGGCGACGACGACTTCAACGGCGATAATTACAATGAAGTCATCAATGGCGGTCCGGGCAATGACGACCTGTCCGGCGGCAATGGTAACGACACGCTGATCGGCGGCCCGGGCTACGATTTCCTCGCTGGCGGGAGCGGCAACGACCGCTACGAGTTCAGCGCGGGCTTCGGCGTGGACATCGTCGACGATGGCGGCTGGAGCGATACCGGCGACACGATTTATTTCGATGCGACAATCGACCGCGAGAGCATGCGTGTGCGGATCGACGGCGATGCCATCGTCATCACCTTTGAAGGGACGAGCGACCACCTGACGGTGATGGATACCGTCCAGAGCGATTACTACCGTGTCGAATTCTACGAATTCGCCGACGGCACCCGGCTGACGCATGCCCAGATGGTCGAACTGGCGCGCAATGCCCGTGACGGGGATGAACAACTCTATGGCGGCCCCGAAGATGCCGTCATCGATGGCGAAGGCGGAAACGACTTCATCGAAACCGGGGACGGCAACGATCGTCTGACGGGCGGCACCGGCAATGACGACCTGCGCGGAAGCAGTGGAAACGACAACTATTATTTCGAGCGCGGCTTCGGAAGCGACTATCTTTCCGACAGCGGTACCGGCTTCGACACGATCGAGTTCGGCCCGGACATCACGGTGGACGACCTGTCGTTCGAACTGGACGGCACCAACGCTCTCCTCATCCGGTTGCTGGGCAGCGAAGACAGGATTCTTGTCTGGGCGCAGCGCGCGGAAAACAACGGGATCGAGCAGATCCTCTTCGCCGATGGCAGCACGCTCGATCTCGCTCCGGTCGTCACGCAGCTGCTCGCCGAGGCGGGGACGACTGGCGACGATATCATCGATGGCTCGGACGCTGCCGATGTCATGAACGGCGCCGCCGGGAACGATACTATCGACGGCAAACAGGGCGACGACCGGATCACTGGCGGATCGGGCAACGACTTTTTGTCCGGCTGGATCGGCGGCGATACCTATTACTTCGAGCGCGGTTTCGGACAGGACACGGTCAGCGACAATCGCAGCGAGAATACCGTCGACACGATCGAGTTCGGCCCCGACATCACGATCGACGATCTTTATGTTGAGCGTGCCGGGATCAATGACCTTGTCATCGGGCTGCTCGGTACGGAAGATCGCATCCTCCTGCCGAATCAGGATTCGGACTATTACCGGATCGAGCAGATCATGTTCGCCGACGGATCGACGCTCGATCGCGCGGGCTACATGGCCCTGATCGACAATAGCGGCGACGACGTGATCTATGGCGCGGGCTTCGCAGAGATCATCGATGGAGGCGATGGCGACGACATCATCCGCGCCGAGCGGGTTTACGACAACATCATCATTGGCGGTGCCGGGTACGACCTTCTCGAAGGTGGCGAGCTGCGCGACACCTATCGCTTCGCGCCGGGCTTCGGGCATGATATTATCGACGACCGGGCATGGGGGACATCGTCTTCCTATTATGACCGGATCGAATTCGACGCGGCCTTCCGCTCGACTGACTTTGTTGTGCAGATTGCCGAGAATGGCGACGACCTGATCCTGTCCTTCCTCGGTCAGGACGACAGCATCACGATCAAGGGCGCGGTCACCGACCCCTTGCAGCGCATCGAGAGCATCTACTTCGCCGAGTCGAACCTCACGCTCAGCCACTCGCAACTGATGGCGATGGCGGTCCCGGAACTTCCGGCCAACATCGCCACCGGAGCGGCGGGCACTTCCAGCATCGTCTCAGGCTCCGACGGGAACGACACCGTCACCGGCCTTGAAACCGCGTCCGAAATCCTCGGGTTCGAAGGGGACGATGCGCTGTTCGGGCAGGCGGGCGACGACATCCTGACAGGCGGCAGCGGCAACGATGCGCTGCGGGGCGGCGCGGGCGCCGATACCTATGTGTTTGCTGCGGGCTTCGGGCAGGACGTGCTGACCGACGACGCCGGCCTCGACACGATCGAATTCGCCTCGGGCCTTGCCTCGGGCGACCTGCGCGTGGAATCCGACGGGCTCGACCTCGTGCTAGAATTCGCTGACCAGAGCGACCGCCTGCGCATCGTGAACGGCGGCGACGCGGGGAATGCCGAAGCAGGCGTGTCGCAGGTCGTCTTTGCTGACGGCACGGTAATAGCGAAGGACGCACTGATCGCGATGGCGACACCGTTCAATGCCGAGGGAATGACGATCGAGGGAAATGGTTCGCAGGATAACATCCTGGTCGGCACGGAAGGGCCGAACGATGTCTACAGTTATTACGGCGGGAACGACACGCTCATTGGTCTCGGCGGCGAAGATTACCTTCAGGGTGGCTCCGGCGACGACACGCTGCATGGCGGGCGGGGTTTCGATTACCTGTATGGCGGTGCGGGCAGCAATACGATCATCCTCGAAAGGGGCGACGGACTCGATTATTTCGAGCCGACCCGTCCCGGCGATATCGGCTTTCCCGGTGATGGCGAAGGACCGATCGGTATCTCTGAAATCGAGGAAGGACCGGGCGACGGCCCGATCCCGATCCCGCAGACTTATGGCAACGTGTTGCAAATGGGCGAGGGTATCGCGCCGGAAGACATCTCCTTTGCCTGGAAGAGCGGCTGGCCGTGGTCAAACAATCTGTTCGTTTTCGTCGGCGACAACGATGCGCTCTACACACGCTTTTATCCCGCGGTCGATCCGGAAACAGGTGAGTTGTCCTATGACGGTTTCCCGCCATTTGCACAGATCACCTTTGCCGACGGGCACGCCCCGATCCTTTGGGAAGAGATCCTTCCGCAAATTGCGATTGCCGAAACGACTGAGTTGGTGGCTGGCGGAATTTTTTTCGACCCCGGTATGATCGAGCCGCCGTCCGAACCGGCCGGCGGGGACGGCGAGCTCATTCTCCCAGATCCCGATGCCGACCGGCTCCCGGTCGAGTTGCCAAGTGAAACCATCGTCGGCACGGACGGCTTCGATTATATATACGCCGTCAGCGGCGATCATGTCCTCAACGGTGGCAAGGGCATGGACTTCATCGAAGGCGGCGACGGCTACGACATAATCATCGGCGGCCCCGGCTCCGACGAGCTTCAGGATTATTCTGGTGGCGGCGCGGAGTTCCATTTTTCCATCGGCTTCGGCACCGACTGGGTGTGGACAGAACGCGGCGGCGCGGTGAAGACCGCGATCGTTTTCGACGACACGATTGCGCCGGGCGACCTGACGGTCGAAGCGGATGGCTACGACTACGTCACGCTGACGGTCACCGCCACTGGCGACACCATCGTCATCGATGACATGGCAGACAGCTATCACGACACTTACGGCGTCGACGAAGTCCGCTTCGCCGACGGCACCGTCTGGAGTGCTGCGCAGGTTCTCGCGATGGCGGCGTTCAATGAATACGCCGAAATCTACGAACAGGTTATCTATTCGGGCGGCGAGGGCGACGATACCATCACGGCGCAGGGTGAGGAATACGCGCTGTTGCAGGGTTTCGGCGGTAACGACATTATCACCGGCGGCTGGGGCATCGACCGGATCGTAGGCGGCACGGGCGACGACAGGATGGTCGGCGGCGACGAGGACGATGTCTATGTCTTCAGCGCCGGGTTCGGGCGCGACATCATCGACGATTCCGGATGGGCGCGTCTCGGCAATGTCATCGAGTTCGACGCGACGATTTCGCCCGACGAAGTCACTATCGAATATGACGGCGCCGCCTCCAGCGACATCGTCATTCGCATCGACGGATCCAGCGACCGGATCACTTATCTTAACGGTGCCGACATCGAAGCGCTCGGCTTCATCCGCTTCGCCGACGGCACCGAGTGGACGCAGGACGACATCATCGCCCGCGCCACCGTGCCGTTTGGCGAAACCGTAAACGCACCTGCCAGCGACGATGTCCTGACGGGCACGGACGGAAGGGACGCAATCTACGGCGAGCAGGGCAATGACGAACTGAACGGCCTTGCGGGCGACGACACGCTCGACGGAGGCAGCGGCAACGACATTATCGATGCGGGGGCGGGTAACGATACGGCTATCGACCGCCGCGGCAACGAAACCTATCGTTTCGCCGCGGGCGACGGTCGCCTGACGATCACCGACAGCGACGGGATCGACGCAATCGTGCTTGGCGCGGGTATCGATCCGTCCGCCGTTACCGTCCAACAGGATATCGACGGCAAAAACGTCATTATCCTTATTGGCAGCGGCAGGGACCGCATCACGATCGTGAACGCCCTCGAGGTCGAAGCCTACCAGATCGAGGAAGTGCGGTTCGCCGATGGTACGGTGTGGACCGCGCAGGACCTTGTCGCAGCTGCGCTGGCCGGCGATGCGCGCAGCGAAACGCTGCTCGGCACGCGCAACCACGATACGATCGATGCAGGCGGCGGCCATGACACCATTCGGGCAGGCCGGGGCGACGATATCGTGTCCGGCGGCGCGGGAAGCGACACGCTGTATGGCGAGGATGGCGACGACATACTGCATGGCGGCACCGGGGCCGATCGTCTTGAAGGCGGGCTCGGCGCTAACACTTATATCTTCCAGGCTGGCGACGGTCAGGACGAGATTTACGATACCACGCGGCAGGGCACGCTGCGCCTTGTCGGCATCACAACGGGCGAGCTATCTGTCGTGCGCGACGGATACGACCTGATCGTTACGACATCGACGGATGGTGACCGCGTAACTCTGGTCGATGCCGTGTATGACGCGACATATTACTCGGCGCGATATCCGGTGGCCGCCATCGAGTTCGACGACGGCACCGTTTGGTCGACCCAGCAGCTTTTCGCGCTGATCGACCAGACTCCGACTTCGGGCGACGACCACATTCTCGGCACGGCCGGGGCCGATGTGATCGACGGCCTCGACGGCGACGACGAAATCAACGGTTTCGGCGGCGCGGACATCATCGACGGCGGCGCGGGCGACGACCGGATTCACAGCAGCTCATGGCACAGCGACCCGATGATTATTCGCGGCGGCGCGGGCGACGATAGTTTGTCGGGCTCTGCAGGGGACGACACCCTGATCGGTGGCTCCGGCGACGACGAATTGAACGGCAATGGCGGCGCCGACACCTACGTGATCGCGATAGGTGACGGGCAGGACATAATTAACGGGATGAACCCGAGCGATGTCGTGGAGTTCGGCGCTGGCATCTCGCCGGACAGCGTCCGCGTCTACACCGATGAGAACGACGATCTTGTCCTCCGCCTGCTCGACGGCGGGGAACAGCGCGTTACCTTCACATCGTGGAGCGCAGCGAACGCGCTCCTGTTGCCGGAGCTGCGCTTCGCGGACGGCACCGTGTGGACCGGCGCGGACGTTCTCGGCAAGGCACAGGCAGGCACCGATCAGGACGACACTCTCTTCGGCGCGTCGAACGGCGATGATATTTTGGACGGCGGCGCCGGTCACGACCGGATCAACGGCTATAGCGGAAACGACACGCTCGGCGGCGGCGCGGGCGACGATACGATCTATGGCGAGGATGGCAACGACGTCATCACCGGCGGCGCGGGCAACGACCGGCTCGAAGGCTATCGCGGCGATGATACCTACCACTTCGCGCTGGGCGACGGTTTCGACACGATTTACGACTATCAGGGGCTGGACCGGGTCGTGTTCGGCCCCGGGATCACGCGCGACGATATCGCCGTAGGCTATGCCAATAACGGTAACGACTTCATCGTGCATGTCGGCAGCAATGGTGACGGCTTCCGCATTCAGAGCGGCGCGTCGACCAACAGCAATTACTGGGTCGAGGAATTCGAACTCTCCGACGGCAACATCCTCACGCGGCAGGACCTGATCGATATCAGCCGTTCGGGCACCGCCGGGAACGACAGCTATAACGGTACGGGCGCGGACGAAATCTTCGGCGGCAAGGCAGGCGAGGACACGATCTTCGCGGGCGGCGGCGCGGATACGCTCGATGGCGGCGAGGATGCCGACCTGCTGAGCGGCGGCCTCGGCGGCGATACCTATCTCTACACCGCAGGCGACGGCGCGGACGTGATCGATGACGCGGGCGATGCGGACGCGACAGTTGTCGATACGCTGCGGATCGACGGCCACGCCTTCGCCGACACCCGCTTCAGCCGCACCGGCGCGGGCGGGGCGGACCTTACCATCCGCTTCGCCAACAGCGACGATGTTATCGTGCTGCGCGGCGGCTGGAACGCGGCGGGTCGCGGCGCGATCGAGCAAGTCGTGTTCGTCGACGACGGCGTAGCGATGACCCATGCCGAGGTGCTCGCCGCACTCGTGCAGGACGTGCCGCTGGTCGGCGCGCACCTGACAGGCAGCGACGGCGAGGACAATCTCGTCGGTGGCGAAGAGGCGGACTATCTCGAAGGCGGGCTTGGCTCCGACGTGCTCGACGGCGGGGCAGGCGATGATGTCTTCGGAGACATTTCGAACGACGATGCGGTCGACATCTATACTGGCGGCGCAGGTCAGGACACGTTCCGCTACCTCCCCTCCGCCCCGACAGCAGACGCCATCGGCACCGACCTCATCACCGATTTCACGCCGGGCGACGAAGGCGACATCATCCGCCTTGCCGTCAACAACCCGAACCCGTTCGACAGCGGCGTACTGAAGGTGGTGCAGGCAGGCGACGATGCCGTCGTCCTGCTTAGTGACCCGACCGGCTTCGACCGGGCGATCCTGAAGCTCGTCGGCGTCGATTCCACCCAGCTGACGCCGTTCAACTTCGGCGGCCAGCCCTTCGGCCTCGACAACGCCATCAACATTGCCGATTCCGAACTCGGCAGCACGATCTCGGGCAGTACGCTCAACGACGCGATCCGCGGCAATGGCGGGGCGGACACGATCCTTGGCCTTGGCGGCAACGATGTGCTGGCGGGCGGCAGCGAAGGCGATACGATCGACGGCGGTTCGGGCAACGACCTGATCGCGGGCGACCAGGGCAGCGACACGCTGATCGGTGGTCTTGGCGACGACATTATCTCCGGCGGCAGCGGCGACGACGAACTGATCGGCGGCGGGGCTGGTATCACCTTGTCAGGCAACGACGAATTCAAGGGCGGCACGGGCGACGACACGCTGCGCGGGGGGATCGAGAACGACACCTACCACTTCGGCGCGAATGACGACCGCGACCTGCTGGTTGATGCAGGCGGCACAGATACCATCGTGTTTGACGACACCGTCGATCCGGCCACGGTCACGGTCCACCAGCGCGGCAGCGACATAGAGCTGCGCGTCGCGGGCGGCACCACGCGCGTCACCATTGCCGCCGCTATCGACGGCGACGAGGCGATCGAGAGCATCCGCTTCGCCGATGGCACGGAATGGCTTTGGCTGGACGTGCTGCTGGCCACGCAAACCGGCAGCGATGCGGACGACGCGCTCGGCGTCGTCACGGCGGACCTGCTGCTGGGCGACAATCTGATCGTCAACGGCCAGTTCGAGCCGCTCGAGGGCCTGCGCGATTACGACATTCCCGGCTGGACCGACGCCAATGGCCGCGAGTTCCAGATGGCGACCAGCCCGACCGAAGGCGTCTACAGCCGCGATGGCGGACACTGGCTCGACCTTCAGGGCTATGACGGCAATAACGACATCAGCCAGACCGTCTCCGGCCTCGTCGCAGGCGATACGCACTTTTTGCGCTTCGACTACGCCAACCGCTCGGCTTCCGGCGCGAACGGGGCGGTCGAAGTTTACTGGAACGGAGAACTCGTCTTCGCCTCCGAGGAACGCCACCTTGCCATGCGCACGGCGGAGTTGCTCGTCACCGCGCAGGACGGCGACAACGTATTGCGCTTCGTGCAGCTCGGCTCGACCAGCGATTCGGGCGACGGCGCGAGCATCGACGATGTGCGGCTGCAGAGGATCGCCGAGCCGGGCGATCCGCTGCTTTACGAAGTTGTCGGCGGCGCGGGCAACGACACGCTTACCGGCAGCCTAGTTGCCGACATCCTCGTCGGCGGCGCGGGCGACGACACGCTGCGCGGCGGGCCCGGCGACGATACCTACCGCGTCGATGCGGCGGACAGCGGCCACGACCGGATCGAGGATGCGGACGGGATCAACACGATCCTTGTCGGCATCGGGCAGAGCGTCGACACCGCCTCCGTCATCCGCGACGACGACACGCTTTCGCTCATCCTGGGTAATTTCGACAGCCGCGTGGATATCGCGGTCGGCGCCGCCAGTGCGTCCGGCTTCCGCGTGCAGTTCGCCGACGGCACCGTATGGGACGGCGCGACGCTCGATGCGATGGCGCAGGTAACCTCGGCAGGCGACGACCGCGTCTTCGGGCTAGACGACGCGGACGATGTCATCTCCGGCGGCGACGGGGATGACCGGATCGTCACGCGCGGCGGAAACGACGAACTCGCAGGCAATGCCGGGGCGGACCAGCTCGAAGGCGGGCATGGCGACGACACCTACCGCTTTGATCGAGGCGACGGGCACGACCGGATCGTCGATGCCGGCGGCGCGGCCGACGTGCTGGCCTTCGGCGACGGGATAGCTGCGACCGAAATCCGCGTCTCGCAATCGAGCGACGGCAGCGCGCTGATCCTGAAGATTGCTGGCACGGGCGACCGGGTGCGGATCGACAATGCACTCACCGGCGGCAAGCTGGAGACGGTGCGCTTCGCCGATGGCACCGAATGGGGCATGGCGGACCTGCTGGCCATGCTGCCGACCTCGCTCGACGATACGATCTACGGCGACGATGCGGACAATGTGATTGCCGCGGGCCTCGGCGACGACCGAACCTATGGCGGCGGCGGTGACGACATCTATGTCTTCACGCGCGGTGACGGGCGCGATGTCGTGGACGACCGCGCGCAGTCCGCAGCCGACCGGCTCGAAATCCACGGTTACACCGCCGACGAAATCCGCTTCGTGCGGCTTGGTAGCGACAGCTCCAACGTGGCCATCCGCTTCACCTCCAGCGACGACGAAATCGTCGTGGTCGACCTGCTGGACGGGGCCAGTCGAGGCGTCGAAAGCATCGTGCTGGACGACGGCACGGTCTTCGGCATTACCGAAGTCAGCCAGCTGATCCTCGCCGTGCAGACGAGCGAGCGCGACGAGGTGATCGTCGGCAGCAATGCCAGCGAGATTATCGAGGCCAGCCGCGGCAATGACTTGATAGACGGGCTGGGCGGCAACGATCGCTTCATCTTCCGCGCCGGCGACGGGGACGACCGGATCGACCCGTTCGGCACGGGTAACAAGGTGCTCGAATTCGTCGACTACACCCAGTCCGACATCGAATATGCGATCCGCGGCGGGCCGGGTAACAACGACCTCGTCATTACGTTCAACGGCAGCGACGATCGCGTCACGCTGCTCGACGCTCTCGGCCCGCTCAACGGCTCGGGCACGAATTCCGTGACCATCCGCTTCGCCGACGACACTGTATGGACCCGCGCCCAGATGCGCGCCCGTGCCATCGCCGATGTCGACACGGCGGGTGATGACACAGTCGAAGGCTTCGACACTGACGACTTCTTCGAGTTGCAGGCCGGTAATGACATCGTCAGCGGGAAGGCTGGCTCGGACACCTATCGTTTCGGCGCGGGCGACGGTCACGACACGATCGAGGATTCGGGGACGTCCACCGCACAGACCGATACGCTGTACCTGCTCGATTTCGACTCCGCGGACGTTGCCGTCTCGCGCCTGTTCCGCGGCAGCGACAGCGTGGAGCTGACTTTCATCGGCAACGACGCGGAAAGCCTGACGCTGATCGATGCGCTGGCCGCAGACGGCCGCGGGATCGAGAACTACGTCTTCCGCGACGGCACCGTGTGGACGCGCGAGGTGATCCGCACGCTGCTCGACAACAACGCGCCGGTCGCTACGGAGGACGGCTATTACTCCATCGTCACCGGCAACAGC
The DNA here is from genome assembly GCA_049646405.1 of Alteraurantiacibacter sp. GTDB lineage: Bacteria > Pseudomonadota > Alphaproteobacteria > Sphingomonadales > Sphingomonadaceae > Alteraurantiacibacter. Next base: position 12,652 of record JBARVT010000078.1, read on the forward strand.
CTGACGCTGTCGGTCGCGACGTTGCTGCGCAACGATTACGATGCGGACGACGATACGCTGGTGATGGTCTCCGTCGATGGCGGGGCGCATGGCACGGCGTTGCTGCAGGGCGGCAATATCGTCTTCACGCCGGAGGACGGCTTCACCGGCCCGACGACGATCACCTACCGCATCGGCGACGGCAACAATGCCTTTGCCGAGGCCGAGGTGAACATCAACGTCCGGCCGATTGCGCAGGCGCTCGACGATACCGGCTTCGATGTCGCGGAGGACGATTTCCTCACTATCCGCGCCGAGCGGCTGCTGTCGAACGACATCGATGGCGACCGCATGATTATCGGCCAGGTGCTGAATGCGAAGGGCGGCACGGTTGCGCTGGCAAGCGACGGCACGGTCAGCTTCACGCCTTATGCCAATTACAACGGCCCGGCGAGCTTCACCTATGCGGCGAACACGCCCGAGGGTGGGCGCGCCGAAGCGACGGTGTATATCAACGTCACCCCGGTCAACGATGCGCCCGCGGCGCGCAACGACAGCGGCTATCGCATGCTCGAAGGCGGCAAGCTGGAGCTGGCGCCGCAGAAGTTGCTGGCGAACGACAGCGATATCGACGGCGACGCGCTGACACTGCAGTCGGTCACCGGCAACGCCCAGCTCAAGGCAAGCATCGGCGCGAACGGCAACGTCGTGATCGAGCCGGTCGACCCGCTGTTCTGGGGCAATGCCCACTTCGACTACACAGTGGTCGATGCGGCGGGCGTCGCCGATACGGCGCGCGTGTCTCTCTATGTCGAGCCGGTCAACCAGGCACCCGAGGCGGCGGACGACTATTTCGACACGACCCAGGCCGGGAATCCGATTCTTGAAGACAATCCCATCGTCATTAATGCAGACCAGCTTGTCGCCAACGATCTCGACGTGGATGGCGACGCGCTATCCATGGCGGGCGTGCGCAATGCCAGCGGCGGCACGGCGCGCCTGCTCGACAACCAGACGGTGCTGTTCACGCCGAAATCGAACTTCAACGGCGATGCCAGCTTCGAATACCTCGTCAGCGACGGGCAGGGCGGCTTTGCCTGGGCGAAGGCAACGCTCGCCTACCAGGCGGTGAACGACAATCCGGTCGCGCGCGACGATAGCTATCGCAGTGACCAGTTCGCCTACATCCTGCGCGGCCCCGAAGACGTGCCGATCGAAGTGCCGATCATCGAGCTGCTGAAGAACGATTACGACATCGAAGGCTTCGCAGTGAAGTTCGAGAATGCTTCGGCAGCGGTGAACGGCGATATCGAAATCACCGATCGCGGCACGATCATCTTCACGCCGGACGAGAATTTCTGGGGCGAGGCGAGCTTCGCCTACACCATCACCGATCCCGAAGGCCTGGTCGCCGGTGGCCGAGTGAAGCTGTGGTTCGACAATGTCAGCGACGCGCCGCCCGAAGCCGTCAACGACACGGTGTATGTGTTCGAGGATATCCCGACCACAATCCCTGTCGACGTGCTGATAGCCAACGACACTGATATCGACCGCGACGAGCTGGAATTCGTCGGCTGGCGCTACCTCAACGGGCTTGCAGACGCCTTCAAGTTCGGCAGCAAGGCTGCCGGTCCGCTCAACGGCAAGCTCGAATACGACGTCGACGGAAATCTGCTGTTCACCCCGAACCGCGACGCGACAGCATCTTCCGGTTTCGTCTACAAGGTGACCGACAATATCGAGGGCTCTTCAGAAGGCTTCGTCGATATCATCATCATCCCGTCGAACGACGACCCGACCGTCGTGAACGACACCGGCTTCGTAACGCCGTTCGACATTCCGCTCGCGATCAACGTCGCCGATCTCGTTTTCAACGATTTCGACATCGAGCAGGCGGACCATGACGGCGACGGCATCCGCGACGACGATCTTGACGATCCGAACCGCGCGCGTCCCGAATTCGTCGCGGTCAACGCGATCCTCGATCCGGTCGAACTGGCACAGGGCCGCCGCACCGAAGTCGGCAGTTTCGAGATCGTTGAATTCCGCGACGAGCAGTTCCTCGTCGCGCGGTTCGACCCGGGCTTCACCGGCGAAATCATCATCGAATACATCATCCAGGACGAGGAAGGTCTGCTCGATGTCGGCTTCGCCTCCGCGCATGTCGCGCCGGTCTATACCGGCGAACTCGCAGGCACGCCGTTCATCGACTATCTCGAAGGCAACCAGCTAGACGAGACGATCTGGGGCTATCGCCGCGACGATTTGATCCTCGGCAAGGGTGGCAACGACCTGATCTATGCCGATGCCGGTAACGACGAGGTCTATGGCGGCGAAGGCGACGACTATATCGACGGCGGCGACGGCGCGGACCGCATCGACGGCGGCGAGGGCTTCGACACCGTCAGCTTCGCAGGTTCCAATATCGGCGTGCGCGCGGATCTGGAATCCCGCGTCGGCCAGGGCGGCTTCGCGCAGGGCGACGTATATGTCCGCGTCGAGGCGCTGTCGGGCACCCGCTTCCGCGACATCCTCGGCGGCGACAATGCCGACAACACGCTGACCGGCCTTGGCGGCAATGACACGCTCGAAGGGCGCGGCGGGGTTGATGTCCTGATCGGCGGCGAGGGCGACGATCTGCTCGATGGCGGCACCGGTGGCGACCAGCTGCAGGGCGGCGAAGGCTCCGACACGGCGACCTACTTCTTCTCCGACGGCGCGGTCACGATCTCGCTGGCGGACGGGACCGCCTCGGGCGGCTGGGCCGACGGCGATGTGTTGACAAGCATCGAGAACCTTATCGGCACGATCTACGCCGACGGCCTGACAGGCGATGCCGGTGACAACTACATCAACGGCGGACGCGGTGACGATGTCATCATCGGCGGCGCGGGCGACGACGTGCTCGTCGGCGAGCGCGGAGCGGACCAGCTGATCGGCGGCGAGGGCATCGACACCGCCGATTACTCGATCAGCGCGACCGGCATCGTGATCGACATGGCCGACGGCACCGCCAGCAGCGGCGACGCCGAAGGCGACACCTTCGACAGCATCGAAATTGTCATCGGCTCCGAACATGACGATGAAATCCGCGGCAATGCGGACGACAACATCATCAAGGGCAATCTCGGCGCCGACATTATCGACGGGCGCGAAGGCTTCGACACGGCCGATTACTCGGGCGCCGACAATGGCGTTGTCGTGGACCTGAAGGCGGGCACCGGCTCTGCCGGGGAAGGGCAGGGCGACACGCTGATCTCGATAGAGAAGCTCATCGGTTCGAGCTGGATTGACACC
>JBARVT010000079.1:0-11046 GCA_049646405.1 Alteraurantiacibacter sp.
TCTGGACTGTGTAAGACCTGTAAGACCTTGTTGGACCCGTCCCGTGGCTGAGGGCGATACCATCCCCGCTGGCGACCCGATCGCGACCTTCGATGCGTGGTTTGCCGAGGCGCGGGAGAGCGAGCCGAACGATCCCAACGCCATGTGCCTCGCCACGGCGACACCCGAAGGTGCGCCGTCTGCGCGCATGGTGCTCCTGAAGGGGCACGGGCCGGACGGCTTCGTGTTCTATACCAATGCCGAGAGCCGCAAGGGTGAGGAGATCCGCGCGAACATGCAGGCCGCGCTGCTGTTCCACTGGAAGAGCCTGCGGCGACAGGTGCGGATCGAAGGCCCGCTGGCCGAAGTGAGCGCGGCGGAAGCGGATGCCTACTTCCACTCGCGCCCCTTCGTAAGCCAGCTCGGCAGCGCGGCAAGCGACCAGTCGCGCCCGTTGCCGGACCGCGAAACCTACCTGAACAGGGTCGAGCAGCTGAAAGCGGCTCACGAGGATGCAGGCCAAGTCCCGCGACCGCCGCACTGGACGGGCTTTCGCCTGTCGCCCGCCGCCATCGAGCTGTGGTCGGACAGGCCCAACCGTCTCCACGAACGCCGCCGCTTCACGAGGGTTGGCGATGGGTGGGCAAGCACGCGGCTCTATCCGTGACCAACCGCGCCGCCCTTACCCGGAGCGCCGCCTTCGCCTCTATCGCGGTGGCGCTGGTGCTGGTCGCGCTCAAGAGCTGGGCGAGCTGGCGCACGGGTTCGACGGCCATGCTCGGCAGCTTGGCCGATAGCGCGCTCGACCTTGTCGCCAGCCTCGCCACGCTGGTCGGCGTGTGGGTCGCAGCGCAACCGGCGGACAGCAACCATCGCTTCGGCCACGGCAAGGCGGAAGCGGTTGCGGCGCTGGTGCAGGTCGTGCTCATCGCGCTCTCTGCGTTCGGCATTGCTGTCCGCTCGGTCGGCCAGCTGCTCGAAGGCGCGCGAATCGCCGCGCCGGACGAGGGAATCGGCGTCTCCGCCATCGCAATTGTGCTGACGCTCGCGCTGCTCGGCTGGCAACACCATGTTCTGAACCGCACCGGTTCGGTGGCGATTGCGACCGACCATCTGCACTACAAGTCGGACCTGGCTCTCAACCTCGCCGTCATCGCGGCGCTGGCGCTCGATGCCTATGCCGGGCTCGGCTGGGCGGACCCGGTGTTCGGCCTCATAATTGCGGGATGGCTTGCGTGGGGCGCTCGAAAGGCATCGTCCGAAGTCGTCTCCCAGTTGATGGACGAGGAATGGCCCGAGGACAAACGCCTCGCTTTCGTCGCCGCGGCGGCGGAGCATCCAGAACTCAGCAACCTCCACGACCTGCGTACCCGCACGTCCGGCCATCGCGACTTCGTGCAGTTTCATGTCGACATGCCCGGCGGCATGAGCGTGCAGCAGGCGCATGACGTGCTCGAACGGGTGGAAGACGACCTGTGCCGCCGCTTCCCCGACACCGAACTGCTCATCCACATCGACCCCGAGGGGCATGTGGACGAGCCCGGCAACCCGCTCGTCGAGGCCGACGAGTTCGAACGACTGAAGGATCAGCCATGACCGCGATCCCCTATTGGCATGTCGATGCCTTTGCCCAGGCGACCTTCGGCGGCAACCAGGCGGCGGTAATGATCCTCGATGCATGGCCTTCGGATGACACGATGCGCGATGTGGCGGCGGAGAACCTGTTCGCCGAAACCGCTTTCCTGCTGAAGGATGCAAGCGGCGAGGCGGACTGGGAACTGCGCTGGTTCACGCCGACGAGCGAAGTGCAGATGTGCGGCCACGCAACGCTCGCCTCCGGCCATGTGGTGCTGGGGCGCGACGGCGGGGACAGCGTGCGGTTCCGCACGCGCAAGGCCGGGGTATTGGAAGTGTCGCGCGACGGCGAGGGTTATGCGCTGTCGTTGCCGTCGAGCCAAGTAGAAGCGCGCGGCATGCCCGAGCTGATGGCCGCGCTGGGTGTCGATGCGCCTGTGTTCGACACGGTGCAGGGCGTGGAGCAGACAAGCATTATTCTGTTGAAGGACGAAGCTGCGGTGCGCGCCGTCGTGCCCGATATGGAAGCGCTCGGCAAGATCGACCGCATGGCGATCTGCACTGCGCCGGGCGAGACGGCGGACGTCGCCAGCCGTGTCTTCGTTCCCGCCTGGGGGGTGCCGGAAGACAGTGTCACTGGGTCGGCACACGCCGTCCTCACGCCGTTCTGGTGTGACAGGCTAGGCCGCGAGAACTTTACCGCGTTCCAGGCAAGCCAGCGTGGCGGCCATCTCACCTGCACGCGGCAGGGAGAGCGCGCCGTGCTCGGCGGCAAATGCGTGACAGTGGTTGAAGGGACGTTCTACCTGCCCGGGTAAAGCGCGAAGATGTCGGCCAGTTCGGCAGTCAGAGCATCGCGCTGCTCGCCTTCGGTCACGCCGAGCCGCACGACCGTCAGCCGCTGCTCAGGCGAGACGATGACATACTGCCCAAGATGGCCGACCAGCGCGAAAGCGGTGTCCGGTCCCTGCTCTGGAAAGAGCACGGTCCGTTCGGTGTCCGAGTCGCGGTTGAGCCAGAGCTGGCCGCCGTAATCGGGTGACGCGGGGCTGGGCGTGCGCATGAAGTCGACCCAGCCGCGCGGCACGATCTGCGCGCCGTCGACCGAGCCGCCATGGCGCAGGAATTCCCCGAACCGTGCCCAGTCGCGCGCCGATGCCCAGAAGGAACTGCCACCTACAAGCGTGCCCGCCGCGTCGTACTCGCCGGTCAGTGTCGTCATTTCGAGTGGCACCGCCAGCCGCGCCTCCACAAATTCGCGCATCGCCCGGCGGCGGCCTGCGGCACTGGCATCGGGCGCGATGAGATCAGTCGCGATGTCGGCGAGGATGACGCTGCTCGGCGTCGAGTAATCGAAGGTCGTGCCCGGCTCGTGCTCCAATGGCTGTGCTTCGGCCCAGCCCGCCATGTCGTCGCGACCGTCGAGGAACATCATGCGGACTTCCGCCGATTCGAAGACCGGTTGCGCCATCTCCTGATGCTTAAGGCCGGAACGCATTTGCAGGAGGTGTCGCAGGGTGATCTCGCTGCGCGCTTCTCCGCTTCGCTGCCATTTCGGCACGGGTGCCGGATCGTCGAGCCGCACGCGCCCGTCCGCGACCATCATCCCGATAATGACGGCGGTGACGCTTTTCGACATTGACCAGCCGAGTTGGCGCGTCTCCGCATCGAAGCCCTCGGCATAGCGTTCGGCGACGATCTCGCCTTCGTGCATGATGACAAGCGCGCGTGTCGTGCCAATTGCATCGTTGTCGAACAGCTCGTCTGCGGCGCGGGCCAGTGCGTCGCGCGGTACGCCCGGCTCGGCGACGACGGCGGCGAGCGCTTCCTCCGACAGCGGAGGTTCGGGTGGCGGGCCGTCCTGCGCACAGGCGGCGAGCGCAAGGCACCAAGCCAAAGCCACTGGCAAGCGGGCGGAGACGAAGCTAGAGCGGGGGCGACGCGACATGGGCGCACATCCTTTCCAGCAGGCATAGGCGAATGGCAACCGCAAAACGGGCGAAAACGGGCTTGGTCGGCATCGTCGTGCGCGTGGCGCTGGTGCTCGTTGTGATCGCCGGCGTGGCGTGGCTGCTTTTCGGTCGCGAGATCGGCGGATTCAGCGAAACAGGCACCGCCTTCGCCGCGAAGACGGCGTGCTCGTGCCGCTTCGTCGCCGGGCGCGAGATCGGCACCTGCGGGGAAGATCTGGGTGCGGGGTTCGAAGCGGTATGGCTGAGCGAGGATACCGAGGCGATGACCGTCACTGCGCGCGTCCCGGCGGTGGCCAGCGCGACGGCGAGCTATTCAGAAGACGGAGGTTGCGTGCTGGAGCGGTGGGACCGCTGAGCCTCAGGCCGACTCGGTGGCGTCGATCCAGCCGCCGCCGATGACCCGGTCGCCGGCGTAGAACACAGCCGCCTGCCCCGGCGCGACGCCGAATTCGGGTGATTCGAAATGGATGCGGATATCCGCGCCGTCTCCCGGCTCGCCATCGAGAGAAACAGGCACAGGTTTGGCAAGAGAGCGAACCTTCGCGGTGATTTGTGTGCTAGACAATGCGCCAATCCGGTTCGTCTCGATTACCCTCGCCGCGCCAACTGCCAGCAGCCGCTTCGGCCCGACAAGCACCTGCGCCGCTTCGGGATCGAGACCGACCACGTAAAGCGGTTCGGGTTGGCCACCGATCTCCAGCCCGCGCCGCTGGCCGACGGTGTAATGGATAATCCCCGGATGACGACCGAGCGTTTCACCCGTCTCCGCATGCACAATATCGCCCGCACGGGCACCTTCCGGGCGCATTTTCTTGACGATCTTCGCATAGTCGCCGTCGGGCACGAAGCAGATGTCCTGGCTGTCGGGCTTGTTCGCCACCACCAGCCCGAAGCCCTCGGCAATTTCGCGCACCTTGCTTTTCGGCATTCCGCCGAGCGGGAAGCGCAGGAACGCCAGTTGCTCGTCGGTCGTGGCGTAAAGGAAGTAGGACTGGTCGCGCGAAGCGTCCTCGGCGCGGTGCAGTTCAACCCCGTGCTCGCCTTTGACGCGGCGAACGTAGTGTCCCGTGGCAAGGCAGTCCGCGCCCAGCTCTTTCGCCATGCGCAGCAGATCCGTGAATTTCGGGCCCATATTGCAGTGGATACAGGGGATCGGCGTGCGACCCGCGAGATATTCGTCGGCAAAGGTCTCGACCACATCTTCGCGAAAGGCGCTTTCGTGGTCGAACACGTAATGCGCAATGCCAAGCCGGTCCGCGACGTTGCGTGCGTCGCGAATATCGTCGCCCGCGCAGCACGCGCCCTTGCGCCCCGTCGCCGCGCCGTAATCGTAAAGCTGCAGCGTGATGCCAATGACTTCCGCTCCGGTCTGCGCCGCCAAGGCCGCCACGACAGACGAATCCACCCCGCCCGACATTGCGACCACGATCCGGCATTCGGACGCGGCACGTGGCAGGTCGAACAGGGTTTCGGCGTTAACCGTCCCCGCAAGGTTCACAGTGTCTGGCATGGCAGCTGACATGGGCGCACCCTTACAGCCTTGCGAGCCGGACCGAAAGCCCAGGCCTGCCAGACACCTAAACCTTGGTAACGACCGGGTTAAGCGCGATTTTACCCGATCTTGACGCTTGCCGCCTATCGAGCAGCGCATGTTCGAAGGAAAACCCCCTATTGCCGCGCCCTGCGCGAAGCTTGAGGCGGACGACACAAGACCGCGAGAGCTCCATCCGATCGTATGGAGCGAGCTGACCGCGAAGCTGTCTGCCGTCCGCGACTTGCGGCGCGAGCTGGCGCGCGAGGCCGATGAAGGCGATGCCAGTTTCGATCCGCATGGTGCGCGCGTGATCGCCTCGCATCACGAACGCGACGAAGGCGAGGGCAAACCGGATGTTAACCCCGATAGTTTAGCCAATGGCAAAGGCGACGTTGCCATGGATGGCTCATACGGAATCGATGGCAACGCGGCCGACCGAGGAAACATATGATCGAGAACCAGAAAATCAGGCCCGCACAGGTGATCGGCCCTCTCGGCGAACCGCTGACGGTGAACGATCTGCCGTCGCCGAAGACGAAACGCTGGGTCGTGCGGCGCAAGGCCGAAGTCGTCGCGGCGGTGAATGGTGGCCTGCTGACCATCGACGAAGTGCTCGAACGCTATGGCCTCACGCTCGAAGAGTTCGCCGGATGGCAACGCGCAGTCGACCGTTCGGGTATGCAAGGCCTGCGCGTCACGCGCATCCAGCACTATCGCGATCTGTACGAGCGCCAGCTGAAGTATTGAGGCGTCCCGGACGCGAACGATCGGGCGCGTTCTCGGAACACCCTGCCTACCTTGGCGTTTCCCCTCCAATCCCGGCCATTTCCGGGGCATAAAGAGGAGATCAGGGATATGGGTATTCTTATTGCCATCATCGTCGGCGGTGTCGCCGGCTGGCTGGCCAGCATCGTCATGAACCGCAATGCCTCGATGGGCATCATCTGGAACGTCATCGTCGGCATTATCGGCGCATTCATCGGAAACCTGCTGATTGCTCCGCTGCTCGGTTTCGGCGGCAGCATCCAGGAATTCGACCTCGGTTCGTTTGTGATCGCGATTATCGGCGCCGTGATCCTGCTTGCTATCGTGAACCTCGTACAGCGCGGTCGCGTTCGGTAATCCAACGCAAATAAAACGCTTATCCAAGGGGCGGGGTGCTGCGGCTGCCCGCCCTTTTTTTGCGCCGCGCGCAATCCGTTCGTCGAAGTAAGAGCGAGGTTCGCGGAATGCTATCTAGGCGGAGCCGGGCAATCGGCTAAAGGCGGGATTGTGTCGCCTAAGGAAAAAAGCCCTGCTATGGCGACGCTTCCCGAGGGGGCAATGATCGTGCCCTCCAATTGGCAAGCGGCCCGTGAATTACGAAACCAGCATCCCCCCCGCAGACGATGACCATACCCGCACGGCGCCTGCCGCCGGCGGCGACAGTGCGCTCATCGTCGAAGAGGATACCCAGCCGAAGCGTCGCCGCACGCTCTGGATTGCGCTCGCCTTGCTGATCGTGGCCGCCATTGTCGCCGCCTTCATGCTTTCGGGCGGCGAGGAAGAGCAGCCTTTCGCTCCCGCAGACGATGCCGCCCTTCCTGCCGTCACGGTGCTTGTGCCCGGATCGGGCACATTGCAAGGCGTGGTTAACGCTACTGGTACGCTGGCGGCACGGCGCGAATTGCCGGTCGGTGCGGTTGGCGAAGGTGGGCGCGTCGTGCGCGTCAATGTCGAGGCAGGCGACTGGGTGCGTGCGGGCCAGGTGCTCGCCGTGATTGACCGCTCTGTCCAGACCCAGCAGGCGAGCGCGCAGGCCGCGCAGATCGAGGTCGCTCAGGCAGATGCCAACCTCGCACAGTCGAGTCTCGACCGCGGCCTGCAATTGGTCGACCGCGGCTTCAACAGCACCGCCGATATCGAACGACTGACTGCAGAGCGCGATGCCGCCGCCGCCCGCGTGCGCGTCGCCCGAGCGCAGCTTGGCGAGCGGCAGGCGCGCAACGCCCAGCTCAACGTCGTCGCTCCGGCAGCGGGGCTTATCCTTACGCGCGATGTCGAGACCGGGCAGACGGTCGGCCCCGGATCGGGCGCATTGTTCACCATCGCGCAGGGCGGCGAAATGGAACTGCTCGCTCGAGTGGGCGAAACCGACCTCGCCCGTATCGGTGTGGGCGCGGAAGGAACCGTCACGCCCGCCGGATCTGACCAGCAGTTTGCGTGCCAGATCTGGCAGAAATCGCCCGTGATCGACGAACAGACGCGGCAGGGCACGGCGCGCTGCGCGCTTTCTTACGATCCTGCGCTCCGCCCCGGAGGGTTCGCCACTGTCGCGCTGGCGGGTGACACGACAGTCGCCCCGCGCCTGCCGGAAAGCGCTATCCTGTCGGACGATCAGGGCAGCTATGTGTATATCGTCGATGGCGAGGATACGGTCGTGCGCCGCCCCGTCCAGGTCGGCACGATCAGTGATGAGGGCATTGCCATTGCCGCAGGCCTGACTGGGTCCGAGCGCGTCGTGCTGCGCGCCGGCGGCTTCCTGACCGCAGGCGACAAGGTGCGCCCCGTCGCCGAGGCGGCGCGCTAGGTTGCCATGAGTTTTCGCAACGCCTCCGCTTGGGCGATCCGCAACCCGATCGTCCCGATCCTCGCCTTCATCGGCCTGATGATCGCAGGGATTCTCGCGTTCAACGAAATGGACATTCAGAATAACCCGGATGTCGAATTTCCCGTCGTGCAGGTGAGCATTTCGCAGCCGGGCGCCGCTCCGTCCGAAGTCGAGAACCAGATAACCCAGCGCGTCGAGGCAGCGATCCAGACGCTTGACGGAATCGAGAACATCTATTCCTCCGCATCGGAGGGCAATTCCTTCACGAATATTGAATTCGCCATCGGCACCGACATCGCCGAGGCGGTGAACGAGGTGAAAGGCGAGATCGACAATATTCGCGGCGAATTGCCCGATGGCATCCTCGAACCGCGCATCTCCAAGCAGCAGACGAGCTCGCAGCCCATCGTCTCTTTCGGCGTCACCGCCGACGACATGACGATCGAGCAGCTGAGCTGGTATATCGACGATACGGTGACCAAGCGGCTGCTGACGGTGGACGGGCTGGCCGAAGTCAGCCGCGGTGGCGGGGTCGATCGAGAAATCCTCGTCATCCTCGATCCGGCGCGGATGCAGTCGCTCGGCGTTACGGCGAGCCAGGTCAACGCGGCGTTGCGGCAAGCGAATATCAATGCGGCGGGCGGCCAGGCCGAAATCGCCGGATCGCGCCAGTCGGTGCGCGTGCTCGGCAATGCGGGCGATGCCTATGCACTATCGCAGACGCAAGTCTCACTGGGCGGCGGCCGATCGGTGAAACTGTCCGACATTGCCAAGGTGTCCGATTCCTACGGCGAGATTCGCAGCCTTGCGAAGCTGGACGGCAAGCAGGTCGTCACCTTCTCCATCACCCGCGCGCGGGGCGAAAGCGATGTCAGCGTCTACGACGATGCGATCGAGGTTTTGCAGGAGCTGGAGGAAGCCAATTCCGGCGTGCGTTTCACGCGCCTATTCACCGAGGTCGATTACACGCGCGGCCAGTACGAAAGCAGCATGGCGCTGCTGATCGAGGGTGCGCTGCTGGCGGTTGTCGTGGTGTTCCTCTTCCTGCGCGACTGGCGCGCGACGATCATCGCCGCGCTCGCTATCCCGCTTTCCGCCATCCCGACCTTCTATTTCATGGAGGCATGGTTCGGTTTCTCGCTCAACACGCTTTCGCTGCTGGCGCTGGGGCTGGTCGCCGGTGTGCTGGTGGACGATGCGATCGTCGAGATCGAGAACATCGTGCGCCATATGCGCATGGGGAAGAGCGCTTACCAGGCGAGTATCGACGCAGCGGACGAGATCGGCCTGCCAGTGGTCGCGACCACCATGTGCATCGTCGCCGTCTTTCTGCCGGTCGGCCTGATGCCGGGCATTTCGGGCCAGTTCTTTCAGAATTTCGGCCTGACCGTGGTGGTGGCTGTTTTGATGAGCCTCGCCGTTGCGCGTCTCATCACGCCGATGGCGGCGGCCTATTTCCTTAAAGCCAAGGGCCACGCCACGCATGGCGAGGGTCCGATGATGGACCGTTACATGCGCGTGCTGCGCTGGTCGCTCGACACGGCGGCATTTCGCCGCATGCGCGAGCGGATCGGCTTCACGCCGACGCGCTGGTATTTCCATGCCATCGCGCTTTTCATCGGGCTCGTGTTGCTGGTCGTGCTGCCCGCGCTGGGTGGCGATCCGGCTGCGGCAGAGGGCGAGGGCGAAGGCGGCCTCCCGGGCATCGGAACGTGGCTCACGATGGCGCTCCCCGCGTGGATCGTCGGCATCGGTATCGTCTTCATCCTCGGCATGATCGTCGGTCGTTTCACCGGATATGAGGCAAATGAATGGACGGCGCGCTCGCGTTTCATCGCGGCGCGGTTTCTCGATCACCGAGTATGGATGCTGTTGCTGGGCGTTGTCTCGCTTGTCCTCACCGTGGTGATCGCCGGCATGATCCCGCAGCAATTCTTCCCTAACGAAGACAGCGATTTCAGCCGCGTGAGCATCGAAATGCAACCGGGGACCACGCTTGCGCAGACCGAAGCGGTGGTAGACCGGATTTCCGCGCGACTGAGCGAAGAACAGGAAGTCGCGCTGGCGCTCGGTTTCGTCAATGAAGGCTCGGGTCGGATCAGCCTCGTTCTTGCCGACGATCGTAAACGCGACAGCCTGGCTTTTGAGCGCCAGTTAACCCCTTTTCTACAGGATATTCCCGATGCGCGGGTCAATTTCCAGAACAACCAGGGCGGTGGCGGCGGTACGGGCCGCGCGATCTCGGTCATGCTGTCGGGCTCCGATCCAGAACTGTTGAATGAGGTCGCGAACACGCTGGTCGAGCAGATGGCGACGGTGGAGGGCGCGCTCGCCCCGCGCATCGATTACGACCTGCAACGCCCCGAACTCATCATCAGGCCCGACGAAAATCTCGCCGCGAGCCTTGGCGTCAGCACTTCCGCGCTGAGCCAGGCGATCCGCGTGGCGACGCTTGGCGATATCGACCAGAACGCAGCCAAGTTCTCGCTCAGCGATCGGCAGATCCCGATCCGCGTGAGGCTCGCAACAACTGCCCGGCGTGACCTCTCGACGATCGAGAACCTGCCCGTGCCCACCGCCACTGGCGGCTCGGTGCCGCTGGGCCGTGTCGCCAATATCTCGCTCGGCATGGGGCCGACCTCGATCGAACGGTTCAACCAGAACCGGCGCGTTTTCGTGGGCGTAGACGTAGCGGACGGCTTTGCGCGCGGAACGGTGCTCAACGACATCAACGCGCTGCCGATCATGGGAAATCTGCCCAGCGGCGTTTCCAACCTGCCAGTCGGCGCCGACGAGTGGCAGGCGGATATGATCGCCAGTTTCCAGATCGCGGTGCTGACCGGGCTGTTCCTCGTCTTCGCCGTGCTCGTGTTGCTCTATCGCCGCGTCGTGTCGCCGCTCGTGAATATGAGCTCGCTCCTGCTTGCCCCGCTCGGCGGCTTCATCGCACTGGTCATCGCCGGATATCTGAAGGGGGAGGGCGCGCCATTGCCGATTTCGCTGCCGGTATTCATCGGCATGCTGATGCTGCTCGGCATCGTTGCCAAGAACTCGATCCTGCTGATCGACTTCGCCATCGAGGAAATGGACAAGGGCGTCGACAAGCTCACCGCAATAATCGATGCCGGCCACAAGCGCGCGCAGCCCATCGTCATGACGACCGTCGCCATGACGGCGGGCATGGTGCCGACGGCGCTCTCGCTCAGTGGTGATTCCGCATGGCGCGCACCGATGGGAACGGTGGTGATCGGCGGGTTGATCCTCTCTACCGTACTGACGCTGGTGATCGTGCCTGCCGGGTTCAGCCTGGCGGACGGGATGGAGAAGAAGCTCGGCCCGTGGCTGCGCGACCGCATCCTCACCTACAAGCCCGGCGACGACGCCCCCTCCCGTGC
>JBARVT010000080.1:0-2701 GCA_049646405.1 Alteraurantiacibacter sp.
CGGCCTCCAGCTGGCGCGCCAGGCCCGCCGCCGCCTGCCGCTGGTCCAGCGGAATATGCGAATCCATTTGCGCGATCGCAGGTCCGGCTTGCGGCAGCCCCTGCCCGTTGGCGAGCGTCAGCAAGGCATAAGCCCGCTCCCAATTCCGCGCGACGAGGTCGCCATTGAAATGCGCGATGCCGAGCAAATACTGCGCACGCGGATCGCCACGCCGCGCGGCGGCCTGTACATATGGCAGCGCGGCCTCCCGCCGTCCGTCCTGGAACAACATCAGTCCGTAAGTGTCCGCTGCCTGCACGTGACCGGCCTGCGCCGCGCGGGCATACAGCGCCTCTGCCCGCGCCATGTCCTGCGTCACCCCGCGACCGAGCCTGTATGCCTGACCGAGATTGAACAGCGCATCCGCGTCGCCCGCTGCCGCCGGGGCCTGCCATTCGGCGATTGCACGCGCGTAGTCGCCGGTGCTCCACGCATCGACACCCTCGCGGACCTGCGCCTGCGCGGGCATGGCCAAAGCCGCCGCCACGGCCAGCGCCGCGCCCATCGTCCAGCCCTTCATCCTTACCGGCATCGTCCAATCCTCACTCGCGAAAAGCGGTTCTGCGAAGCCTGCCATAGTAAACGGGCCATTAGCAAAGCGTTTATGCCACGCGATAATCGGCAAGGCTTGCGAGCAGCCTGCCGCCGCCAATGTCGGAATATCTGCCAGAAGACGCATCCGCCTTAACTCAAAATAAACGGTATCCTGCAAAACCTCGCGTCGGAAAGCCCGCAGGCCGTCGTGGTCCGGGCAGGAGACTTCAAGGGGGAACTGCCTTGCGCGTTCTAGCATTGGCTTCGCAGAAGGGTGGATCGGGCAAGACCACGCTTTCCGGGCACCTCGCCGTCCAGGCACAGCGTGCCGGGGCCGGACCGGTCGTCCTGATCGATATCGACCCGCAAGGCTCGCTCGCCGACTGGTGGAACGAGCGCGAAGCGGAATTCCCGGCCTTTGCGCAGACTACGGTCGCACGGCTCGCCAACGATCTTGCCATTTTGCGCCAGCAGGGGTTCAAGCTCGCGGTCATCGACACGCCGCCCGCCATTACCATGGCAATCCAGAGCGTGATTTCGGTCGCGGAATTGATGGTCGTCCCGACCCGCCCCAGCCCGCACGATCTGCGCGCCGTCGGCGCCACGGTTGACCTGTGCGAGCGGGCAGGCAAGCCGCTGATCTTCGTCGTCAACGCAGCCACGCCCAAGGCGCGCATCACCTCGGAGGCCGCCGTCGCGCTGTCACAGCACGGCACGGTCGCGCCGATCACGGTTCACCACCGCACCGATTTCGCCGCTTCGATGATCGACGGGCGCACGGTGATGGAAGTCGATCCCGAAGGCCGCTCCGCACAGGAAGTCGCTGCGCTGTGGCACTATGTCGCCGACCGGCTCGAAAAGAATTTTCGTCGCACGGTCTTTGCTGCTCCGAACAACCGCGTTGTTGCCGCCAACGGGGCGGCCCGCCAGCAGGGCGGCTTCGGCCGCCGGGCGGCGCAGTGATGGGTACCTCGACCGCCAGCGAAGGAAAGGCCTTCGCCTCGCTCGGCCCGATGCTGCTCGCCCGCAAGGGCACGGCCAAGCCCGCCATGCGCGTGCAGCTGGACCAGTCGGACCGCGTCGCGCAGCTCGGCGATGATTTCGAGGAACTCGCTTGCAGTCAGGACGAACTCGGCTGGAACGATATGGGCGACAGCGTCGTCTCGCTGCCCGTGACGAACCGCCGCGCCAAGCAGGCAGAGGTCACGCCCGCCCCGAAGGTCAAGCGCGTCGCCTTCACACTGCGCCTCGATGCGGAACGGCACACGAAGCTGCGCCTTGCCAGCACGCTGGCCGGGGAAAGCGCGCAGAAGCTGATGACCAGCGCGCTCGATGCGCTGCTCGCCGACATGCCCGAGATCGACACACTCGCCGCGCAGATGCGCCGTAAAGCCAAACTTTCCTGAACCGGACGGAGGGAAAACCCACCATGCATAAGCGTTATCCGATACATGCGTTCGGCCTGACGACCGCGATGGCCGCCGTCATCCTGTCCGGCTGCGCCACAAACAGCGCGCCGACGGCCAATGTCTCCGCCGCACAGGCGACGCAGGCGATGGCGAACGGCCAGCATTCGCGCGCCGTGCAGGCTGCTGAGGCCGCCGTCGCCGCCGATCCGCGCAACGCCACCTATCGGATGGTGCTGGGCAATGCCTATCTCGAAGCAGGCCGCTTCGGTTCCGCCGCGACCAGTTTCGAAGACGCAATGGCACTGGGCGAAAATTCCCCGCGCGCCGCGCTCAGCCTCGCGCTCGCGCTGACTGGTCAGGCCCGCTATTCCGAAGCCTCCGCCCTGTTGCGCATGTGGGAAGGCGAAATCGCCGCCTCCGACCTCGGTCTCGCCTTCGCGCTGGCCGGCGAACCCGATCGCGGCATTCACCTGCTCTCCAACGCCATTCGCGGCGGGGACAGCTCGGTCAAGTCGCGCCAGAATCTCGCCTATGCCTACGCCGTCGCCGGTCGCTGGCGCGAAGCGCGCATGATGGCCGCGCAGGACGTGCCCGCACACGAGGTCGGCACGCGCATGGCCGAATGGGCCCAGCTTTCGCATTCGAACGCCTACCAGGCGCGCATCGCCGGCCTGCTCGGCGTGCCCGGCAATGTCCGCGATGCCGGACAGCCCGTCCAC
>JBARVT010000081.1:0-2903 GCA_049646405.1 Alteraurantiacibacter sp.
ACCGTCTCGGATTGCAGTAGCGTAAATCCCGCTGCTTCGGGTGCCGCATCCCCGCCGACAGCCATTTCCCACAAGGTTGAGAGCGCCGGCACATCTCGCGGAAACCAGCGCGCTCCCTTCTGGACCAACGTCGCGTTGCCGGATGCAGGGTCGTCCTTCGGCTGCACCCAGAGTGGCACCCATTCGCTTTTCAGGTCTTCAATCGCGCCGTTCCAGGTGCCTCCCTTGTCGGGCGTGCTGTTTACGACCACGGCAGCATCGGACAGACAGTAGATATGCTTGTTCCGCGCCATGGCATTGCCGACGTTGAAGCCGGCCTCCGGGTTGAACGGCGAGACCAAAACCAAGTCGCCGGCGAGCAGGTGCTTGCGATATTTCGCAGATGTCGCTGCCCGAAGAAGGCTATCTGCCAGCACTCCGACTGATGTACCCTCACTTTCGAGGGCGCCGAGCATCGCGCTCTCGTCCACGCCACGGGCACCGCCAGAAATCACCGACAGACCTTGGTTGGCGGCGGCTCGAGCCAAACTCGCTGAGAAGTTGAGGTCTGCTTCGTCGGCATCACGGGATCCCACCACCGCGACGCCGCCTTTGTTGAGAAGCGTTTTGTTGCCGCAACCAAAGAGTACCGGAGGAGAGTCGAGGCGCAGTCTGCGCTTCAGTCTTTCCGGATAGTCGGGCTCAGATCGGGTAACGATCCATAGCCCAGCCCGCTGCCATTTTTCCAACGCTAGGCCGAGCGCTCCGCCACGATCCAGCAGGCCTTCGATCCTTTGCAGGGTGACGGTACGGTCCATCCAGCTGGAAAGAAGGGATTGCGGGTCTCCCGTGATGAGTCGCGATGGCTCCAGCTCATGGTCCTTGAGCCAGAGAGCGAACCGTCCCCATTCCCTGACCGATAGTGGCTTGGCGTCTGTCTTGCCAAAGGGGACTGTGAGGAGTATGACCGCTTGTGCTTGGGAACTCACGTTCATTCTAGGCCCCAATGCTCGAGGTTGTGAGAGCGCAAGGCCAAACGGGGCCACTGCCGGCGTTTCGAAGAAGGGCAGAGGCAATCGTAAGCGTCCAGGCAGAGTCTACGACATCATCCACTAGCAACACGGGGCCCGCTGGCACCGGTCCGTCGATCCCGAAGACGCCGTCCAGGTTCCTGCACTGATGAAATCTGTTCTGCTGCACTTTCTGTGGCTCGTTTCCCTTGACCTTCTTTACCACCGGTTTGAACGGCAGTCCCAGTGCGTCAGCAAGACGGCGGGCGAAGTCGGGAACGAGAGTGGGATTGTTCAACGAGGGCACACAGGTCACCCATGCCGGTCTTGGCGTGGGCCGCCAGCGATCGTTCAGCATCTCCACGACTGCATGGACCAGCTCGTCTCGGAAGTAGCCAGCGTGCTTGTCGGCGGCGACCAACTGTCCCCAGCCGGCGTCGCCCCATCGCGACAGGATCCGACCGGTTTCGGCGCGCAGTGCTGCGGGGATGTTCCCGCTGAGGCCGTATTGGTCCGCGTCCGCGGTCGCGAAGGATGCGTGTCGAGATGAAGTAGACGGAGCTCTTGCCCCACCCGGTCCGCTGGACGACAAGAAGCCGCTCTCGCCGGTTCACCAATGCATCAATGGCCTCCCACTGCCCATCGCGGAACTCGGCGGCGGCATCGCCGAGGGCGAGACTGAGAAGTTCGAGAGCGGCAGCCCGATCAGTCACGCGTTCATCCTGCCTTCGTCATGTGGAGCCGCTCCCCGGAGGGGCTGTTCCGCTTAGCTGTTGATCACCCTGGGGATAAGGCGTAACAGTTCGCATATCCGCGAACAAGCGGATTGACAGGGAGAGCAAGCGATGAACCGGCCATGTCCGCCGACGGTGTGACCTTCGGCCAGGCGATTTCGAAGGCCCGCAAGGGACTCGGTCTCAGCCAGAAGGAGCTCGCAGCGCGCGTGATGAAGGAAGAGGGCGGCGGGTCGATATCCCCGCAGTACCTCAACGACATCGAGCACGATCGACGCAGCCCCAGCTCGGGGCACCTGATCCGCCAGTTCTCCGGCATCCTGAACATCCCGGAGGACTACCTATACGCACTCGCAGGCCGGCTACCGGATGATCTGCGGCCGGATGCGTCCACTCCGGACAAGGTCGTCGAGGCCTTCGCCAATTTCAGGAAGACGTTGAAGGAGTAAGGAGGTTGGCATGGTGAAGATGATCCGTGACAACACGGGCCGCTTTGCCGAGCGACCCTTCTACGAGGCGCGGGATCTCGACGATGAATGCGAGCGACTGATCCGGGACCTTCTGATGAAGCGCCGCGGGACGGTCGACTACCCCGTGGCGACCGACGACCTGACCGTGCTGATCGAGATGCACGATGCGGACCTCGACCCTTACGCCGACTTGTCCGCGTATGGTGCCGATGTCGAAGGGGTGACCGAGTTCTTCCCCGACCGCGGACCGCAGGTCTCCATCTCGGAACGCATCGCGGCCGACGAACGGCGCGAGAATCGCTTCCGCACCACGCTCACCCATGAGTTCGGGCACGTGAAGTTCCACGGGCCTCTCTGGGCGCAGAAGTTCGCCAACGGCGACCTGCTCGAGCGCGGGATGAATGCGAACCAGGCGATCTCCAAGCGCGACAACATCCTGGACGCTCCGCAGTCCGACTGGATGGAATGGCAGGCCGGTTATATCAGCGGCGCTCTGTTGATGCCGGCCACGCCGGTCCGTCGCCTCGTTTCCGACTACTGCAGCCCGCGCGAGCTGCATGGCGATATCCATGTTTCGACGGAACATGCCGCGCGGCTGATCGAGATGGTCACGGAGCGGTTCGCGGTCTCCGAAGAGGCCGCCCGCATCAGGCTGTTGAAGCTGAACCTGATCACTTCGGCACACGGACAGCCCTCGCTCTTCGGCCGTT
>JBARVT010000082.1:0-2250 GCA_049646405.1 Alteraurantiacibacter sp.
TCGAGGCTGTGGACATGCTGGAGGCGAGCCTGACCGCCGACCAAAACGCTATCAGGGGACGGCTCAAGATCGCGGTCTCGAACACTTTCGGTGAGCTTCATATGGGGGATATCGTCCGGGTCTTCTGCGCGCTGCATCCGGAGGTCACGGTCGATCTGCATCACAGCGACCGCTACGTCGATCTGGTCGAGGAAGGGTTCGATCTTGCTGTGCGCATCGGAGAGCTGTCCGATTCCAGCATGATCGCCAAAAAGGTCGGCATGACCGAAATGTGGGCGGTCGCGTCATCCACATTCATGGAAAAGCACGGCCCTTTCAGAACGCCGGAAGATCTGCAGAACGCTCCGGCCATCCGCGACGCCAATCTGCGGGCCGGCGCGTTCTGGCCATTCTTCGTCGATGGCAGGATGAAGCGCATCGCGATTAATCCGCAAATCACGGTCAACAGCGCCCGTACTTCCGTGCGGCTGGCCATCGACGGCGTCGGCATCGCGCACGAGCCGACATTCGTGGTGGCACCGATGGTCGCGGACGGACGGCTGGTCCGGCTTGTCCCGGCCTATCCGTCGCTGTCGCTCGACATCAACGTCATCTTTCCGGACAACCGGCACCTTCCAACAAAATCACGCAAGATGATCGATCACATCGCGGCAGAAGTCGCCGCTCGTGGCGACTGGAGCGATGCATCGTATGGTCGGGTCTGAACCGTGACCCGCACGCCGGTCGAGGGATCGATCTCGCTTTCGCTTCCGTCCCCCTGACCTGATCCATCGGACAAGCGGGTCAGAACGATCTCATCCAGTCCCGGTGCTCCCTGAGCGCGAGTCGGCACGCCGCGATGACCCCAGGTGTTGATCGCGATGTGATGGTGATATCCCTCCCACGACAGGAAGGCAGCACCGTTGTATCGTGCAGTCACATCCATCTCCAGCCCGTCAACGTAGAAGGTTTCCGCGTTCGCCAGGCTGGTGACGGACAGATGAACATGGCCGATGATCGACCCGGCGGGCATCCCGGTCCACTTCGGTATATCCGTCATCCCGATCAGGGCGGGCAGATCGAGCGCTTCGCTCGTGATGTGGATCGACTTTCCGTCGCGCTTCCACTCCGCGGACGGGCGGTCGGCATAGATTTCCACGCCGTTGCCCTCGGGATCCGTCAGATAGACGGCTTCGCTGATCGCGTGATCTGACGCACCTTCCAGGGGGATCTGCCGTTCGATGGCCATCTGTACCCAGGACGCCAGAGCGCGTCGGTCAGGAAGCAGGAAAGCCGTGTGAAACAGCCCCGCTGTCTTGCTCGCGGGCTGGGAGTGTGTGGCAGGGAGGATTCGTAGATGAACCTGGCCGCTGACCCCAAGGTCAGTCTCGTCCTCTGAGCCTTTGATCCGCTCAAGTCCGACTATGTTGGCATAAAACGCGGCGAGCGCGTTCGGGTCGAGAGCACGCAGAGTGACAGTTTCGATCCGTGAAGTCGAGGGTTTCGGTAATGCAATGCCGGTCATCTTGGAGCCTTTCTGGAGTTTGCTCCTCTGATATGGATGATGTTCAGATCCGGCAGGAGGTCGGCATTTCGCGAAAGTGTTTCGCCGAACGGGGTGCGGTCTTCTTGCGCAACCATTCGCTGCAATAGTGGCCAAGCCCAGAATGACAGGAAAGTCCCGCATCTTATCAGGTTATCCACGGCGTAGCGAACGGTTGCAGTCAGTGTGCGAAATCCGCGAGGAAGGTCACCAACGCCTCATTCACCGCATCAGGTCGTTCCTGCGGCACCCAATGACCGACGCCATCTAGAAAGACGGGATCGCGCAGTTGGGGGGCAAGGTCGCGCTGTCCAGCAATGATGTCTCTCATGCCGGGCATGGCGAGTCCCGGGTCCCGGCTTCCCGCCATGTAGAACGCCGGTACGTCCACGGTCCGGCCAGCAAACGCTTTCTGCAGGTTCCAGTTACGGTCAAGGTTGCGGTAAAGGTTCAGTGCGCCTGTGAATCCGCTTCTGTCGTAATCTTCCGCGAAGGCATCCAGGTCCGACGGGGTCAGCCAGTCCGGGGTCCGGGTGGGCATCGGCAAAGCTGCAAGAAGGCCATCCTGACGCGACACCATCGCAAATGGGTTCGGGGTTGCATCGCCTGCGAGCCTCGGGCCGGCCTCTCCGGAGGCGGTGTGGAAAATCTTCAGAAGGGTTGTGCGTACATCCTGCTCAAACTCAGCCTCCGCGATGCCGGGCTCCTGGAAATAGAGCGTGTAGAAG
>JBARVT010000083.1:0-2451 GCA_049646405.1 Alteraurantiacibacter sp.
TCCACACGCTGCGCATGGGGCTGGAGCAGGGTGTCCACCGTCGGCAATCGCTCGGCCCGCGCAGTCAGCCGCTCGCGCCCGAGATCGACCGGTCGCATCACGCATTTGCGCTTGCGCAGCGCCAGCTCGTCCAGCGTCGCTGCGAGCTCGCGCTTCACCGGCACTGCCATCTCGGCAGCCGCAGTCGGGGTGGGCGCGCGGCGGTCTGCAGCGAAATCGCACAGCGTCGTGTCGGTCTCATGCCCCACAGCGCTGATGACGGGGATCGGCGATCCGGCGACGGCCCGCACCACCGGCTCCTCGTTGAAAGCCCACAGATCCTCGATAGAGCCGCCGCCACGCGCGACGATCAGCAGGTCGGGCCGCGCAACTGCGCCGCCTTCCACCAAAGCCCCGAAACCGCGCAACGCCGCCGCGACCTGCTCTGCCGCGCCCTTGCCCTGCACCATCACCGGCCAGACGATCACTTGGGTAGGAAAGCGGTCCTCCAGGCGGTGGAGAATATCGCGGATCACCGCGCCCGTGGGCGATGTAACCACCCCGATCACGCGCGGCGCGAAGGGCAGGCGGCGGGTGTTGGCGAACAGGCCCTCGGCCTCGAACCTCTTGCGGTTTTTCTCCAGCAAGGCGAGCAGCGCGCCTTCGCCCGCGATCTCCATCCGCTCGACGACGATCTGGTATTTGGAGCGCCCCGGATAGGTCGTGATCTTGCCGCTCGCGACCACTTCCACCCCGTCTTCGGGCAGGAAACCCAGCCGCCCTGCATTGCCGCGCCACATCACCGCGTCGAGCACGGCGTTCTCGTCCTTCAGGCTCATGTAGTAATGGCCCGAGGCCGCACGTTTCACGCCTGACAGTTCGCCGCGCAGCCGGACGAAGCCGAAGCGGTCCTCCACCGTGCGTTTCAGCGCGGCGGCAATTTCACTTACCGACAGAGGCGCGGCATTGTCGCCGTCGCGGCTCGCGGCTACCAGTCTGTTGCCACCAGTATCTCCAGCGTCGTCGAAGGGGGAGTCCGCAGCCATGAATATCCTTGTCCTGGGGTCGGGCGGCCGCGAGCATGCCCTGTGCTGGAAGCTGGCGCAATCGCGCAGCATCGCCGGCGAGGGCGGCACGCTCTATGTATCCCCCGGCAATCCCGGCATGACGGATTGCGCGACGCTCGTCTCGGTCGATTCGGCAAAGCACGACGAGGTGATCGCTTTTGCCAAGAGCCACGATATCGGCCTCGTCGTGATCGGGCCGGAAGCGCCGCTGGTGGACGGCCTTGCGGATTCGCTGCGCGAGGCGGGCATCGCTGCCTTCGGCCCGTCGAAAGCCGCCGCACAGCTTGAGGGCAGCAAGGCCTTCACCAAGGAATTGTGCGGCCGCGCGAACATTCCCACCGCCGGTTACGTGCGCTGCACCTCGCTCGATCAGGCGCGCAAGGCGCTCGGCACCTTCGCCCCGCCCTTCGTGCTCAAGGCGGACGGGTTGGCGGCGGGCAAGGGCGTTGTGATCGCTGATACTCTCGAGCACGCGGAAGAGGCGCTGGCCGACATGTTCGGCGGCGCGTTCGGCGATGCGGGCGCCGAGGTCGTGATCGAGGAATTCATGCACGGCGAGGAAGCGAGCTTCTTCGCGCTGACCGATGGCGAGACCGTCATCCCCTTCGGCACCGCGCAGGATCACAAGCGCGTGGGCGAAGGCGATACCGGTCCCAATACCGGCGGCATGGGCGCTTATTCCCCCGCCCCGGTGATGACCGAAGCGCTGGTCGCCGAGGCCATGGAGCGCATCGTTTTCCCCCCGTGCGCCAGATGAAAGAGGAAGGCGTGCCCTATCGCGGCGTTCTTTATGCCGGACTGATGCTGACCGAGGACGGGCTGAAGCTAGTCGAATACAATTGCCGCTTCGGCGACCCCGAATGCCAGGTGCTGATGATGCGGCTGGAAAGCGACATCGCCGATTCCAGGATGGCCTGCATCCAAGGCACGCTGGCCGACCAGCGCCCCGCCCGCTTTGCGAGTGCAACCGCGATGACGGTGGTGATGGCGGCCAAGGGCTATCCCGGCACGCCCGAAAAGGGCGGCACGATCAACCTTTCGGGCGTGAAGCAGAGCGACGAAGTAACGGTCTTCCACGCAGGCACGAAGTTGACGCCGGAAGGCGCGCTGGTAGCGAATGGCGGGCGCGTGCTGAACGTCACGGCGCTGGGCGACGACATTCGCGAAGCGCGTGATGCAGCCTATGCGGCGGTGGATTCGGTGGAATTTCCGACCGGGTTTTCCAGGCGCGACATTGGCTGGCGGGAGCTGGAGCGGGGCTAGGAACTCAACCTAAGAAGCTAACCCGTCACC
Organism: Alteraurantiacibacter sp.; assembly: GCA_049646405.1. Lineage (GTDB taxonomy): Bacteria > Pseudomonadota > Alphaproteobacteria > Sphingomonadales > Sphingomonadaceae > Alteraurantiacibacter. The sequence goes on from JBARVT010000083.1 coordinate 2,340, forward strand.
TGACCCAGCTTCTCCGTCATCAGCGCCTTCAAATCCGCCTCCGGGCGCGGGCCGTAATGCGAGATCACTTCGGCTGCCGCTATCGCACCGCGCTTCAGGCATTGCTCCAGAG
>JBARVT010000084.1:0-3365 GCA_049646405.1 Alteraurantiacibacter sp.
CGACGAGGAGCGGCAGTGGGCGTGGAACACGACCATGCATGCGAGCCAGTATGCCACGCTGCAATCGGCGGATGCTTTCGCTACTACCGATTTCCGCCCCGATCTCGCCAGCTTCGATGTTCCGACGCTCGTGATCCACGGCACCAAGGATAAAACCGTGCCGATCGACGCCACCGGCCGTCAGGTTGCCGAAAAAGTGCCGAGCGCGCGGTTGATCGAATACGAAGGCGAACCGCATGCCGTGTTCGCCACGCAGACAGAGCGCCTGGGTGATGATCTGCTACAGTTCCTGTCCGGTGGAGAAGGCTTGGCCGGCAATGATCGGCTGACTGAAACCGCCTGATAAAACGTCGGTAGACGAAAAGAGCGCGACTTTCGGGTTGCGCTCTTTTCTTTTGGGCTTCCCCTCGATAGTTTCGTCCGCGCGTACCGGGCCCCTCTGGCGAGCTTCCGCTCGTGATGTCGGACGTAAACCAGAGGGACCATCAAGACATACCGTCCCTCTGCTCGACAGGAGAAGGACGATATGATTTCACGACGTGATCTTATGGCAACCGGCGGCGCTCTTGGCGCAGCGTCCATCATCGGCGGCTGTACTGCTGCGGCGCAGGATGCAAGCGCGACGATCGCTGTTGCGCCTGCTTCCGAATTGACACCGGACCAGGCGCTTGCCTTGCTGAGGGAAGGCAACGAAGCATTTCTGCGTGGGGAGCAGACCAGCGTCTTGACCAGCGCACAGCGCCGCCTGGAACTGGCTGCGGGTCAAAACCCGTTCGCGGCATACGTTACCTGTTCGGATAGCCGCGTCCCGCCCGAACTTCTCTTCGGTCGCGGCCTTGGCGAACTGTTCATCATCCGCAACGCCGGGAATACGGTCGACACCGTGGCGCTCGGCTCCATCGAATATGCCGTGGCGGTACTCAATGTCCCGCTAGTGGTCGTGATGGGCCATGAAAGCTGCGGGGCGGTGAAGGCCGCTACCGAGGTTGTGACGGCGAATGCAACTTTTCCCGGCTCGATTGGGCCGATGATCGAACCGATCATTCCGGCTGTCTTGCAAGCAAGGAACGAACCAGGCGATCTGCTTGATAATTCAGTGAGGTCCAACGTCCGCCGCGTCGTGAGGCAACTGCGTCAGGGGACCGATCCCCTGATGCTCGAACCGCAACGCGCCGGGCGCCTGAAGGTCGTCGGAGCGTATTACAGCCTCGCGAGCGGAGCAGTCGATTTCTTCGATCTGCCGTGATTCCACCAAGCCGATAATGAGAATGAAATCTCGGAAAGGGCGCGTCCAACGGATGCGCCCTTTTTTGCAGTTGGCAGCACCATTTTCCTTCGCCATGGAGCGGCGATGGATATCATGGCCCTTCTGTCGGACCCGGCCGCTTGGCTGGCGCTGCTCACGCTTATCGCGCTCGAAGTCGTACTCGGCATCGACAACCTCATCTTCATTGCCATCCTTTCGAACAAGCTGCCGGTGCACCAGCAGTCGAAAGCGCGCCGTATCGGCCTGTCGCTTGCGTTGATCATGCGCATCGGCCTGCTGATGCTGATCGGCTGGATCGTGACGTTGACGCAGCCGCTGTTCGATTTGGGTATCGTAGGTTCGCCCAACGAATACGGGGAGCCGACGTTCGAGACCGCCTTTTCGGGCCGCGACCTGATTTTGCTGGCGGGCGGACTGTTCCTGTTGTGGAAGGCGACCAAGGAAATCCACCATTCGATGGAGCCGGAAGACAATTCCGGCGACATCATGGACAAGACGCCTTCCCCCGTAGCCGCGGGCACCGCCGCGTTCGGTTCGGTCATCGCCCAGATCATCGCCATCGACCTCGTCTTTTCGGTGGATTCGATCCTGACCGCCGTCGGCATGACCGACCACGTGCCGATCATGGTCGCCGCCGTGGTGATCACCGTGGGCGTGATGATGGTCGCCGCGGACCCGCTGGCGAAGTTCATCGAGAGGAACCCGACGCTGGTGATGCTCGCCCTCGCCTTCCTCGTGATGATTGGCGTGGTGCTGATAGCCGACGGCTTCGGCTTCCACGTGCCGAAGGGCTATATCTACGTCGCGATGGGCTTTTCGGTTGGCGTGGAACTGCTCAACATGGTGCAGCGGAACAAGCGCGCGCGCGAGGTGGCTGCGGGGGGTTGAGCCGAGGGGCGAATGCGCTCCCCCGACTTCGCCCGCGACGGCGCGGAACTGTTTGCGGGAGAGGCGGCCGGGCTGCTGCCCGAGCTTCGTGATATGGCGCGGAACCTGCCGCCGCAGCGGGCCGGTGTGCGCCTGCATGGCAATGCGGCGCTGACGCGGTTGCTCGCCACGGACCGCGCCATTACGAGCCTCGCAACGGCTTTTCTCGGACGTACGGCGCAGCTCGTGCGCGCATTGCTGTTCGACAAGACTCCCGACAGAACTGGTCGCTCGCCTGGCATCAGGGGTATCGTCTGAGGTGGCAATTTCGCCGTTCGGGGACTTGAGCATTAAAGACAGGTAATCAGGCCGAGTGGACAGACTTTCGCACTGTCAACGTCGTCAAGCGAACAGGCCTTGCAGGAACCAGTCCGGCTCCCCGCCGCGACCGTCGCCGGCAAGGCCGAGGCGGTAGATCCAGTAGCGCGCACCGCTTTCCTCCTCCACGCGGTAGTAGTCGCGCAGCCGGGTGCCGCCCTTCTCGCGCCACCATTCGGGGGCGATGCGTTCCGGCCCCTCTGCCCGCGCGATCTCGAACACCTTGCCGCGCCAGCGGAAGCGGCGGGGATCGCCGTCGGGCGTGGCGTAGAGTACGTCGATACGCTCCGCCCGGTCCAGCAGCTTCAGGGGCCGCGAGTGAAAGGCGAGCTCGCCCTGGTTGGCAGGCTCGGCTTCCAGCGGCGGCTGCCAGCGCTGGGCGCGTTCCGGGATATGGCTGTCGAAGGGGACGGGGCGCTGCACCGCCTTGCTGCCGAGCCGTGCGGTCAGCCGGTCGAGACAAGCGGCAAGGCTGGTGCCGTGCGCCTCGGCGGCGGCCTCGATATCGGCCTGATCCAGCGCCAGCGGCTCCGCCCAGCTGGCGCGCAGCCGCAGCATCTCGATCCCGAAGCCGGCATCGACATCGTCCAGCTTCGCAGCGAAGAGGCGGCAGATATGCGCAGGATCACGGGTGGCGGCGGCCATCTCCAGTTCCCGCCAGACGACCTCGCCATCCACCCTCCACAGGCCGAGCTGGAGCCGCCGCGCCCCCTCGCCCCGCCCTTCCAGCTCCCGCGCCATATCCTCGGCGAGGTCGGGGACGACGGTGTCGAGCAGCTCGCGGTGGCGGATCGGTTCGAGCAGGCGGCGCTGCACGAGCGCGGCGGTGAGCGGAACAACGGGCAGCAGCGGC
>JBARVT010000085.1:0-14536 GCA_049646405.1 Alteraurantiacibacter sp.
GCGCTCGGGCACATTCCACGCACGCGCATCGAGCTTCGCAGTGTTGGCGACAAGGCCGTCCACCTCGGGCATGGCGGCGAGCTGGTCACGCTCGATATCCGCGGCGCAGCCAGTGACGAGCAGCCGCGCACCGGGCCGCGCGCGGCGGGCCTTGCGGATCGCCTGCCGTGTCTGGCGCACCGCCTCACTGGTCACCGCGCAACTGTTGACGACCACTACGTCCTCTTCCGCCACCAGTGCGGCGATGCGCTCGCTCTCGGCGATGTTAAGGCGGCAGCCGAGTGAAATCACTTCGGCTGTCACGCGTAATCGTCCCATTCGAAGGAGCCGCGACAGGCCTCGACGGCAGGGCCGGTCATCGTGATGCGGTCGTCCTCGCCCCAGGTGATGGCGAGCGGTCCGCCGGGCAGGTGCACGGTAACTGCGCGTTCGACCAGCCCGCGCCGCATCGCTGCCACCGCCGTCGCACACGCGCCCGTTCCGCAAGCGCGCGTCAGGCCCGCACCGCGCTCCCACACCCGCAGTCGGATGGTCTGCGCATCCTCCACGGTGGCGACATTGACGTTGATGCGCTCGGGAAACAGCTCGTCCTGCTCGATCACCGGGCCAAGGCTGTCGAGCAGCACCGCGTCATTGTCCTCGACGAAGAACACGACATGCGGGTTGCCGACATTGACCGCGACGGGCTGCTCCAGATCGTCCCAGCCGACAGGCATGGCGAGCGTATCCATCGCATAAGAGAGCGGGATTGCGTCCCAGTCGAAGCGCGGGTGGCCCATGTCGACCGCTATGCCGTTATCATCCGGGCGCACCTCGATCACGCCGCCCGCCGTTGCGATCTGCGCGGGCTCGCCCAGCAGCAGGCCCACCGCGCGCGAGGCGTTGCCGCAAGCCTCGACCTCGCCGCCGTCCTGGTTGAATATCCGCATCCGGCAATCCGAGCTCTCATCCGGCTCCAGTACGATCAGCTGGTCGCAGCCAATCCCCTCGCGGCGGTCCGCCAGCGCGCGCACCGTGGTCGCGGCGAGCGCGGGTAGCGCTGTCTCGCGCGCGTCGAGCACGATGAAATCGTTGCCGAGGCCGTGCATCTTGACGAAGGGAACCCGCATGCTGCGCCACCTAGGGACCGGGGCGGGCGGGCGCAATGGAATCAGGCGGTGCGCAAGGCCAGTTCGTCGAAACCGGGCGGCACAGGCACGGCGAGCAGACCCGCGTTGCCGAGCCGCGCCAGCACGGCGTCGGCATCCTCGGGCCGGCCATAGAGATAGCCCTGACCCTTGATCTCGCCCAAGTTGCGCAGCTTTTCGAGCACGGTGCCGTTCTCGATCCCCTCCGCGGTAACGGGCAGCGACAGGCCGCGCCCCAATGCCACGATGGCGTTGAGCAGTTCGCTGCCGATTTCATCAGACCCAATTTCGGAGACGAAGCTACGGTCGATCTTCAGCCGGTCGAAAGGCAGCGAACGCAGCTGCGACAGGCTCGAATAACCGGTGCCGAAATCATCAAGGCTGACGCGTACACCCTGGTTGCGCAGGCTGGTGATCATCGATCGCACCGCGCCGATATCCTCGTGCAGGCAGCTTTCGGTGATCTCGATTTCCAGCCGCGCAGCGGGGAAGCCGCATTCTGATAGCATCTGGAGAATTTTCTGCGAAAACCACGGATCGCGCAGTTGCAAGGGCGAGATATTCACCGCGAGTGAGATCGAATTGTCCCACGCGCTTGCGTCGCGCAATGCCTGACGGATCAGCTGTTCGGACAATTCGCCGATCAGCCCGATCTCCTCGGCGACGGGGATGAAGGTGTCCGGCCCGACGACGCCAAAATCTTGCGAATGCCAGCGCGCCAGCATTTCGAAGCCGACGATATCTCCGCTTTCAAGGTCCACCTGCTGTTCGTAATAGGGCACGAATTCGCCGTGCTTCAGCGCATTGCGGATGCTCGTTTCGATCCGCGCGCGGAACCGTTTGTCTTCTTCCATCTGCAGTTCGAACCACGAATGGCGGTTTCGGCCACCGGCCTTGGCGTGGTACATCGCGATATCGGCGCGATGGATCAGGCGCTTGGCGGAAAGCGGCGTTTCGCCATCTGCCTCGGTGCCGCTGCTGGCCACACCGACGGAGATGGTCGCGACGATGTCCGATTCGTCGATAACGATCGGCGCGGCAACTCTGCGTACCAGCGTGTCTACGCTCGCATCCACTCGGTCGCGGCTGTTGCGGTTGAAAGGGAAGGCACAGGCAAATTCATCGCCGCCGATCCGGGCGATGACGGCGCCGTTGGGTAGGCAGGAGGAAAGCCGCTCGGCAATCGTGTTGAGCACGACATCGCCGGTGCTGTGGCCATACCTGTCGTTGACCTGCTTGAAATTGTCGAAATCGATGACGAGCACCGCGGCATCTTCGCCACTTTGGCGCGCCGCATCGAGCAGGCCCTGCAACGCGGCCGGGCCGCTGCGACGGTTGAGGCAGCCGGTGAGCGCGTCGCGTTCGGCCAGCGTGCGCGCCCGTTCCTCTGATTCGCGCCGCATACCGACTTCGTGTTGCAAATCGGCATAGCGGCGCCAGCCGAAGGTCAGCAGCGCGATGTTGAGAAGAACGGCGTTGACCAGCATTGCGTCCGGCGGGGCGGCCGCGCCACTCCATGCGCGCACGATCTGCGGCATAAGTGAGCCTCCCGTGCCGACAAACAGGATGATTGCGGCAATTGCAATGCCAAGCGCCACGAGGTCGCGCTCGGCGGCCTTCATGCCTTTCGCAATGGCGCTTTTGCCTTCGGTTTCGGCCAGCGTAGAAATGCCGACATTCCTCCACGGAAATCCTGTTCAGTGACCGCTTATCGTATAACGGGGTCAACGATCGGTTAATTGCCCCGCGCAGCGGCATTCGCTAGTCGCGCGGCAGACGAGGAGGAGGACCTTTTGCCCAGTTACTGGCTGATGAAATCGGAGCCGTTCAAATATTCATGGGACGATCTCGTGCGCGATGGCGAGACGATCTGGGACGGAGTGCGCAACCATCGCGCGGCGAACAATCTCAAGGCTATGGAAGTTGGCGACCGCTGTTTCTTTTACCACTCCAACAAAGGACTGGAGATCGTCGGAGTGGCCGAAGTGAGTGAGGCGGGGCTGGTCGATCCGACCGATCCGGAGGGCAAATGGCCGACCGTGAAGATCGAACCGGTCGAGTCTTTCGCCCGGCCTGTGACGTTGAAAGAGATCAAGGCAGATCAAACGCTCGAAGGCATTGAACTGGTCCGCTTATCGCGCCTGTCCGTGGCGGAAATCCGACCGGGCGAGTGGGATATTATCGTCGCGAAATCAAAGGGGTAAATTGGAACCTTTGCCCGGCACCTCCGTTGGTTTGGCAATAGGCGCGCGATACTCGCCGCCGCATCAGGCAAGGAGAATTATCATGGGTGAACTCACTGACAAGATCAAAGGTAACACCAACGAAGCAATCGGCAATGTGAAGCAAGAATCGGGCAATCCCGAAACCCGCGCCGAAGGCGCCAAGCAAGAGCGCAAGGGCGAAGCCCAGCAGCTCAAGGGCGAAGTCAAGGGCAAGATGGGCAACGACATCTGACCCGACACTTTTTCTGCCGGTAGGCTCAAGCGAGTTATGACCGGCGATGGAAAGGGCCACCCAGCGGTGGCCCTTTCTGTTTGCGCGGAACCGCTTTCGAAGGCGACCCGTCGCAAGGTGAACGCGACCAGATGGATAGCGGGGCTGATGGACCAGTTGAACGATGGCGGTGCGGTGCACTTTCCCAGCTTGGTAGCGCCTTATCTCGGTCAGGCGCAGGGTGCCTTCTACGCGGCGACGAAAACCGCTTGTCTTGCACATGCGCGGTCATGGTCGACTGCGCTCGCGCCGCGCAAGATCCGCGTCAATTCAGTCGCGCCCGGCCCGATCGACACGCGCTTCGTAGAGCTGACGGGCATGTCGGAGGACAAGCAGAAGGAATTTGCCGAACAGGTCACGCAGCAGGTTCCACTGGGCCGGTTCGGGGAAGCCGAAGAGGCCGCGAAGATCGCGCTCTTTCTGCTGTCCGACGATGCGAGCTATGTCACCGGCAGTGAATATCTCGTCGATGGTGGAATGACCAAGCGCTAGCGGTTTCGCAGCGCGCTGATTGTGATGCCCGTCGCGGCAAGCTGTTCGATATCGGTGATGCAATGGATGAGGCGGATGCCCTTGCGGCCCATCGCTTCCTCCACCGCCGCGTCGAATTCGACATTATTTGCGACCCGCCTGCCCCAGCCGCCATAGCTTTGCGCCATTAACGCGAAATCGGGATTGGCGAGATGCGTTGCGCTCTCGCGGCCGGGATACTCTCGTTCCTGATGCATGCGGATCGTGCCATAAGTCGAATTGTCGAACAGGACGACAAACAGGTCGAGCCCGTACTGGGCGGCGGTCGCCAGTTCCTGGCCGTTCATCAGAAAATCGCCATCACCAGCTGCGGCCACGGCCAGCCTGTCTGGGAGCCGCAAGGCGGCGGCGACCGAGGCGGGCACGCCATATCCCATCGCGCCCGCCGTGGGCGCCAGTTGCGAGGGAAATGTGTCGTAGCGCCAGTAGCGGTGCCACCAGCTCGAGAAATTGCCCGCGCCGTTGCAGATTACGGCATCAGTGGGCAGCTCGCGCCGCAGTGTCGCCATGGCGAGAGCAAGGTCGAGATCGAACTGCGCGTCCTCGCGCGGCGTGCTCCATGCTTCCCACTCGGCATGTGCCTCTGCCCCGCAATCGAAATCCACGATTCCGCCATCATCCCACAGCGCCGCACTTTCGGCGAATTCGGCCGTGTCGGCGCATAGGGCGAGTTCGGTACGATAGACACTGTTCAGCTCGTCCGGATCCGGGTGGACGTGGATCAAGATCTGGTCGGGATGGTCGGGCGTGACGAGGGCGTAGCCATCGGTCGTCGCTTCGCCCATGCGCGCACCGACCACCAGCAGCAAATCCGCCTCCCGCACACGCTGGGCGAGCTTGGGATTGGGGCCGTATCCGAGATTGCCGGCGAAGACCGGCGACGTATTGGCAATCGCGTCCTGCCGCCGAAAAGCGGTGGCGACGGGAATGCCGATGCGCTCGGCAAACTGCGTGAAATAATGCCGCGCCCGCTCGTTCCAGCCCGCACCGCCGACGATAGCGACGGGCGAGGCGGCATCGCCGATCATCTGCATCATCGTCAGCATGGTGTCGGGGCAGGGCGCCTGTGCGGGCTTCGTTATCGCCGGACGGACAGGAGAGGCGATACCGTCTTCGTGCAGCATATCCTCCGGCAGGGCGAGCACCACCGGACCGGGCCTGCCGGAAATCGCCGTCGCCCAGGCGCGCGCGATATATTCGGGAATGCGGCTGGCATCGTCAATCTTCGCCGCCCATTTGGCGATGGGTCCGAAAAAGGCAGGGAAGTCGATTTCCTGAAAACCCTCGCGGTCGCGCATCCCCCGATCGACGTCGCCGACGAACAGGATCATCGGCTGAGAATCCTGCATCGCGACATGCACTCCGATGCTGGCATTGGTCGCGCCCGGTCCACGGGTGACGAAGGCCACGCCGGGCCGCCCTGTCATCGTTCCGTCGGCGCAGGCCATGAAAGCGACGCCGCCTTCCTGTCGGCACGTCACCGTCTGGATCGTCTCGTGCCCTGCCAGCGCATCGAGGACGGGCAGGAAGCTTTCGCCCGGCACGGTGAAGACGCGGTCGCAGCCCTGTTCGGCAAGGCAATCGACAAGGAGGCGGGCGGCGCTGCGCGAGGCGGTGTCTTTCATGACGCTCACCTAGCCGCCCGTCGTTTCGGCGGCAACTATCCACAAGGTGAGCCACGCCGTCCCGCTTGTGGACAGGAACGACAGGGCGATACCCGAATTGGTTACCAAAGGGTTAAGGTGACATCATGAGACGCGCACTAGTCCTGACCGATGAGTCGGCTCGCCACCCCTTCCGGGCCTCGCTGCCCCCGCATGTCCTTCGCCGGGCGAATGAGATCGAGCGGCAGGTGCCCTGGCGCCTGCGCCTCGACCTGACGCGCAAGGAAGCCGAAACCGTGCTCGCGACCTACGCCGCCGGTTTCGTGGCGACGTTCACTTTCATCGCCTAACCGCCGCCGGGCAATGGCAGCGGATTGTCGGCCTCGGCCGCCAGTTCGGCCACGTGCAGTCGCTGGCCCAGCCATGCCGAAATTCCGCACATGCCTGCGCTAAGTAGCACCTGCTCGGCCAGCGGCACGCCCACCGCGCTGAGGCCAAGCGCGAGCAGCGCGCCCGCCGTCATCGCGCCCGAATTGACGATGTTGTTCGCCGCAACTGCGCGGCTTGTCTGAGACGGTGGCACCTTGGTGGTGAGGAAGGCATAAAGCGGGACAACGAACATCCCGCCGAAGATCGCCACCAGAAGCAGGCTGCCCAGCACAGCCCAGGCGAGCGGGTAGGAGAGGAAAGTGGCGATATCCATCAGCCGCTCGTCCTCCACCCCTGCATTCCACGCCTTGCACACGAAATAGAACGCCGCGACCATCACGCCCATCAGCGCCACCGAGATCGGCGCATGGCGCGCCGAGACGCGGCCCTTGAGCATCATGTTGATGACAACCGAGCCGATGGCCACACCGATGGAGAAGGAGACGAGGAACAGGCTCGCCACAGTGGGATCGGCATACATCACGTTCTTGGCGAGCGGCGGGAACTGGATGAACAGCACGCTGCCGATAGTCCAGAAGAAGCTGATCGCGATGATGGCGAAGAACACCTCGCGGTGATGGGTGACCTCGCGAATGAGCTTCCAGGAGGACGTGAACGGGTTGAAGTCGATGGGCTCCTTCTCGCCCAGCGGCGGTGCAGGCGGCACCTGCCGTGCGACGAGATAGCCGACGACGGAAACGCCGATGATGGCGAAGGCGGCCAGCTCCACGTGCTCGGTCAGGAACCCGGCGAGAATTACGCCCGCCATGATAGCGATATAGGTGCCGGCCTCGACCAGCCCGGTGCCCGCCAGCACCTCGTCTTTCTCCAGATGTTGCGGCAGGATCGAATATTTGATCGGTCCAAAGAAACTCGACTGCACTCCGGTGCCGAACAGGGTGAGCATCAACAGCGGGATGGCGACCGCATCCACCGCGATGCCGTTCCACGCCATAAACAGCCCTGTCGCCCCGACGATCATCAGCCCGATTTCCGCCAGTTTGATCCGGCGGATCAGCTTTGCCTTGTCGCGCATGTCGGCAAGCTGCCCGGCTATGGCAGACAGCAGGAAGAACGGGACGATGAACAGGCCCGATGCCAGGCTGGAGAAGATCAGTTCGGTGTCGGCGGAATTGTATACAGTGTAGACAACGAACAGCACCATTGTCGTCTTGTAGAGATTGTCGTTGAAGGCGTTCAGCAACTGGGTGACGAAGAGCGGCAGGAAGCGCCGCACCTTCAGCAGATGTCGTGAATCGTACAAGTCGCCGCCTCTTCCCCGCCCCGGTCCGTGGGGAAGGGGCTTATCGTCAATTCATTGCAGGGGCCACGCTTTTTCCCGCCGGACTTGTCCGCTAGGGGTGGGCGGCATGTGGACGCTGCCCAACATCCTCACCTTGTCGCGCATCCTGATGCTACCGCTGCTGGGCTTCCTGCTGTGGTGGCCGGACTGGGCGCTGGGCTATTATGCCGCCTTCGTGCTTTACTCGATCATCGCTGTGACCGATTATTTCGACGGGATGCTGGCGCGCAGCTCGGGCGCGGTGAGCAAGCTCGGCACTTTCCTCGATCCCATCGCGGACAAGATAATGGTGGCGACCGTCATCCTGATCCTGACTGCGCAGGGCATGCTGCGGGGCCCCTATGTCGGTGATCTGCATGTGGTTGCTGGCCTCATCATCCTGATCCGCGAGATCGCGGTATCGGGCCTGCGCGAATTCCTTGGTGGCCTGCAGGTGAGCATGCCCGTGTCGAAGCTGGCCAAGTGGAAGACGACCTTCCAGCTCGTGGCTCTCGGCGCGCTGATCCTTGGCGGCGCAGTGCATGGCCAGCCCTGCGCCTCGCTCGATGCGGTCGGCGGATGCGGCACCTGGCAGGACCAGTGGATCCGCAGCGTCGGATTGTTCAGCCTGTGGAGCGCCGCGGCGCTGACCGTGGTGACAGGCTGGGATTACCTGCGCGTCGGCCTCAAGCACATGGATTGATCGTCAATTACCGACGACGACATGCACGGGCCGCTGCGGCCCGGCCTTTTCGATCACCACCATGCTGTCATGAAAATGCAACGCGCCCACGGCATCGCCGATGTCCGGATTGCGCACGCCTTCGCGGTGATACCAGTGGTGCATGTCGTCCACCGTATCCTTCGCCCGTTCGATAAAGCTGTCGCGGTGACGCAGCCCGCCGCCATAGCTTGGCCAATAGGCGGTGTGCAGGTCTTCGGCGATATAGAGCCCCCCGGTGGTGAGTAGCGGGAACAGCGTATCGAACGACGCGGAAAGATGCTCCATGACATGGCTGCCATCGTCGAGCACGATGTCGACGCCGCCCATTTCCTCGACAACGCCGCGCAGGAACGCGGGATCGGACTGGTCGCCGATGCGCACTTGTCCGTGCGCGCCGTCATGCGCGGCGCATTGGGGATTGATGTCCGCGCCGAACAGCACCGCGTCCGGCCCGAAATAGTCGCGCCACAGCTTCAGCGACCCGCCTCCGAACACGCCGATCTCCAGCATGCGCAGCGCCCGACCCCGCCATGGCGAGAGGTAGCGGTCGTAGATCGGCAGGTAATGCAGCCATTTGTTGAGGCGCGGACCGTCATGGGCAAGGAACAGGCGTTCGAGATCGCTATGGCCCACGCGCTCGTGCACCTCGGACAGGTTCGCCTTGAAGCGCCCAACGCCCTCCCACGGCAGCAAATTGCGGATCGCGGGGATACGGCGGAGCTGGTCCTTGATCTTCTGGGTGACCATGCGCGCCTTCTATCGTACGGCGCGCGTGCCGCAAGCCGTCAGGGCTCGACCGCGACCTGCAACCCTTCGTGATACTCGGCGACGGCGCGGGTGACGTTCTGCATCATGTCCATATTTGCCGGAACACCGCTGCGCGTTTCGCCGATCATGACGGCGATGGCATAGGCGGAGCCGTCGGGCGCGTAGAGCAGGGCCACGTCGTTATAACCCGATTGCCGCCCGTCGTAATACTGGCCGGTGCCGGTCTTGTGCGCGATCGTCCAGCCATCGGGCGTGCCGCCCTTCAACCGGCGCGGGCCGCTCTTCGCATCGGCCATCGCGTCGAGAAGGAAGCGGGTGCTGGCCTCCGATAGCAATTCGCCACGCGCCAGCCGGGCGAGGGCGGTTGCGATGGCGAGCGGGGCCGCGCCGTCGACCGGATCATCGACATAGGCACGGAATCTTGCGGCACGGCGGGCATCGGGCACCTTGTCGCGCGCATCAAAAAAGCCCTGCCGCGTAAAGGCGTAGCTCTGCCGCCATGTGAGCCCTGCGATCTCACTTTGCATCAGCCTTTCGCCGGGGCCGAATCGGATATCGCCAAGGTCGAGCGCGGCGATGGTTTCGCGCACGGCGTCCGGCCCGCCGACAGCTTTGAGCACGGCATCGTTGGCGGTGTTGTCGCTGCTGATAAGCGCACGTTGCAGCAGATCGGCGATGTCGGTGGTAAGCGAGCCGCTGCGCAGGATCTCGGCGCGGATCGGCTGGTGGAAGACGGCCAGGTCTTCGCGGGTGAGCGTGATTGGCTGATCGAGCGTCATCGCGCCTGCATCCACTTCGCGCATTACCGTCAGCGCAACCCAAAGCTTGCTTACGCTTTGTTGCGGCAGGCGGGTTTCGGCGTTGAAGCCGGTGGTCCAGCCGGTCTGTACGTCGACCACCGCAATGCCGAGAGTGTTGCCGTAATCCGCGGCAATCGCGTCGATACGATCGGCCAGAGCGTTGCGCGCGATAACGACCTGTTCGGGCAGCTCCACTTCCACCGCGTCCTTGGCCTGTTCGGTGGCCATCGCTTCGTCCGCGGGCGCAGCGCCCGATGCGGGAGAGGCAGTATCCGGCGGTTCGCAGGCTGCGAGCGTGAGGACCAGCGGTGGGAGGAGACTTATTATTCGGAGCACAAAGACTTAACGGGTGACCCCGCCAATCTTTCCAAGATCGTCAGCCAGCGCGCAATTCTTCGGCCAGCAGACGGAATTCGTCGGCGCGCGGACTGTTGGCGCGCCAGACGAGTGCGATCTGCCGACTTGTCTTGCGGCCCTTCAGCGGCCGCGCAACCACGTCCGTATCGCCGAGTATTCCTGCATCAAGCGCCATCTTCGGCAGCATCGTAAGGCCGAGGCCGTTATCGACCATCTGCACCAGCGTGTGCAGGCTGGTGCCGATCATCGTGGCGCTGGCCCGCAGTTCGGGCCGGTTGCAAGCGGCGAGCGCGTGTTCCTTCAGGCAGTGCCCGTCCTCCAGCAACAAAAGCCTGCCCTCGTCGATCATGGCAGGCGCGATCTCGTCGGGCGGGTCGCGCGGATCGTCTTTCGGAAAGGCGACGAACAGATCGTCCTCGGCAATGATCTCCTGCTCCACATCTCCGGTGGCGAACGGGAGTGCGAGCAGCACGCAGTCGGCGCGTCCGTGATGCAGCGATTCGACTGCATGGTCCGACGTTTCCTCGCGCAGGAAGAGTTTGAGCTGGGGACGTTCCTTACGCAGGCGTGGCAGGATGCGCGGCAGCAGGAACGGCGCGATAGTGGGGATGACGCTCATACGCAGCTCGCCCGACAAGGGCTTGCCCGCCGCCTGAACCAGCTCGGCCAGTTCCTCGGTTTCGCGCAACACGCGGTGCGCCTTGGCGACGACATTGTTGCCGAGCGGCGTGAAGCGCACGACCCGGCGGCTGCGCTCCACCAGGGTCACGCCGAGCAGCGATTCCAGTTCACGAAGGCCAGCGGACAGCGTGGACTGCGAAACGAAGGATGCCTCCGCCGCACGGCCGAAATGACCATGCTCGTGCAGCGCGACGAGATATTGCAGCTGCTTGATGGTTGGGAGGTAGGTGCTCACGGCTTCCGCGCTACTCCGCTGCCTCCTCGATCCGCGTCATCTTGAGCCGCCCCTTCTCGACCGCAAAGCCCATTCGGCCCTCGACGAGTTCCAACGCATCCTTGCCGAAAACTTCGTAACGCCAGCCGTCGAGGATCGGCAGCTTGCGGACACCAGCGGCCAGCGCCTCCAGCTCGTCCGCACGGGTGAGAAGGCGGGAAGCGACGTCGATCTCGCGCGCGCGGATTTTCAGGAGCAGCTTGAGCAAATCGGCCACCAGCGCGCCTTCCTTGCCCAGGGGTGCCCCGCGCTTGGCCTTCATCGGCATTTCCTCGGCCGGGAGAGGGTCTGCATCTTTGAGCACCTTGAGCAGCCGCCTGCCGATGTCGTTATCTGCCCAAGCCTTGGACAGCCCGCGCACCTTTGCGAGGTCGGCCTGCTTCTTGGGCGGATGGCTGGCGAGGTCGGCCAGCGTTTCGTCGCGGATGATGCGGCCGCGCGGAATATCCTTGTCCTGCGCCTCAGTCTCCCGCCACGCGGCGAGTGCTTTCATTCGCCCCAGCACTGCCGGATTGCGACCGGGCGCGCGGATTCGCCGCCACGCTTCGTTCAAATCGTTGGCATAATTCGACGGATCGGCCAGTTTTTCCATTTCCGCGTTCAGCCAGTGGCCACGCTCGGTCTTGATGAGCTTTTTCAGCAGCTTGGGGAAAATCTTGGCGAGATAGGTCACATCGCCGATGGCATATTCGATCTGCCGGTCGGTCAGCGGGCGGCGGCTCCAGTCGGTGAAGCGCGCACCCTTGTCGATCGTCTTGCCGAGCCAGCTCTCGACGAGGTTCGCATAGCCGATCTGTTCGGACTGGCTCACCGCCATCATCGCGATCTGCGTATCGAATATGGGATAGGGAGTCTTCCCGGTGAAATTGTAGACGATTTCCACGTCTTGTCCGCCCGCGTGGAAGACCTTCAGCACCTCGTCGTTATCGGTCAGCAAGTCCCACAGCGGAGAAAGGTCCAGACCGTCCGCCAGCGGGTCGATCGCGGCGGCCTCCTCTTCGTTCCCAACCTGCACCAGGCAGAGCAGCGGATAATAGGTGTTCTCGCGCATGAATTCGGTGTCGACGCACACGAATTCGTGCTGCGCCATTCGTTCGCACAATGCGCGAAGCGTGTCGGTATCGGTAATAAGGGGGTGGATTTCCATCGTCTCTGTTCTTCGTCTGTGGCCGGTTCACCGACCTCGCACCGACCCTGCCGATTCCTCAGCGAATCTTGACAAAACGCCGTGCATACCCTGTTAGCGCGCGCGTGAAGCCTGGCCCTGGCCCCGCGCATCTTGCGCGCGCCCTTAGCGCCATAGCCCCCGAAATGGAAAGAGTCCCCATGCACGCCTATCGTACCCACAACTGCGCACAGCTTACCAAGGCCGACGACGGGACGAGCGTCCGCCTGTCTGGCTGGGTCCACCGCAAGCGCGACCATGGCGGCGTTCTGTTCGTGGACCTGCGCGATCATTACGGTATCACCCAGATCGTGGCGGACGAGGACAGCCCGGCGCTGCCCGTGCTCGACCGGCTGAAGCTGGAAAGCGTCGTGACGATAGACGGCGCCGTGAAGCTGCGCGACGAGGCGGCGGTCAATCCGAACCTGCCGACCGGCGCCATCGAGGTGTTCGCCCGCGACGTCACCGTGCAGAGCCATGCCGAGGAATTGCCGCTGATCGTCAAGTCGGCGGAGGATTATCCGGAGGACGTGCGCCTGAAATACCGCTTCGTGGACCTGCGGCGCGAGCGGGTCCACGCCAATATCATGCTGCGCAACAAGGTCATCACCAGCCTGCGCCGCCGCATGATCGACCAGGGTTTCAGCGAGTTCCAGACGCCGATCCTCGGAGCCTCTAGCCCCGAGGGCGCGCGCGACTATCTCGTACCCAGCCGCCTGCATCCCGGCACCTTCTACGCACTGCCGCAGGCGCCGCAGATGTTCAAGCAGCTGCTGATGGTGGCAGGCTTCGACCGCTATTTCCAGATCGCGCCCTGCTTCCGTGACGAGGACCTGCGCGCCGACCGTAGCCCCGAATTCTACCAGCTCGATTTCGAAATGAGTTTCGTTACGCAGGAAGACGTATTCCAGGCCATCGAGCCGGTGCTCGCGGGCGTGTTCGAGGAATTCGCGAACGGAAAGAGCGTGACGTCCGCAGGCGAATTCCCGCGCATCCCCTATGCCGAGGCGATGCTGAAATACGGCACCGACAAGCCGGATCTGCGCAACCCCATCGAGATCGCCGACGTCTCCGATCATTTCCGTTCATCGGGTTTCGGCATCTTCGAGAAGATCATCGGCGGGGGCGGTGTGGTCCGCGCAATTCCTGCACCGGGCACCAACGAGAAAAGCCGCAAGTTCTTCGACGAGATGAACGACTGGGCGCGCAAAGAAGGCTTTTCCGGCCTGGGTTACGTCACCCGCAAGGCAGGCGAATTCGGCGGCCCCATCGCCAAGAACCACGGTAGCGAAGGCATGCAGGCGATTTACGATGCGCTCGGCCTCGGCGAGAATGACGGGCTGTTCTTTGCCGCTGGTAAGGAGAAGGACGCGGTCAAGCTCGCGGGGCTCGCGCGAACCCGCGTTGCCGAGACGCTGGAGCTGATCGAACAGGACTGCTTCAAGTTCTGCTGGATCGTCGATTTCCCGATGTTCGAGTATGACGACGAACAGAAGAAGGTGGATTTCAGCCACAACCCCTTTTCGATGCCGCAAGGTGAGATGGAGGCGCTGGAGAACACCGACCCGCTCGAGATCAAGGCTTGGCAGTACGACATCGTCTGCAATGGCTACGAATTGTCGTCCGGCGCGATCCGTAACCACCGTCCGGACATCATGTACAAGGCGTTCGAGATCGCAGGCTATACACGCGAAGATGTCGACGCGAATTTCAGCGGCATGATCGAGGCATTCAAGCTGGGCGCCCCGCCGCATGGCGGCTCCGCCCCGGGGATCGACCGCATCGTGATGCTATTGGCGGACGAGCCGAACATCCGCGAAGTCATCGCTTTCCCGCTGAACCAGCGCGCGCAGGACCTGATGATGGGAGCACCGTCGATGGTGTCCCCGAGCCAGCTGCGCGACGTCCATATCCGTCTGACAGGTGAGGCGCTCGGATCGCAGAAAGCCGCAAGCGCGGCGGAAGAAACCGACACGAACAGCAGTTCGACCAACCGCGACACGCCGCCGGAGGGGTGACCCAAGCTAAAAAGGGCGCGGCTCCCGAAAGAACCGCGCCCTTTTGGCGTTAAGTAGCGACAAATCAGTCGTGCTGTTTCGCGATCATGTCGCCAAACTTTTCGCCTTCGCAGACTTCGGCATAGCACTGCTGGATGACCGAGCGCGACTGCGGATCGAGATCGTCGTCGTCGAGCGCGGATTTGAACTTGCCCTTCAGGTAGTCCTCGCCTTCCTCTACCCGTTCGGCGGCAGCTTCGTCGCCGCTTTCGAACGCGTCGGTGATGCTCATCCACATCTG
>JBARVT010000086.1:0-1652 GCA_049646405.1 Alteraurantiacibacter sp.
TGAGCGAGGAAAGCTGGGAGGCCTTCGAGACGGGGCTGAAGGGCCACCGGGAGCGCAGCTTCGTCGTCTCCTCGGTGCCGGCGCTCGGGCCGCGCCTGTCGCTGATCGAGCGGGCGATGAAGCTGACGCGGCGGATGGAGAATTACGAGGACGACCTGCGCGACCAGTGGCAGAGCTATGCCCACCGGGACGAGTGGCGGCGCTTGCTGGCG
The DNA here is from genome assembly GCA_049646405.1 of Alteraurantiacibacter sp. GTDB lineage: Bacteria > Pseudomonadota > Alphaproteobacteria > Sphingomonadales > Sphingomonadaceae > Alteraurantiacibacter. The sequence goes on from JBARVT010000086.1 coordinate 213, forward strand.
GCGCTGATGGAGGTGCACGACGCCGAGGGCCACGCGCTCACCGTGCTGTCGGGCGAGATCCACCTGGCCATGCGCGGCACGATGAGGACGGCGACGAGCCCCTTGCACCAGCTCGTCGCCTCCGGCATCAGCCATCCGCCGCCGCCAAAGGCCATGCCGGTCGGCCTGTCGCTGCTGGCGCGGCTCGGGGAGGCGCCGCTCAAGGGCCATCCGATCCGACTCCATCCCCTGCCCGGCCAGCGCCGAACCTATACCGCCGAGCGCAACTATCTGGTGCTGTCGCGGCGGGACGGGGAATGGGGCGCGAGCTGGCAGCTCGAGCGGAGCGGTGCGACCGAGCGCCTCCCGATCTGACGAACACGGAACCAAGCGCCCGGGCGGTTCTTGTCCGGGCGAAGCAAGCAATGGGGCTAGCCATGAAATTCACTCTCTCCGTCAATGGCGGGAGCCACGCTCTCGACGTCGATCCGAGAACGACCCTGCTGGATGCGCTGCGCGACCATCTGGATATGACCGGATCGAAGAAGGGCTGCGATCACGGTCAATGCGGGGCCTGCACCGTGCTGGTGAACGGGCGGCGGATCAATTCCTGCCTGGCGCTGGCGGTGATGCACGAGGGCGATGAGATCACCACGATCGAGGGGCTCGGCGAGCCGGGCGCCCTGTCGCCGCTGCAGCGCGCCTTCGTGCGCCACGACGGCTATCAATGCGGCTATTGCACGCCGGGCCAGATCGTGTCGGCCAAGGGGATGATCGACGAGTTCGGCCAGGGCTGGCCCTCGCATGTCGCGGACGACATCGAGGCCGTCCCGGACTTCTCGGAGGCGGAGATCAAGGAACGCATGAGCGGCAATATCTGCCGCTGTTCGGCCTATCCGGGCATCTGTGCGGCGATCCGCGATGCCGCGCCCGAGGAAGGGCTCACCGGGCAGGAGGCTGCGGAATGAGGCAGTTCGACTATGTTCGCGCCGAGAGCCCCAGCGACGCCATGCGCGCTGACGGGCGCATCATCGCCGGCGGCACCAACCTGCTCGACCTGATGAAGCTGGAGATCGAGACGCCGGAGCGGCTGATCGACGTGACCCGGCTCGACCTGCGCGAGATCGAGGAGCACGAGAATTCGCTCCGCATCGGCGCGCTCGTCACCAATTCCGACCTCGCCGCCGATGCGCGGGTGCGCCGGGACTATCCGGTCCTGTCGCGCGCGCTGCTGGCCGGCGCCTCGGGTCAGCTCAGGAACAAGGCCACCACCGGCGGCAACCTGATGCAGCGCACGCGCTGCCCCTATTTCTACGACACCGCGCAGCCCTGCAACAAGCGCGAGCCGGGATCGGGCTGCATGGCGCGGGAGGGGGTGAACCGCATCCACGCCGTGCTCGGCACGTCCGAGCACTGCATCGCCACCCATCCCTCGGACATGGCAGTGGCGCTGCGCGCGCT